>DATJJH010000150.1:0-52801 GCA_035492395.1 Trinickia sp. | reverse complement strand
ATATCCGCAAACGAGTTAATCACGTCATATCGACGACATATGAATAAGACAGAATTTTCCCCTCTAAAACTCGAATAGCCGGCGCATCGTGACGTACGGCATGCTAGTCAATGGATCATAGCCTTCACTTCATTTCCCCTTTCAGCACTCGCCCAATCCAAGCTGAACCGGCAACGGCGCGCTTTCTCAGCCATCGAGACTTACCTGCGCTGCTCGAACTCGAACACGAGAAATGGAATGACCTTCAGGCAGCATCGGAGAACGAAATTCGCGCGCGAATCGACGCGCATCCCGACCTGGCGATCGGCGCGTTTTGCACACGATCCGGTCGCCTTCTCGCGTCGTTATTCATGCGCCCAGTAGCCGACGATTTTCATCGACACGCCCGGACATGGAATGACTGCGTGCGAGCCCCGCTTGCGCATACGAGTTCGACCCTGTTCGGCATCAGCCTCACGAGCCGCAACCAGGAAGGCGTCTTCGCACTGCTGAAATTCTTTTGGCCGCTCGCGCTCAAGCACGGCTGGCGTCATATCTACCTGGGCTCCCCGGTGCCCGGACTGCGCGACTGGCGCAGGGTCAATCCGCATCGGCCCATCGACGACTATGTCGGCGCTCGGCGCGGCTCAGTTCCGCTCGACCCGCAACTGCGGTACTACCGGTCGCGCGGCTTCACGAAAATCGTTTCGATCAAGCCCAACTATTTTCCGCACGAGCGCTCGCTCGACTATGGAGTGATTCTGCGGGGCGCCGTCCCGTTATCGACGTTCGCGCCGCTCTGGGCCGCGTTGCCCGTGCCTTTCCTGCAGCGTGTCACGCAAGCCCTCGCGGCACGTCTGTGAGCGGCCGCATGGAAGCACTTCTCCGACGTGTTGCCGGTCGATGGTCCGCGGACCTCCCGAGCGCCTTGTTCCTTGCCGCGGCGGCAGCAAACACCGTCTTGATCTGGCGCACCGCCTCGTTCTGGCTGCTCGTCGCGCTAACGACGCTTCAAGCCTTGCTGCTCGTGGGATGCCAGGAAGCCAAACACCTGAGCGTGCATGGGACGTTCTTTGGCAACCGCTATTTGAACGACGCGATCGGCATCGTCTGCGCAGCCTTGTTCGGCGTCAATTTCGTCGCGTACCGCTACTTTCATTTCGCCCATCACCGCGCGACGTGCACTCAAGCCGATCCGGAAGGCCGTCTTTATTCACTCAGCTGGCCCACGCGCTGGATCTGGCTGCTCGCCCCCGTGGAGCTACCCTGGGTAGCCTGGCACATCGGTCGGACTGCCTGGCCGATGGTGCCCGCGAACAAGCGCCTACAGCGGCATCTCGCGCTCGGTTGGATGGCGATCTTCGGGCTGCTCATCGTCGCCGGCCTGCGCATCGCGCCGGGCGCCGTCGCCTGCGCCTACCTGATCCCGCTGGCGATGTTTTCTTGGATCGATTTCATCCTGACGCAAGCGGAGCATTACGGCGTCGCGATCGTCTCCGTGTCGCACAACCGCGATCCGCGATCGATCAGCCATGACATCGTGCTGCCGTTCGGGCTTGGCTGGGTGACGCTGCACCGCGCACTGCACCGTGTCCACCACGGCAATCCCTCGCTTCGCTGGTTCAAGGCGCCCGGCGCGCTAAAAGCCGATGCAACCGCAACGCCGCTCGCGTACGGCATGTTCGCGCGCCGGTGGTTCGCGAGCGGTCCTAGACTTTGGCGGACAGCCGCGGGCCAACGAGCGAACGCGATGCTTCCCACTTCATTTCGCTCCGATCGCCGTTCATGACCCCTAGCCCTCATCCTTCATCGGTTGCTTGCCGCCCGAGTGCGTGGAACGGCACGGTCGTCCGCAGCCGGTTCTTCGACGCGCTTTCGTTGCTGCTTCCGGCCGGCGAACAGTTCTTGATCGATACGATCGAATCGTGGCGCTCATCGGTCGAGCCCCAGCCGGACGGCGAGCTTGCCAGCGACATCGACCGATTCATTCGGGAAGAACTCGCTCACCGACGAGCACACACTCGCTACAACGCCGCGCTCGTCGATGCGGCGCCGCTCACGCAGTCCATCGTCGAACGCGCGGGCCGCATCACCGCCGAGTTGGATGGCTTCGGCGTTCCGATGAAGCTCGCGCTCGTCGTGGCCTTCGAACATTTGACGTCCGTGCTCGCCCAAGAGATCGAGGCGCATCCCTTCTTGCTCGCCGACGACGATACGCGCACGGCCCGGCTCTGGCGATGGCACGCGCGCGAAGAACTCGGCCATTGCCATGTGGCTGCCCGCGTGGCGCACCGCGCCGGGCTCGGCCGCGGCTTGCTCACGCTAGCGCTGCTGCTCGCCACTGGCTATCTCGGCGCCGATCTACTGCGCTATACGTTCTTGCTTTGTCGCTGCGATGTCCGCGCGGGTGCAAGCCGAAGCGCCATGGTTGTCGACAGCCTGCGGTTCGCGAGCGGCGCACTCCCATCCGTGATGCGCATGACTCGACACTGGTTCGGCTTGTTGCGCTCGCCCTCGCAGGGCGCGCACTGACGCGAGTCGTTTCGCCCTCCCAACGTCGACACGCGCTCGTTCAATTCTCTTTCCAGGATTTATGACTCGGTACTCCCTTTGCCTCGCTACCTCCGAGGACGACGCCCAGTTGCGCCAACGCATGGCGCTCGATCCGATCGAAGGCGTCGCCGCCATTACGTTGCGGCGCGAGCCGTCTTACTTCGGCGCCTCGCGACTTCTTGGCGCATCCGTTCAAGTCATCGTCGCCAGAGACGTCTCCACCGGCCGCATCGTCGCAACGGGCTGCCGCTCTGTCGCGAACGCATACATCGACGGCTGCCCGCGACGCACCGCGTTTCTCTCCGATCTGCGCATCGATCCCGATCATCGCAATGGGTTCCTGCTCGCACGCATCTACCGATACGTCAGAACGCTTCACGATGCCGACCCCCTGCCGTGCTACACCCTGATCTACGACGACAACCAACGAGCGCTACGCAACCTCTTGGGGGGCCGAGCCGGCCTACCGCACTATGTGCCAAGCGGCCGCGTGATCGCGCGCGCCATCCGGCTCACACATAGGAGAACGGCGCCGAGCATGCCGGGCGTCGACGTGGGGCGAGCCACGCACGATGCGTTGCCGGAACTCGTGCGATTCGTCAACGCTCGACGTGCTTCTCGGCGATGGGCCCCGCAACTCGACCTGTCCGATTTCGAGCCGGGCCGCCGATGCGACACGCTTCGGGCCGAAGATTTTTTCGTCGCGCGCCGGGGCGGACAGATCTGCGCCACGATGGCCGTATGGAATCAAAGTAGCCTGCGTCAGGCGCACGTCGAACGCTATGCGCGGTCGACGCGCCTGGTTAGGATTCCTTACAACCTGATGGCGTCCACTCGCGGATGGCCGACTTTGCCCGCGCGCGGCAAACCGCTTCCCTACGTCTATCTTGCGTTCATCGCCGCGCAAGACGACGATCCATCGCTTTGCGCCATGCTCTTGGCCCATGCGTATAACTCGCTGTGCGGCAAAGCGTACCTCTACGCGCTCGCCGCTCTGCACGACGACGATCCGCTGCTGTCCGCCTTTGGAGACTATCGCGGGACCACCTCCGCGGTGCGCCTCTTCGAAGTCGATTTTGCGCGCGAAGCTGGGTTTGGCAACACCGCTTCGCCCCAGCGAGCCTGCGTGGAATTCGCGTTGACCTGACACGCGGCCCTCGATGCCGGGTTCGCTGCGGGAGAAAGGGTTTCGCCGGCATCGGATGCACCTCAAGGACGCTGACCTAGGATGCACGGTACCTCCCCTGCTCCTGCCCGCTCCCGCCATGAAATCCGCATCGAACCGTATCCATTCCGCCGCCACGCCCCCCGCCGCCGCCCAAACGCCGACAAGCGGCACGCGGGACGCAAAAGGGCCCGAGGCGGCGCCTGCGACGCAGCCGGGCGGCGGCGCGCGGTCGGCGCGCGGAACGATCCGAGGGCGACTCGCTCAATTACTCGATATCAAAAAGGTGCCGCACGAGCCGGCCGTCAGCGTCGCGCAATGGGATGAAGCGGCGACGCTCGACATTTGCGAACGATGGGCGCAAGGCCAGCGATCGCAGCCGTCGGTCGTCGGGCTCTCGCGGTTGATGGCGTTGAACTTCGAACGCGCGCGGCCCGATTCGATTCCCGCCGACCTCAAGGGTCAACGGCTGCTGCCCGAAGGCGCCGACGACGCGACGTACTACCGTGAGATGATCGCGACGTTCTTGAAAACGGTGGGGCTCGAGGATACCGACGCCGTTACGGACAGCTTTAAGAAAGCGGGCACCGGCGGTCTGCACCGTCAGCGCACCGCGGCCGCCGCGGCCGTCGGCGGCACGTTCAGCATCGCGCAATTGGCCGCCTCCGCCAGTCTGCCCGCCAAGACGGCGCTCTCGGCTATCCAAGTGCTCATGACGGCACTGACGACCGAGCTCGCCTTCGATTCGGCCAACCTACGGTTTCGCAACTCCGGTACCGAAGAAATCATGCCGCTAGGCAAAGCGGACGCGTCGCCCAGCGCCAAGACAGGGCCCAACGTCATGCAAGCGGCCACGCGCGTGGCGTGGGATCTGAACAAGGTTCGACACGCCGTGCAAAAAATGGAAAGCGCGCAAACCGCCCTCGACGATGCGCGTGCTCGTCTTTCGAATCCGAACGCCACCGCAACGCAGCGGCAACATGCCGAGAAAGACTTGCACGCCGCCGGACAGGACCTTGCAATCGCGCATGCGCGCTATTGCATGCGCGCGCAACTGAAGGCCGATTACAAGACCGCGTCCGAAAGCGCGAAGATCGAATACCACGGCAATAAACGCGCGCTCGGCGTAAGCGTGGCCTCGAGCGCGGCAAGCATGACGGCGACCGTCCTCGGCATTCTGACGCCCGTCGTCGTGTCGTCCGCCGTCACGGCCGGTGCGACGGCCGCCGCGGTCGCACTGGCCGCGACGTTGTACGTCGGCTATCAACTCAGTTCCGGACCGAGCAAGGACGGCGAAGACAAGGCCAACCGCGCCATCGTCGCACTGGCCAAGTCGCTGGACCTGCTGGCGGGCAACGCGGCGACACAGCAGAAGGAGCGCGGGCAGGCCTATCGAACCTACATCGCCGAGAAACGCGCGATAGGCAAGCCGCAAGTGCGTCAGCAAGCGAAGGCGAAGCTGCTGGCCACGCTGGAGGAGATCGCACGCCGCGATACCGTGAAGGACGATCTCGACCCGGTCAAGAACTGGAAAGACTATGCGGCGTTTCGGGGACAGGTGGCGCAAGCGGGCGCCGACGACACCGCGGTGGCGGCGCTCGAGGAGGCCTTCACCGAATCGCATGCGAGCCACTTCAAAACGGCCACCCTATCCGATGCGTGGAAAACGCCGGAGCGCATGCGTTTCGACAGCATGGGACGTCTGCTGCTGGGCAAGGTCACCGAATCGCTCGTTTCGCTGCACGACTTCAACACTGGAGCCGGCCGCGGCGGCGCCCGCGACCCTCGCCTCGCAGCGGCTTCGCGCGCGCAAATGCAGGGTAGACGCGCCGAGGTCAAAGCCTGCCTGCGCGATTGGCTTCACTTTCAGCTCGCGCAAACGAGGATGAAGGCGGCGCTTGCCGAGAAAGATCCCGTTCAGGCGCGCACCACTTTGCAAGCGGCGGCGAGCGCCCTGGCGGCGATCGAAAACCACGACGCCCGCGATCTCTTCAGCAGCGACGCGCGCAAGCAAGTGGAGGCGACCAAGCTCGCCAAGGCCAACACGATCGGCGAGCGCGAGCGATATACGATGACCAACGCCGGCCCCGCCGCCTTGGCCGGAGCCGTCAACGCATTTGGCGCGACGGCCGGCTTGGCGCTCACCGTCGAGAAGGACATCGCAGTCGGTCATGGGATGCATCCCGCAGCCAGGTACGGCGATCAGAACGACGCGCGCTTGCTCGTGCAGGGCAGCGCGCCGGTGACGGCGCCCTACTCCGCGGCCGAGCGCGCGCGATTCCAAAAGACCGGCATGAGCCAGCTCGTGGACACCCTCAAGCGCGAAGGCGATCCGGTGGTGTTCACGCTCGACCTCTCCGCCGCGAATTCGATGTTGCTCGATCTGAGCGACCGGCACAACGACGCCGCACTCGAGAAGCTGCTCGAAGCCATTGAAGCGTCGAAGGACGTACCGGAGGAGATTCAAGTTTCCCTAGGCGGCGCGAAGCTCTCCTCGGCCAAGCTCAGCGGCACGACGGGATACTACGATTGGCGCTATCGACAAGCGCCCGTTGCAACGAAAGCGAAATTCGTCGCGCGGCAAGCCAAGATGTTCGCCGACAGCGTCCGCGTTTCGATTGCAAGCCCCATCACGCAGGTCATTGCACAGGTGCCGCTGGCGACCACGCGCCGCGCGGCCGATCGCGGCAATCAAATGAGCCCGGGGGTGCGTGAACGTTTGACCGATCTCGCCACGGGCAAAGCCGCGGAAGGCGGCCCGCGGCAGGACAGCATTCCCACCTTGGTGGATGAGGCGCCGTCCCCGCCTCGCGATGTGCCGATTGCAGAGGAACCGGCCAGCTCGCCCCCATTCGATCCGCGCGCGGCCGCGCTCGCATTGCACGAGATCCCAGCGTTGGGCCACAGTGCGCGCGTCACACATGGCGACATCCCGGCAGCGCGTCCCGAAGCCGCATTTCGCCCACGGCCCGCGCAAACGCCCTCGACCGCCGCGACGGACCAAGAGCCGGCGGCGAATAGCGCGCTCGACGCCCAACGCGACATGATGATGGGCGAAGGCCGCGCCGAGACCCTGCAGTGGTTCGAACAACGCGGCATCAGGGCCGCCTATAACAGCGGCAGCGGTATGGACTGTCTCATCATCTCGCTTCTGCAGCATGCGACAGGCCGCTACGATAGGGCATCTGAGCCCGAGCTCGCGGAAACGGCCGCGCGCTGTCGCGCACAGTTGGCGCAGACGTATCCCGAGATCGAGCAAGGCGATCGTATGCTTTACGACGACGAGCCCGCGCTCGAGGCCCTGATCCGAACGGTCAATCGCGACTATCGAGCCGACATGAACGTCCAGCTGATCGCGCCGAGCGCCGATGGCCCGGTGCGTTTCCAAGCATCGGCGCTGGGTACGCAGCCCGTCGGCATCGTCATGTTCGGCAATCATTTCCAAGCCGTTCACCGGCCGGCGGATGCGGTTCAAGAAACAGCCGAGCCTGCTGGCGAAACGGCCGCCGATCCGATGTTGCCGCGCGAGACAACCGACGCGATCGACACACGCGATGCGTCCGAGCACGCCAACGCAACGGCCGATGATCGACCGCAGCACTCCGGCAATCCCGACGCCGACGCCTCGCTCGGGTCGCGCGTCATCAGCCGCGCCGACGAGTGGCGCGTTTCGGGTCTCGCTGCCGAAAGAGCGCGTACCAGACTCGGAGTCGGCCGGCGCTCGAGCGAGACGCCAGTCGCCCCGGCGATGGACGAACAGGCCTTCGTTCGCACTCCTAAACGTAATCCCAAAGCCACGCGAACGGACGTCGAGCGCTGGCTGACGGCGAGTCCGCATCCCGACTCCGCTGGGGCCATTGCGGAAGACGGTTTCATTCCGACGCCGAAACGCGATGCTAAGGCCGCACGAAAGAACGTCAAGGCATGGTTGCAGGCGAGCCCTCGTCCGGATTCGACGCAGCCGCTCGAGGAAGACGGCTTCGTTCGCACGCCCAAGCGCAACCCAAAGGCGGTACGAAGAGACGTCAAAGCATGGCTTGAAGCGAGCCTTGATCCGGATACCCCGGAGCAGCCTAAAGGCGAAGGCTTCGTCCAAACACCCAAGCGCGATCGAAAGACCTCGCACAGCGGCGTCAGAGCCTGGCTTGCGGCTAGCCCCGATCCGGCCTCCCTGGAGCCGGTCGACGAGCGGCCTACCGATCGCATGCCTGAACCGGGCCGCCAAACCGCGGGAACCGACTCCAGGCCCTGGTGGGAGGCGAGCCCGAATCCAAATTCCGAGGACGTGATCGCAGAGCGGATCAAGGCTGTGTTCGATTCAGCTCCCGATACGCCGCAAAAGCAGCGGTAACGCAAAAAGCGGGCGGCCCGGTGTCAACCGCGCCGCCCGCTAAATCGCCGCCGAATTCGTTCTTGAATGGAAATCCGCGGCGACCCTGCTCGTACGCTCAAACGTTATCGTCGCCTCGCGGCGCTTCGGTACTGGGCCTGGCCTGTGCCTCTTGCGCGGCGCTGCTGCTCGGGCGAGGGTCCGCGACGCTGCGCACCGCCGACTCCGCCTGCCACGTTCGCGCAATCGTGCCGTACGTCGCCCCTGCAAAAGCGGCGGGGGCGCCATTGGTCATCAAGTCGCTCAACCACGCCGGCGCATGGGTCTTGGCGGCGATGATCCCCAGCACGTTCCCGAGCGAAATATTCGCGTCGATGACCGCGGTACGGGTGACCGATTGATCCAGCACCCGTCGATGGTCGGTTCCCCTCGCCGCGGGTTCCCACCGCTGCTCCGTACCTGCTTCGTTCGCTTCTTGCTGCGTGACATGGAACCAGTCGGACGTCTCGAGCAACGTATTGATCGTCGCCTTGACCGCGGACGAGTGGGCGACCGTACCCAGCGCTTGTCCCATCGAAAGCGGCGAAGGGTGCGCCGCAAGCGCCGCTTGTGCTTCCTTGTCGCCGAACGTCGCGGCCAAGGTCGTGCGCGCCTCGCTCAATCCCGCGGGCACAGCGCCGAACGAATAGTTCGCCACGAAGTTCGCGGCGGCATAGAACGAGCCAGCCGCTTGCAAATGCGCGCCGCTGACGCCGCCGTTCGTTTCCTGCGCGGTGTTGACCATCCGGAATGCGGCCTGAATCGAATCTCGCGCGGCCGCATAAGCCATCACCTTCAGATCCGTGGCGAGCACCTGCGCACCGAGATCGGGTTGGCCCATGCTCGGCCCGCCGAGCCCCATCGCGACGTTCGTGATGACGCTTGCGGTCGCGAGCGAGGTCACGGCGTCGGAGTACAGACGCTGCTCGGCCATCTTCGCTTGCTTCTCTTCGTGCGGCAGCGCCTCCCACTGCGCCGCGCTGAGATTGTGAAAGCCCCGCGCGGCCGCTTCCGGATTGCGCTGCTCGCGCGCTTGACGCAACCGGTGCAGCCCGAGCGTCGTGACGCCGGTCGTGACCTGCATCGCGGTGATCGCCGGGCGCGGCAGTTGACGCAGCGCGGCGTACAGCGCCTCGTAGAGCATTTCGCGCGCGAACGTCGTCGCGCCGGTAGCCGTCGCTTGGTGGATCAAGTGTCCGGCCGCCGCACCGATCAAACGCGGCTCGACACTCATGACTCTGAGGCCCGAGGCCGCGCTCGTTGCCGCCTGGGCGGTGTGCCGAAGGCCGGCGCCGATCACTTTACGGCCCCCCTCGGCAGTCGCGACGACGCCGTCCCTGGCCACGGCATAGCCGCTGGCCGCGACGCCCGCGGCTTTGGCGCCCAGCTCGGCGGCTTTGCCGTAAGCGTAGTGGAGCGGAGCGGTAAGGGAACGCCCGCCGCCAGGCGCAGTCTCAGTCGACGTCCGCTCCTGGGGAACCCCCGACTGCTCCTGCGCGGGCGTGGCGCGTGTCGACGGGAAGTCGGTCTCCAACGCTCTTCGTAGCCGCGCCGAACCGTAACGCGAGGATGGCGCCCCGTGGAACAGGCTTGACGTGTCGCTCTCGTTACCGTCGCTTTCGTCATCGCTCTCGCGGTTCGCACTCGGCACGGGGCCTCGTCTCGGCGACGGCAACCCGGACAATCGCGAGTCGGTCGTACGCACCGAATGCGCACCGGCAGGCGGTGTCCAACGCGGTTGCCGCGACGTGCCTTCATGCGCGGGCTGCTCGTGCTGCGCCGAAGAAGCGCCCGACGTGCCCGCGATACTTTTGTTGTGCATAGCCTCTACCCTTTCGAAACTACCGGACTAAATGGTCGGACGATCGGTCCGGTCCGATCGCAGCGCACATGTCGGTCAGGCACGCACGGCTTGGAAATCGGCCGCGAGCGCGGCGAAGTTGCGCAGCCAATGCGCGAGCGCGTCGGGCGTGCGTGGCTCAAGATTCCATCTGCACATCAACTGAGGGCCGCCGAGGCCAATGGCAAAACCAATGCCGGCGCTCAACAGCAAGTACGCGTTAGCCTGCAGAAAACGCGCGCGCCGCTCGGGGGCGCCGGCCCACTTCTCGTCGAGCAATGCGCTCACGATCAGCGCCGATTCGTCGGGCGCCAAAGCAAGGAGCAAGCGTTGCGTTCCAAGCGCGATACGGCCGGTACGCGCCGCTTCGCGCGACACGTCCGGTGCGGCGCCAAGGGCCGCCATGACTTCGACGACGAAGTCGAGCACCGCTTGGGGCGCGTGCAATTCCCGATCCGGTGCGGGGGAGTTCTCGAGCGTCGCTGTATCGCCGGTCTCGCGCGTATCGATCGCTTTCATTGCGAGACCCCCTGCGAAGCGGGCAGTGCCGAGGCGCCCGCGCGCACGGCGGAGCAAAGGTCGTACATGCCTTCGAGTACAGCGCGAAGGCATGCGGGCGTCCTCATCGATTCTGCGACGCGCATGAGCAGGCTTGCGGAACCGTCATCGTCGACCGTGAAACCCCACTCGCCCGAGATCATGGCCGCCTCGTTCACTACGAGCAGCGCGTCATGCCAGGTCGAACGATCGACTCGCGGCGGGCAAGGCAGGGTCGCCTCGGCAATCCATTGCGGACGTTGCGACGATGGGTCGTTCGTGTGCAGTGCGAGTTCGATGCCGTCGAGTTGCAAGCGCCCCGATCCGGCAAAACGCCGCGCACTTTCTTCCTGCAACCCCAGCATGCCCGCGAGCGCTGTCAAGAGCGCGGCATCGTCGCGATGCGCGGGGCGCTGCGTCGCTCTCGCCTGAAGGCCGGTGTTGGCCATGTCCATGTCCCTCCTAGTCCGGTAGCGCATGTCGCGTTGGATAGAGGATCCAACCATGCGAGTCGAGTCTAGGTGGGCGGCGCGCTAGCGCCGACGTGTGTCGGCGAAATGCCTGGTACGGAAGCGAATCAAATCGATGTCACGCCACGGAGCTCGCTTGCGGCAGCAAGCGCCGCGGCGCTCATTGCGCCGCTAGGCCGTGGCGGATGGAATAGCGGATGAGTTCGGCATTGTTGCTCAAACCGAGCTTTTGCATCAGACGCCGCTTATGGGTGCTGATCGTCTTCGCGCTGAGCGCAAACGTATCGGCGATGTCGTTGATGCTGCGGCCGCTCGCCAGCGCGCGCAGCACCTCGAACTCTCTATCCGACAGGATTTCATGGGGCGGCACATCGCTGGAGTGACGCTCGAAGACTACCGCGTCGACGAGCTTCGGGTCGATGAAGCGGCCGCCCTCGGCCAGCTTTCGAATGGCCGCCAGCAACACTTCGGGGTCGCTGTCCTTCGTGACATAGCCGGCGGCGCCGGCACGTAAAGCACGGGAAACGACTTGCGCTTCGTTGTGGATGCTCAAAATAAGGATCGGCATCTCCGGATATTCGCCGTGCACGCGACGAATGAGGTCGACGCCGCTGATACCGGGCATCGTCATGTCGAGCATCAACAGCTGAACTTCCTTGCCTCGCAGTTTGCTCAGCACGTCCGCCCCGCTCACCGCCTCGTCGACGACGGCGATGTCCGTGGCCGTCGCCACGATCTGCTTCAATCCGCTGCGCACGACCGCATGGTCATCCGCGATAAGAATTTTGATCATGTTCGCTTCCATCTTGAGCAGGAATAGCAATTGAAATCACGGTCCCGCAACCGGGAGCGCTGTCTATTTGCAGCGACGCGCCAATGAGGCGTGCGCGCTCGCGGATACCGAGCAATCCGTAGGAATCGCGCTTGCCGGCCGCGGCCGGGTCGAAACCACACCCGTCATCGCACACGTGAATCTGCAGCGTCTCTTCCGTACATACCACCGTGACGTTGACGCGCGACGCCCCCGCGTGACGCGCAACGTTGGTCAGCGACTCTTGCACGACGCGAAACATGGCCGTGGCGTGCGAATCGCGAACCGTGGGCTCGCAACCGATCGCAAGAAGCTGGCATGAGATGCCCATGCGCTTGGTGAAATCGTCGGCAAGCCATTCGAGCGCCGAAAGCAGCCCGAAATTCAGCGCAGCCGGACGCAGATGGTTGGCGACATTGCGCACCATCAGAATCGTCGCTTCGACCAATTCCCGCATGCCGGTCACTTTCCCAAGCAGATCGGGCGCATCGGTCAGCCGCATCTTGAGCAGCGACACGTCCATCTTCAAGGCCGTGAGCAACTGCCCAAGCTCGTCGTGAATCTCCAGCGCGATCCGCTTGCGTTCCTCCTCGCGGATCGACTCCATATGCGCGCTGAGCTGACGCAGCTCTTCACGCGACTCGAGCAATGCGCGCTCGGCCTCTCGCCCCGCCCGCACCTGCTGCTGCAATTCACGATTCTGCCTGATCAGTGCGTCTCGCGTGTCGCGCATCGATCCATGTCCCCTTCAAATGAGAATCGTTGGCATGTGCATATTGTGCATGCGTTGCACCGCGGGTTGCGGCTTCCAGGCCGAGGAAAAGACGGCAAAGAACCTGAGCAAATTGCTGATTATCGCGTAAGGATTTCCTTATACCCGCCGCCAGGGTGCTTCGCTCGGCGGCCGGACCGCACCGGCGTCGCGAAAGACGACCGCGATGCGGGGCCCGCGCAGGGCGGATTTGGTCATCCTTCCTTTCCGAATTTTCAGGATTACCTGACCGCGTTGCGCATTCCGGCCGCACCGATAGATACAGTAAATTGCGGCGATAGGGGCCGGCCACGCTCATCCGCAATGCCGGCGGTCAAGCGATGGAGATATCGATATCTATGCCGAGGTGTGTCGCGTATTGGTCGATGCATCGCGCCTCACGCGCGGCAACCGCTGTGCACGAGAACGAAGCGGCAGTATGGAGGGAGCAGATAAAGATATGGCAACAATGAGCTGCATAGAACCTCGTCTCCTTTGGTCCAGTGCGCACGGCCGGTCGATGCCTGCGGCACTGGCGACGCATGGGGCGCAAGCCGCGCCGGCCGGTGCGCCCCAAACAGCCGATCCGACGGTCGTATTCGTCGACTGCATCGCAGCGGACGCCCAAGCCGAAGTGAGCCAGTGGCGCAGCCGTCATGGAACGACGCCGTACCTGGTGCCGGTCGTGAAGAACGCATCGCCGCAAATCGTCGTCTCGCTGATCACCCACGGCGCAAACGATGTCGCCGGGCAAGAGGACTTGCTGTATCCCGACACTCTTGTCGGCCGTTCTCGCGATGAAGCGAGACTGATACACCTTGCGAAGTCGTGCGCCCGCGATACCGGCTGGCTGCAACGCGCCGCGGACGACATCTCCTCGCCGGTCTTCTTCAAGAACGCGGCGGGCGCCTATACCGGCTGCAACGAGGCATTCGAGCGCCGGCTGGGCAGCGACCGGACGCATCTCACCGGAAAAACCGTCTACGACATCGCGCCGTCCGATCTTGCGCTCGTCTATCAGCAGGCGGACCTTTCCCTCGCGTCGCGCGGCGGCGTGCAGATTTACGCCACCGGACTGCCCAAGCCATCGGGCGAGATCGGGCTCGTACGGTTCTACAAGAGCGTCATCTCCGACGGCGCGAACATAACGGGCATCGTGGGCACCGTTCACGACATCGGCTCCTCCGCGGCGGAAGAGCACATTCAAGAGGCCCTTCGTGAACTGCTGCACCATGCGACTGCTCATGGCGCCGAGGCGCTGCGTGCCGACGCGCGGGCGGACGCCGACCGCATGCTGCTCGCGCGCATCGGGCGCAAAGACGCATCGGCCTTGGCGCATCTGCATAGGCAATACGCACGGCGGCTCGAACGGTTCCTGAACAGGATGACGTGGAGCAGTCACATGATCGACGAGGTTGTAAACGACGTCTTTCACGTGGTGTGGAACAAAGCGGCCGATTTCCGCGGCCAGTCGTCGGTCGCGACCTGGTTGATGGCTATCGCCTATCGCTGCGCCTGCCAGGCGATTCGCAGCGAGCACCGGTTCGCCGATACGGTGCCGCTTTCATACGAGCGGCATCTGGCCGCGCTGCACTATACGCACGACTATGAAGGCGCGGATTTACTGACGAAAGCGATGAGGCAACTGCCCATCGATCAGCAGCTCGTCATGTCGCTCTCCTACTTATCGGGCCACTCCACCGAGGAGGTCGCGGCCATCACCGGCTCCACGGAGTCCGCCGTCAAAGCGCGCATTCGCAGAGCGAAGGAGCGGCTGCGCGACATCATCGGAACGCTCGACTGACGCCACCCTCTCGTGCGGGCCCGCATCCATCCGCGGGCCCCCAGCGTGCTTTGCGGATGCCGGGTCGACCAGCCGCGGCCGAAATGCCCCCCCTCCCGACTACCCCTGCCGCTGCCGCGCCTCCTGTTTTCCGTGACGCTCGATCGTATTCGCCGCTATTCGCTATCGCGTTCGCGCTTGGTCCCGATGAGATACCGATCCGTCATTTAAGCGGTAATTACCGTGCATCAAATATTCGCAACCGGCCCATATCGATCAGATCAGTCGGATTCGCGTGTAGGAACTTTCTGACGCCCGGCGCCGCGACGAATCGCGCAAAGCCCGCCAGCGTGGCGTCGGGCCGCGTAAGGATGTCGGAGGGTGCGCAGGGAAAGACGAAAACCCGAAGTATCCAGAACGCCGACAAACGACACTAACGGATACGACAAGCGCCGACTGGAGAATTAAAGTGCGATTCGCTCTCGTTACCGATGACCAGCAACTAGCGACCAGCCTTAGTGATTGCTTCGCCGAAGACAGCATCGCGATAGAAACGTTCGAGGCCGAGTTGCCGCTATTTCGCGCGATGCGAACGAAAGCGTTCGACGCTGTCTTGATCGATGCGAAGAACAACTCCATGCTCGTGACCTCACTGCTCTCGTGGCAGAACTGCAACGGAGCGACATCGCTCCCGGTCATCGTGCTGACGCCGTTTTCGAACTGGACGGCCATGCTGCGATGGATCAACGCGGGCGCAACGGACGTGGCCAATCGCCACGACCTGCAACAAGTGCGACTGCGCGCGCATGTCGCGATGCGCCGTCACGCATCCGAGACGCAGGACGACGTGGTCTCGTGCGGCGGATATGTGCTGCGACGGCACGAGGGCACGTTGACGATCGACGGCGAGGAGATCCCCCTCACGCCCCGCGAATTCGCGATGGCATGGCTGCTGTTTTCCAACGCTGGGAAGTTCCTGAGCCGCGCGCAAATCGCGAGCAGCGTATGGGGCGCGTGCGAAGACATTGCAGGTCGATCGATCGAACAGCACATCTACAAGCTGCGCAAAAAGCTCCGGCTGTCGGGGCAACGCGGCGCGAACCTCAAGACCGTCTACGCACTGGGCTACAAACTCGATCTCGCGTCGACGGAAGGTTTCGCCCATGAACCGGCGCAATGGGATCAACCTCGTACCCGCTCGGCGCCTTCCAAGTCCGCACCCCGCGCTTGCGGCGTCTCGTTCGCGGTGGCGCCGGTGCAAGGCTGAGCGGCTCGAACAGCGTCGCTCCTTCAACGAATTCTTTCGCACGCGGCAAATAGAGTTCGCCGCGGCTCCCGCGTAAAGATCCGATCGCCGATATCTTCGACGCTGAACGATGCGTCCGGTGTCGCCTGTTCCGACAGGTTTGCCCTGGGGCCTCGTCGCGCGGCGAAACACCCGGGCGTTGCCTCTCGGCGGCGTGCATCCACTATTCATGACGACGAGGTCATTCATGAGCTTATCGATCGGCGGTTCTTCCCACGGCGGCGTCAACGGCGTCGACTTCTCGGCATCCTTTGGCGCGGACAGCAGCGACAGCAGCGGCACGGCGGAAATCGAAAAAATGCTGGGCATGATGCTCAACATGATCGAGCACATGCTGGCGCAAGCCATTCAACAACAAAACCAAATCGCGGGCATCGACACCAAGGGCAGCTCGACGCCCCCCCCAGCGGCCGGCGCCGATGCGGGCAGCGGCGCGGGCGCGGCGGGCGGTTCCGGCGGCGCCGATGCGGCCGGCGACGCCGGCGGCGGCCTGCAATCGATCGAATCGATGTTGCAGACGATCCTGCAAATGCTGCAGCAACTGCAGTCGAACGGCGGCCAGGACAACAGCCAGATGCTGCAAATGCTCGGCGAAATCACGCAGATGCTCGGACAGATTCAGCAAGCCAACGGCGCGCAAGGCGGTGCGGCGGGCGGCGACGCCGCCGGCGGCAATGCGGCTGGCGGTGCCGCGCCTGCCGGCGGTTCGCAAGCGGCGACGGGTGGCAATCCCCTATCGTCCATCGAATCGATGCTGCAGGAAATTCTGAAGATGCTGCAACAGATGACTGCGCAGCACGGTCAATCGGGCAACAGCGATGGACGCAGCGGCGACGGCAATCGGCAAGTCATGCAGATGCTCGGGGAAATTACGCAAATGCTGCAGCAGATGATGCCGCAAGCGCAGGCGAGCGCCGGCGCGAAGTGAACGCGCGCGGCAAAGGCTGCCTCGATGAGCCTGCCTTTGCCACCCTTCTGACTACAGCGAATAAAGGAAATGTCATGAGCATTTTTTCGAAGATCAAGCACGGCTTCGAGCATCTTGGCGACGACATCAAGCACGTCGCCAAAGACGTCGAGCATGGTGTGGAAAAAGTCGGCAAAGACATCAAGCAAGGTGTCGAGCACCTCGATGCCTTCGCCAATACGAAGATCGGCGAAGGCATCGAGCACGCGTTCGCCAAGATCGGTAAAGGCATCAAGGACGGCGTCGAGCAAGTCGGCAAGAACCTCGTCAAAGATGCGGAGACGGTCGGCAAGGACCTGAAAAAGACGGGCAGCGATCTCGTTCACGGGCACTTCAAAGACGCCCTGCACGATGCCGTGAACACAGGCAAGGATGCGTTCAACGGCTACTACGACGCGGTCACCGCGGTGGGCCACGTGGCCGTCGACTCCCTCGCCAACATGCATCTGAGCAAGGGCATGGACAAGGCGATGGGCAAGGTCGAGAAGGGCTACGATGCGTTCACCAACGACGTCAAGTCGAGCGTCGACCAAGTGGGCGCCGAAGTGGTCAACGGCACAGTCGGCGCTATCTCGGGCACGATCCAGGCCGGCAAGGACGCGGTGCACGGCAAGTGGGGCGCAGCGCTCGGCGATCTCGGCAAAGCCGGTATGGATGTCGTCGAAGTGGCGTCGGATCTCACGCCCGAAGGCGCCATCGCCGCGGTCGGCACGAACGCCCTCATCAATGCGCACATCGGCAATGCCCAACTGGATACCGCGATCGGCGGCGCATTGCATGGCAACTTCGCGCAAACCGTGAAGGGTGTCGTCAAGAACGTCGGTGAAATGGAAGCCGGCAATGCGGCGCAAAAAGCGCTCGGCGGCGTCGAATCGAAGTTTATGCCGACGGGTGGCGGGTCCGGTTCGAGCGTCGTGGCGGCCGGAGCCTTGGGCGCCGCTGCAGGTGCGGCAGGCGGGTTTTCGTTCGGCCGGAAAGGCTCGCACGAGTCGGGGGCCGGGTTCGGCGGGTCCGGTGGGTCCGGTGGGTCGGGCAAGTTCGGCAAGTTCGCCTCGTTCAACAAGCTAGGCAGCTCCGGCGGCTCGGGTCTCTCCGGCCACTTTCCGACCTTCAGCAAGTTGGGTCAATCGGGCAAATTCGGCAAGTTCGGCGGTAAAGCGAACGCCGGCGAGGGAAGCAGCAGCCACGCGGACTATGCCGCTCATGGCGCCGAAAACGAGCACGAAAAGAAACAACAGCGAGCCGACAACGCCCAAAATGCAGCCGACAACGCCGCTGCCTACAACACGGCATCCAACGCTCCGCCCGCAGGCATGCCCCCGATGCCTTTCATGATGCCGCCCACCGCGCCGGGCGCAGGCCGTAGCGCAAGCCTCGTCGGCGGCGACGACTCGAGCTCGAACGCGACCCCCAAGGTCTGAATTCCAAGCATTTCGTCGTAGCCAGGCAGGCCCCGGCAGAAACAAGGGCCTGCCGACCCGCCACGCTCGACATTCGATGGCAACACCCCCGACCGGCATTTCCGCCGGTCTTTTTATTTGCCCGAACACGGGCGACACGTCGCGAGCATCGAGAGCGAAAAAAAAGCATCCGCTCGCCTACGGCGGCGCGGATGCTGAAAGTTTAAAGCTCAACGCTTTAAACGAGGGAAAGCCACGGCTACATCGTCGAACCCTGCCCGCAGCAAGCCGAAGCATCTTCGGCCGCAGCCGCCGACACGACGCGGGGCGTCAGCAAAAACAGGCGCTGAAATTTCTGGCCTTGATGGTGCTTGAACTTGAACAGGCCCCCGATGACGGGGATCTTCGACAAGACCGGCACGCCCGACTCGCTGCGATCGTCCTGATCCACCGAATAGCCGGCAATCAGCAAGCTCTGCCCCTGATCGATCAACGTCTGCGTGTCGATGGTGCTCTTGCTGACCACGGGCAACTGCCCCACCGTCTGGTTCGTCAATTGGCCGTCTTCGATATGCACGTCGAGCCGAATTTGCGGCTTGCCCTGCTCGGAGACGATGCTGGGCAGGACGCGCAGCGCCACACCCGCCGATACGCTGTAAAGGCTGCCGGATTCGAAGCCCTGCACCGGCACGTAGAACGTCTGCTTGTTGTCCATCACGGCTTCCACGTTGTCGAGCGTGGTGACCTTCGGATTGGCGGTGATGCGTGCGTTGTCCGTTTGCTCCAGCGCGCTGATGCGGCTGAGCAGATAGCGCCCCGTGCCGCCGATCACCGCCGTCAATACGCCGCCGGCCGGCGTCATCGCGGCAGCCGCGCCGGCCGCGCTCGATAGCGTCGACGACGTGCTCGAATTCGTATTCGCGAAGCCCTGCGGATTGATCGAGCCCGGGAAGCTCGCCTGCGCATTCTGTCCGTTTCCGGTCTCGATATCGATATGGCTCGCGTTCAGCCGCCAATCGACGCCGAGTTCCTTCAAGCCGGTTTCCGAAATCTCGATGATGCTGGCGTCGATCTCCAGCACGCCCGGGCGACGATCGAGCGACGTGATCAGGTGTTCCAGGGCGGGCATCGACTCCGCGCGTGCGCGAACAAGGACTGCATTGTCGCGTGCGTCCGCGCGAATGATCGGCGCGTCGGGATGGGCCGACGCCCCCCCTGTCGCCGACGGCGCCCCCGCGCGCGCGCTCATCATGTCGTCCGGCAGCGGGGGAACCGAAGCGTTGTGCGCGGGATCGGCGCCGCCCGCGGGCGCTGCCTGCGATGGCCCGGATCCGCCGAGGAAACCCGGCAGCGGCGGGAACAGTCGCCCGTTCGCGCCCGCCTCTTGGACGCCCGAGGATCCGCCGATGCTACGCAGCCGATACGCATCGGCTCCGAGCTGCGCGGGGGCATTGCCGACTCTCGGGTCCGTATCGTTCGAATACAGACTGCGCAACACCGTCACGACGCCCGGCACGATGACGGATTCGCCGTTGACCATCAGCGATCGATCGGTGGCCCACGCATAGTGCAGCTTGAACGAACGCACTTCGGGCGTGTCGCCGCGCTCGACGTCGCGATCGATCAAGTGGGCGACGTCCGACGCGAGTTCGACCATGCGCGGAGGCCCCGATACGACCGCGGTCCGCGATTTGTCGTCGTAGAGCACCGGGAACCGCGGATCGTTCACACCCAGCCGGGAAAGCGCCGAGCGCAAATCGTCGGTCGTCGCATGCATGAGCCCGATCGTCTGGCTGCGTGCTTCGTTAGGGCCCGAGACACGCAGCACCGACCCGTCGTAGTACCAGATGAACCCGAAGGAATCGGCCATTCGATCCAAAAAGCGCTGCGGGGTTTCGTCGAATCGCCCTGTCACGACACCTTCGACTTGCGGCGATATCCACGTCATGACGCCTTCGCTCGCACCCAGGTCGCGTAGGACCTCCTTGACGTCCTTATGATCCGCCACATAGGCGAAGTGATTCGATTTCCAGGGAATCGGCCGTGCCAGCGCATCGCTCGCGCTCAATCCTATCCCCACCAACGCCGACAACACGAGCGCTCTGACGCAGCGCATGCGTCCTTGATATTTCATGCTTGATTGCTCCGCGAGAATCGGTGGCGTTACGGGGTGCAGGCGATGATCGTCTGGGACGGAGATTCGTTGAAGTGCTTGCGATAGCCCTTCGCCAACGTCGAGCGGCTCTTGAGCCCCCATCGGTTGGCCGTGTCGTGGATCGAGGAGGCGGGGCCGTTCTCGTCGAGCAAATCGCGGCGAATGCCCTCCAGCCGCAACGACCGGATCAAGCCGCACGGGGTGACGCCCAGCGCGCGTTTGAAAACGAGTTGAATGGTGCGCATCGTTACGTTCATTTCGGCGGCGACCTCGCGCGTCGTCAGGTCCTCGCGGTCGATGTTGTCGATGATGTAACGGTAGGCGCGCCGATACTTCGCCGGAAGACGCGCCGACACGTCGTCGTTCACGGGCGCCGGGCCGTGGGTGCGCGCCGTGCCCGCAGCGCGTAGCGGCGCCGCATCGCTGCGCAGGCAACGCAGCGCTTCGGCCGTGTACTGGCAATAGAATTTCAGCGCCTGCACGTGCTCGCCGCGGCGGGTCGCCACTTTCGCCATGCAGTAAAAGTAGTCGACGTTGCGATGCGCTTGCCCGTCGAGCGCCGCCAGCGCACCCATGATTTCGACGCCGAGATCGGCCCCACCGCCGGCAAACGCCGCCAATGCCATCTCCAACAGCGCATGGAATTCGAAATCGCGATTCGGGGCCTGGCGCGAAATGCGCGTTGCGATCACCGAGGCGGGCGTACCGCATTCGCCGCTCGCCAGACGCTCCATGCTATGCAGCAATTCTTGATGCAACGACAGCAAGGCCGGGCGCACGGCCACCGCCGAAGCCGGTTCGAGCGGCACGCGGCTGCCCGCGGCGAGCGACACCGAGATCAATGACGACTGCCAAAAGGCATGGTCGTCGAGCGCACGCGATGCACGCACCCGCAACCGTACGTCGAACTCTTGCGCGAGCAAATCGACGACGAGGCGGAAGCGAGGTTCCTGATGCTCGTCTGCCAATTTCGCGGCTCGCAGCAATGCATCGTCCGCCGCTTGCTGCTGAGCGAGTTGATGGTGCGCGAGCGCCATGCCGATATAGGCTTCGATCCGTTGCTCGAGGTACGCCTCGCTCTCCGCGCAGACACGGGCGAAACCGCGTTGCGCGACGGCCGGGCGCGCGCGGAACAGACTGACCCAGGCCGTATTGCGACAGGACTGCACGCGCAATTGATCGTCTTCCTTCCAAGTCAGCTTTTGCGCGCGGCGGTAGTGATTCTCCGCGGCTTCAAAATCGCCGACCACGACCGATACGTCGGCCAACGCCGTCAACTCGTGGTTCGATTGTCCGCGCGCTTGCAACTGCACGCGTTCGCTCTGATCGGCGACATCGTCGACGACACAGTAGGCTCTTGCGAAATCGCCCTCCAGCATCGAAGCGCAATAACGCGGTAGGTTGTCACGTGATTTGAGGGCTGACAGCAGCGCAAGATAGACCGTCGGATACATAGCTCGACACTCTTCGAATACGCCCCGTCACTTGTCGGCCGACCGGGCTAAGCCGTGCATCGGATCGAACCGCGAGTCGCTCGCGCATCACCGTGCTTGAATGGATATTAGTCGGCTTCCGTTCGCATAATTTCAACAATCTCACGGACATTCACAACAATTCTGACTACGGTTTTGGACCAGAAAATATCGCCTGCGCCAAAGCACAAAAATTCTCACTACGCGTCGCGCAACGTTCGTGGAAAAGGGGATATCGACGCAGGCGAACGGGCGATATGCCCGCTGCGCCATCAGGCGGGAGAGCGCTTCGAAAAGCAGCTCAGTTCGGCGTATGAACGGCGTTCGGCGCTGCGAGTGCAGCCGCTTGCCGCACGAAACCGTCAAGACGCAGTGAACCGATCACCTGCTGAGAAAGCACCCCCACTAGCAGGATCAGCATCAGCAGGCCGATCGCGCCGCGCAGCGGCTGACTGAGCGATGACGGCTCGAGTTTTTCCGCGGCACGCGCGAGCATGCCGATCGACAGATCGACGAAGACCAACGCAAGCATGACCGGCGTGCCGAACTTCACGGTCGCCGTCATGATCGAATCGGTTTGCGAAATGATGAAGCTTTCCGCCACGCTCGCCATCGACGGCGTCAGCGACGCAAGCGGCCACCATTTGAACGATTCGAATACGGCGCCCATCAAGAACGTCATGCCGCCTCCCACATAAAACAACGCCGTGGCCAATTGCATCAACGTGTTCGACGTGGGCGTGCTTTGATCGCCCCGCAGCGGGTTGTTCATCTGCACGCTGTTGTAGCCGGCGAGATCGTCGATCAACGTGCCGACGCATTGCGCGATCCAAAACACCGACGATGCGGCGAAGCCAAGCAACGCGCCGAGAAACATTTCCTTTAGCGAGATCATCAAGAGCTGCGCCGAGCCGAGCCCATCGAAGTGATGGGCGGGCTGCGCGGCGGCGACGAACACCGCAAGCACATAGATGATGCCGTTGCGCGCCGTCCCCGGCAGCATATCGCCGCTCGTTGGCGGAAAAATCGAAAAAGCAACGGCGATGCGCGCCGCGCTCAGCGCCAGCGTAAAGAAGAAACCCTGATACTCGTTGAACAGCTCCGCAAGCACGCGTGCCGTGGCCAATCCTTCGCTCATCGTTGCCCCCTCGCGCGAACGAGACGCGCGGCGGCTGTTTCGCCCGCCTCGTCCTCCGCCCGTTCTTCAATGCGCCGTTGGGTCGCCGCGACCGCTTTGCGCAGTTGCTCGCGCGCGGCTTCCAGCGATGCATCGGCGCGACGTACGTCTATCCCAAGTTGTTCGAGCACCCTTTGCTGCGCCTCGACGGCATCGGTCGCGCGGCGCACCGCGGCGCGCTCTTGTTCGAGGGCCTCCATCAACGGCGTCCTGTAACGATCTAAGTCGAGATACGTCGTGGGCGACAATCCGCTGGGATCGCTCAGCAGTTGCGCAATGCGCGCTTCATGTGCAAGGCGACGATCCTGCGCCGCTTGGAGCGCATGCTCCGCTTCCCGCGCTGCATCCATCAGCCGCCGAAGTTCGTACCGGGCATCGGCGAGCGCACGCTCGAGCCGCTCTTTCGCGCGCGCTTTCGCCGCAACGACGATCTTCCAAACTTGCTCGATCGCGCGGCTCATGGCTCGCCGAAGCTGCACAGCACATCGCGTGTCTCGGCTAGATCGGCCAAATCGTCGGTACGCTGACGCACGAATCCCTCGATCTCTTCATGCATCGCGATGGCTTCGTCGGCGAGCGGATCGGAACCGCTCTTGTATTCGCCGATTTGCAGCAGCATTTCGACCTCGTCGTATTTCGCCATCAAGCGGCGGATACGCCCGGCTCCGGCACAGTGCGCGGGCGATGCGATTTGCGGCATGACACGGCTCAAGCTGCCGAGTACGTCGATCGCCGGATATCGGTTTCGCGCGGCGATCTTGCGCGAAAGGATCAAGTGCCCATCGAGAATGCCGCGCACCTCTTCGCTGACCGGATCGCCGCCTTCTTCGTCGTCGGCCAGCACCGTATACAGCGCCGTGATCGAGCCGTATCGCCCCATGCCGGCACGCTCGAGCAGACGCGGCAGTTCCGCGAACACCGATGGCGGAAATCCGCGGCGCGTCGGCGGCTCGCCGGCCGACAGCCCGATCTCGCGCTGCGCCCGCGCAAAACGCGTGAGCGAATCCATCATCAGCAGCACGCGCTGGCCCTGATCCCGGAAGTATTCGGCGATTGCCGTGCCCACGTGGGCCGCCTTCGCACGCTCGATCGAAGAACGATCCGAGGTGGCGCAGACGACGACGCTGCGCGCCATGCCGTGTTCGCCGAGAATGAGTTCGATGAATTCGCGCACTTCACGTCCGCGCTCGCCGATGAGAACGATGACATTGACGTCGCACTCGGTGCCGCGAGCGAGCATGCCGAGCAACGTGCTCTTGCCGACGCCTGCCGGCGCGAAGATACCCATGCGCTGGCCTTCGCCCAGCGCCATCAAGCCGTCGATCACCCGTACGCCGGTGCCGAGCTGCGTCTCGATCATTCGCCGCTCGAGCGGATCGGGTGCATTCGCGAACACGGGTACGCGCTGCAGCGCTTCGATAGATCCCAGGCCGTCGCTCGGCTCTCCGAGTCCATCGAGCACTCGCCCGAGCAGTCCCGGGCCGACGGGGACCGAAAGGGGCGCGCCGCTGCCCGTGACGCGCGTGCTGCGGGAAATGCCGGTCATGTTGCCGAACGGCGCCAGCAACACGTGCTGCCGAGCGATACCGACGACTTCCGCGCGTTGCATCAGCGATCCGTCGGGGCCCCACAACTCGCATAGCTCGCCCAGCTGCGCGTCCAATCCGCCCACCTTGATCAACGTCCCGACCGCCTCCAGCACCTTTCCATAGCTTTCGAGCGACGCGCTTTGGCCGAGCGCGGCTTCGAAGTGGTCCGCAAAGCGGGCGATCGCGCTCATTTCAAGCTTCCTCGCCGTCGAACGCGTGCTCGTCCCACTCGCCCTGCGCCAGGCGATCCGCGGTCGGCACTCCGGCGGCGGACATCACGGCGCCTTTCAAGGCGCGTTCGAGCCCCGCCAATTGCGCGCGAAGGTTGCCTTCGATCACGCCGTCATCCCACTCGCAAACGCAGCAGCCTTCGTCGATCGCGTCGTCGACCACCACCTCGAGGTTGAGCGGCGGGTTTGCCTCGCGCACGAGCGCACCGAACGCAAGCCTCGCGCTTTCCGCGTCCGCCTGCGAAACGATCACGCTCAGATGGGACGCATCGTCGATCGCGCGCGACACGGCGGCCGCGACGCGGCGCATCAGGGCGTCGCGATCGCTCTCCGCAATCACTTGTTCGACGGCGCTCATCACGAGCCGTGCGAGTCGCGCCGATTGATCATGGAGCTCCTCGCGCTCGTCGCGCGCGCGCGCTAGCAAGTCCGCATGCGCTTCGGCCAGGGCGCGCCGTTGCCCCGCCGCATACCCGAGCCGGGCGCTCTTCTCGAAGTTGCGGCGTGCGGCGGCGGCAAACGCCTCCGTCTCGCGCCGCGCGGTTTCGATCAGATGCGCCGCGCGCTGCTGCGCGTCGGACATCGTTGCGTGCACCACCTCGTCGAGCGCTTGCATCGCATCGTTCAACTCCATCGTCCGCGCGAATTCCCCCGCGCGGACGACATCGGTGTCGATCGCGATGACCTTGGGCTGCCGCTTCAACCAAATAGCCATTGGACCTCCGGAAACAAAATGCCTGCGATGGAAAGAAATTCGTCCGTGGCGCTCGTGCCCGGCTTCGCCCCATCGGCAGCAAACGCACCCGCTATCAGCGAGGTATCGCGCTCGCCAGCCAGCACGTTCTGCCAGATGTCGCCCCCCGCCGACAACGCCAGGCCTAGTTCGACCGTCCGGCGCAACGTCGGATCGGCACATGCGCCATCCGTCAGAATCAAGGCCCAGCCGCGATGCGCCAGGGCATCGGCGGTCAGATCGTCGGGCAATGGCTGTCCCGACGTGGATGTCATCGCATGCGCTTGCAGCGCCGCGAAGGCCACCGGCCCGATGCTGAGCGAAAGCGCCCGCTTGGTCTCGCGGTCGACGCAGCGGCGAATGGCATCGCGGCAGTCGTACAGCGCGCGTGCGGACAAAATCGGCTTCAACGCGTGCGCCGCGACCGTCGCCAAGCGATTGCCGGCGCTTAGAAATGCGTCCGCCGGCACCGGCGCGAGGAACCACAAACGCCGCGCCGACGCCAATCGCAGCGCCCACGAGCGCCGCTCGGAGGCCGCGCCCGGCACGGCGAACGGCGCCCTGCGCGCCGCCTCGTCGGCAAGCGCCGAGGTCAATTCCCGTACACGCGAATCGAACTCGCTCAGCACGCGAATCAACAATTGGTTCGAACTCATGGCGCGACGGCGGGCGCACCGCTCTCCTTTTTCACCCGCTTGAACCAATGCTTCGGCCCAGCGTCGCGCCAGGCGCGCGGCGCGAAGGCTAGCCACAGCGCAGCCGCGGCGGCGACGACACCGAATACGGCCGCCCCCGCGATCCACAGCGTCGATGCACCGGCGCGTTCCTGCTGCGCAACCATGCCCTCCGGAATCGGCTGGCTCGCCTGCACGAGCGTCACGCTGACGTTGTCGTAGGTCAGGCCTTCGACGCTATGCACGACGAGGTTCTTGATGCTCGGCACCAGCGCCTGAATGTCGGCGCCCGCTCGATATTTGATGAAAACGGCCGCGGACGAAGGCTTGATGACGTTCGACAGCGGATCGTTGTTCGGCAGGACGATCTGCACCTCGGCCACCGCCACGCCGTCGATCTTCGACAACGTGTCGGAAAGCTGCTGCGACACGCCGTAGATGAACCGTACCCGCTCCTCCGTCGGCGTGGAGATCAGCCCATCCTTCTTGAACATGTCGCCGAGCGAGGTGTATTTCGGATGCGGCAATCCGTGCGCGCGGAGCACTTCCATCGAACGCGCGAAATCGTCGCTTCCCACTTCGACGGTCCAGCTCTTTCCGCTGTCGGGGGAAGACTTGCTGGCGTCGATGCCGGCTTCGAGCAGCACCCGCATCAAGTCGTTCGCGTCCGGCTCGGTCAGCTGCGCATACAGTTGCTTGCTGCACCCGGCAAGTGCGGCCGTCACGGCCACAAGAATCGCCAGGGTGCGAAGCAGGCTCAAAAAGCGGCGCATGGCGCCCTCCGTCATTGGTTCTTCATGAGGGTCTGCACGGTACTCTTGCCGCCTTGCGCGACTGCCGTACCCGTGTAGATCTTGACCATTTCATCGGTGACAGCGTGCTGGATCGCCATCGTCTGCGCCGCCACTTGCTGGATCGACATGTTGCCGCTCTGCGCTTCGAACGCGTTGATGCGCTCGGTCAACGCGCCGAATGCCTCATCTTGCTGGGTGATCGCCTGAGAGACCGTCGACGGGCCCTGGATGTGCCCCGACTGCTCGGGAACCAGGCGCGCTTGTTCGAGCGCCTCGCGAAAGCGGGCGCCGAGGCCCTCCGGCGCATGATTGCCGAAGGTGGCGGGTGTCGCGTCGTTGGGTCCGCCCGCGGCGTTGACGCTCGGCAGCGAGACAGGGGGCGTAATAGCGGAAATGGGAACAGTCATGTCGGCACCTCACGCGCGCATATAGCTGAACGACATCGCTTGCCGCATCAGATCGGCATCCGCGCTCTTGCTTTCAGTCGGCGCCGGCTCCCGGGCCGCCTCGTCGCGTCTCCCGGTCAACAGCTTCATCAGGCCGACGGATTCGGGGTCTTCGTCGCGCTCGAGAACTTCATTGGCGTAGATGCGCCACGAGGGATCCTTGAGCGACGACAGGCACAGCGCAAGCAGTGCCGTGACGTAGGGGCCGAACGGCGCCTTGAGGTCCCGGCCTTCCAGCTGGCGCAGCAACTGCGCGGCATCGGCGGGGCGATTTCGCCGAATCTGCAGCCATGCGTCGTAGGCTTGCAGTTCGATGAAGTCGGGCCGCATGACGTGAAGCGCAGCCAGCATTCGCTCGGCTTCGTCCAAATGACCCTTGCGAGCCGCCCAAGTCAACATCTCCACCAGCGCGGCTACCAGGTCTTTGCTGCATGTCGTGAGATCCATCTTTCCCCTCGCGAAGTTCGAATCGAAAGCAGGGCTGACGCCCGAAACGGCCGACACGAAAGGCGCGCCGCCGATGCCACGTAACGTAACGGGATTGATCCGCCTACCGTGACGCAGCCGGCGAATTTCCTCGCCCGGCGACGAATCGGGCGCCGCGATTTCGTTCGATGGCGCGATGTTTCGTCGTACGCGAACGCCTGCACGGCGGCGCCGGGGGACACTCGCGGCCAATTCGATCGATGAATTGATGGTCCACTAGCGAGCCCGCCATGTCCGACGAGAAAACCGAAGAGCCAACCGAGAAGAAGCTCCGAGACGCGCGTCAGGACGGCGAGACGATCAAGAGCCCGGATTTGTCGTTTGCGATGCTGCTGCTCGCGTCGGCGCTCGGCTTATCGCTGGCGGGTCCAACAATGGGAGAACACCTGAGCGCGTTGCTGCGCATCGCGCTCGACGTGCACTCAGCCGGCACGACGGATGCGGATCTGCGCCGCGCCATGGCCCGCATCGGCATCGAAGCGCTGCTGCTGTCCATTCCGGTGGGCGTGGCCGTGGTGGCCGCCATCGCCTCGGTGGCCGCGCAAATCGGCTTCGTGATCTCGTTCAAACCGCTCGAGCCCAAATTCAACGCCATCAATCCGGGATCGGGACTGAAGCGGATGTTCTCGATGCGCTCGTTCGTCGATCTGATCAAGATGACGATCAAGGCCGTCGTCATCGCCGCGGCGCTCTACAAGACGCTGATCGCGCTCATGCCGCTGATCGTCGGCGTGGCTTACGAGCCGGTAGCCGATCTCATCGAAATTTCGTGGTCGTCGCTGTGCCGTCTGTTCGCCGTCGGCGGCGTGCTCTATCTCGTGCTCGGTGCGGTCGATTACGGGATTCAACGCTGGCTGTTCATGCGGGATCACCGAATGAGCAAGGACGAAGTCAAGCGCGAATTCAAAAATTCGGAAGGCGATCCGCAACTGAAGGGCAAGCGCAAGCAGATCGCGCGCGAGATCGTTCAGGACAACCCCGACAAGGCCGTGGCCGGCGCGCGCGCCGTCATCGTGAATCCGACGCACTATGCCGTCGCCGTGCGCTACGAGCCCGACGAGTACGACCTACCGCGCGTGGTCGCCAAAGGGGTCGATGCCGATGCGTTGGAAATCCGCCGCATGGCCGAACGCCACGGCGTACCGATCGTCGGCAATCCCCCGCTCGCGCGAACGCTCTATCTGGTGCCGCTCGAAGACGCGATTCCCGAATCGTGCTTCAAAGCCGTGGCCGCCGTTCTGGCATGGGTCGAGGATATGCAAGCGGGCGAGGGCGCCGACGGCCATGCCCGCCCCGCCCCTGCAATGAGCGTGCACGTACAACCCAATGAAGGACTGCCGTCATGACAAAAGCCGCATCGCTTTCACGCGCGTCGCAATACAGCGGCGAGGTCGGCATCGCGGGTGTGATCGTCGCCGTCGTCGCGTTGATGATCCTTCCGCTGCCGACGTTTCTCATCGATATGCTGCTAGGCGTGAACATCACGGCCAGCGTCGTGTTGCTGATGGTGACCCTGTACATCCCGAACGCCACCTCGCTGTCGGCGTTTCCGTCGCTGCTGCTGTTCACCACCCTGTTTCGGCTCTCGCTGAATATCGCATCGACGAAGTCGATTCTGTTGAAGGCCGAAGCGGGCCACATCATTCAGAGCTTCGGCGAACTCGTCGTGGGCGGCAACCTCGTCGTCGGTCTCGTCGTCTTTCTCATCATCACCACGGTGCAGTTCATCGTCATCGCGAAGGGCTCGGAGCGCGTGGCGGAGGTGGGCGCCCGCTTCACGCTCGACGGCATGCCCGGTAAGCAAATGAGTATCGACGCGGATGTGCGCGCCGGCAATCTCACGGCCGAGCAAGCACAGAAGCGGCGCGCCCTGCTCGCGCTCGAAAGCCAGCTGCACGGCGGGATGGACGGCGCGATGAAGTTCGTCAAAGGCGATGCGATCGCCGGGCTCGTCATCACGATGGTCAACATCCTGGCGGGGATCGTCATCGGCGTGACCTACCACGGAATGACAGCCGGAGAAGCGGCAAACCGCTTTTCCGTGTTGTCGATCGGCGATGCGATGGTGTCGCAGATTCCGTCGCTGCTGATCTCCGTCGCGGCGGGTGTGCTGATCACGCGCGTGGCCGACGACGACAGCAAACCGCGCTCCCTCGGCACGGAAATCATCGAGCAGTTGTCGGGGAACGCACGGGCCTTGTTCAGCGCCGCCGCCTTGCTATGCGGCTTCGCCCTGGTGCCCGGATTTCCATCCGTCTTGTTCGTCGTCTTAGCGGGTGCGCTGGCGGCGGGCGGTTTCACGCTCAGCCGCAAGCAGCGCAAGGCGGATGCGCCCGCTGGTCCCGAACTGCCGGCGCTCACGCGTGAAGGATCCAAGGAAAGCGCGCCAACCATCGCGAAGACGGCGCCGTCCTTCGCGGTCCCGCTCGCCATCCGCTTCTCGCCGCAGCTCGCGGCGCTGATCGACGCCGGCAAGCTCGACGACGCCTTCGAAAAAGGCCGCCGGGCACTGATTGCCGATCTCGGTTTGCCGTTTCCACGCACGGCGTTATGGGTGGCCGAGGAACTGACGGGACACAGCTATCAACTGATCGTGCAAGACGTGCCGTCGCTGCCCGTCGATCTTCCGCCCGGGCTTTCCGTCTTGCGCGAAGCAACCGACACATTACGGCCGCAGTGCGAAGAACGGTGCGATGTGGCAGGGCTCGCGCATAGCTACTGGATCGATACGGACACAGTGCCGCCGGATTCCGCCCATGCCGTGGTCGGCCGTGAAGCGTTGATCGCAGGACATGCGATCGCGCAGCTCGGTGCGGAAGCCAAGCTGTTCGTCGGCCTGCAAGAAACGCAATGGTTGCTCGAGCGCGCCGGCGCCGAGTACCCCGGGCTCGTCGCCGAAGTGCAGAAAGCGCTGCCGGCACAGCGCATCGCGGAGGTGCTGCGCCGCATGCTCGAAGAGCGCGTGCCGATACGGAACATGCGCGCGATTCTCGAAAGCTTGATCATCTGGGGGCCGAAGGAAAAGGATCTGCTGATGGTGACCGAGTATGTCCGTGGCGACATCGGCCGCTTCATCGCGCACCGCGCGACGGGCGGCACGGGCGAGCTTCCCACCATCGTGCTGGATCCGAACGTGGAGCAAACGATTCGGCAATCGATCAAGCCGACACCCGCCGGCAACTTCCTCGCGCTCGAACCCAGCACGATCGATGCGCTGCTGGGCAATCTCGAAGGGATCTGCGGCCCGGCGCCGGCCGAGCATCTGGCGATCGTCACCGCCATGGACATTCGCCGTTATGTGCGGCGGATGATCGAGCATCGCTTCCCGGCCCTGCCCGTCTACTCCTTCCAAGAACTCGGCTCGGACGCGCATCTCACCCCGGTCGGCCGCCTCAGCCTCTGAACATCGGGGACATCGTCATGTCGAATCGCACGCACAACGCGCGGGACGTTCGCATCTTGCCCGCCGCGCTCGCCAACGCCACAGCCGGATCTTCCCCGGGCCGGGCAGCGGCCGGCGCGGCCGCTCAATTTGCCCGTTTGCTGGCGGCGCAATCGGGAAGCGGAGCCGCCCCCCTGTTCGACTCCTCGGATGGCGGCGGCGCTTCCGATCACCATGCGCAAGACGAGCCGGAGCAAGGTAAGGCCGATAGCGCGGTGGGCGATGCTATCGGTGGCGAATCCATCGGCCCGCGCGAGCACGCCGAGGCGGCATCGCCGGCACGCGCTGGCGAACCTGCCCCACGAGCCGCGCCCATGAGCGCCCCGCGCACGCTGCGGCTTCAACGCACGCGGGGCCAGCCGGCCTTGGGCGCGCCGCGGCCGGAGCACGACACAGTGCTCGGCCGTCACATCGTGCACGCCTGCACGGCAGCGGCGCATGGCGATCTCCTTACACGCGAATTGGCCGATCGTATCGCGCGCTTTTGTTCGATGTCGGGCGCCGGCGGCGATGCGTCGTGGGCCGTGACGCTGCCGATGAATCCCGCTGTGCTGCCCGAGACGCTTTTGCATCTCCAACTTTCGCCGGCGTCCATTGCAATTCGCTTTGAAACGCCGAACGCGCGAGCGTTGCAATTAATCTCCGATAACGCCGACGCCCTGCGTGTGCGGCTGGCCGACGCGCTAGGCCGACACATCGACATCGACGTCGCCGCATCAAGCGTTTGACAAGGAGAACACCGGATCATGTTCGAAGCCCGCCCAACCTCGCTCAACGGCAAGCTGCAGCGCTATCCGAGCGAACTCGCGCAACTCGCGCGAGCACTCGGCGTGCGCGGCTCCGTTCATCCAGGCGCGCGGCACGACTTGCGACTGCACGGGATGGGCGAGTTGCGCGACGGGCAATGCGCAACGCTGAACGTCGATACCGAGCACGGCCGCGTCACACTCGTCATCGATGTCGCCGATCACACCGTGCTGCAAACGATCGCGCACGATGACGACTCGGTACGATCGGCCGCACTGGCCAATCTGTGGCTAGCAGATCTCCTTACTGCTTTGGATACCGGCAACGGGGCAACGCCCGTCGTTCGGTCCTTCACGGTGACTCAGCGCACGGAAAAACGGCGCGGCTTGCTGTTTTCGTTCATTGCCGCCGGCGTCGAATGCCGCTGCGCTGTACTCGAGCTTCCGGCCGCGTTGGCTGCCGAATTCGAGCGCCGTTGGACGTCGCCCCGCGCGAACGCGAACCTCGACACGCTCGATGGCCTGACGCTTTCCTGTGCCATCCGATTGCGCAGCCGCCGCTGCTCGCCGCAGGTGCTGGCCTCCCTGCATCGCAACGACATCCTGCTCGGATGGCAGCCAATTTTTCCTTATGTGCCGGGCAAGCCGCTGCCCGGAGCGACGCTGCGTATCGGGGCGCCGCGCGGCCGCCAGTTGCGTGCCGCGGTACGCGTCGATACGAACACCGTCACCTTGGAGACTCCCGTGACTCTGGACACCACGCAACCCGAAGACTTCGACCCGCTCGAAGGCGCATCGAACCTCCCGCTGACCGAACCCCTCGTGCCGGTGGCGTCGATGGAGATGCCGGTCCACGTCGAGCTTTTCAGCGTCAATCTCGGCCTCGCGCAAGTGAGCGCGCTGCAACCCGGTTATGTGCTCGATCTGCCGCTCCCGCTCGATGACGCCGCGGTGCGGCTCGTCTCCTATGGGCAAACGCTCGCCTTCGGCAAACTGGTGGCGGTCGGCGAGAACCTAGGCGTGCAAATCGAACGGATGGCGGCGAGCGATGAACGGCAATCTTGATGTCGCGTCGCTGCTGGTTGCGCTGTTGGCGTTCGGCTTGCTGCCGTTCGCGGCGATGGTCGTCACGTCGTATACGAAGATCGTCGTCGTGCTCGGTCTGCTGCGCAACGCACTCGGCGTGCAGCAAGTCCCGCCCAGTACCGTACTCAACGGCATCGCGATGATCGTGACGTGTTTCGTGATGGCGCCCGTCGGCATGGAAGCGATGCATCGCGCGCAGGTGTCGAGCGAGCAAAACGCGACGAGCCAGGTGATGCCGATCTTCGATGCGGCGCGCGAACCGTTCCGCCAGTTCCTGCTGAAGCATACAGACGAACGCGAGAAAGCATTCTTCATGCGTTCGGCGCAACAGATTTGGCCGGCGGATAAAGTCGCCGCGCTCAAGCCTGACGACCTCATCGTGCTCGCCCCCGCCTTCACGCTGACGGAACTCACCTCGGCCTTCAAGATCGGCTTCCTGCTCTATCTGGCGTTCGTGGTGATCGATCTGATCGTGGCGAACCTGCTGATGGCGCTCGGATTGTCGCAAGTCACACCGACCAACGTGGCCATTCCTTTCAAGCTGTTGCTGTTCGTATCGATGGACGGTTGGTCCACGCTGATTCACGGGCTCGTTTCCACGTATAGGTGACGTATGGATACAGATGCGATTACCCATTTGACGACCAACGCGTTGACGTTGTGTTTGCTGGTATCGCTGCCCGCGGTAGGCGTTGCCGCCGCCGCGGGCTTGTTGATCGCGTTCTTGCAAGCCGTCACGTCGCTGCAGGACGCGACGATCTCGCACGGCGTGAAGTTCCTGGTCGTGACCGTCGTCATCATCGTCGCGGCGCCGTGGGGCGCATCGGCCATCCTGCAGTTCGCGCAATCCGTCATGCACACGGTGTTTCCATGAGCCGCCTTCGCGTTTCCGGCACGACCGTCGTTCCAGTCGGCGACGCGAGCGATGCCGAGAGCCCGTCCGCCCAACAGGCGCAACAGGCGCATCATCGGCACCATCACGCACACCACGTCCAAAAGACGAACCGCTCGCGCACGAAACGCAGGCGCGGGGCGGACTCGCAGGACGGCATCGACGAGGCCGGCGCCAGCGAAGAACTCTTGATGATGCTCACCGAGCATTTGCAAAAGACTTCGGAAAGCGTCATGCGCGTGGGAGAACGCGCTCAGCAGGAACATTCGGGTTCGAGGGGCGGCAACGACGACGGGCACGAGCAGGACGAAGAAGACGCGGCCGTCGTGCGCGGCGTAAGCGGCGTGAGCGGCAAACGGTTCCTGCGCGGCGTGGGCAGCGCGGAAGAAACCGAAACGGCCAGGAAGAGCGCGCAGCGCGCGCTGCTCGATGCACGTAAGGCGCAGGCCGCCGCGCGGCCCACCGCCGGTTCGACTTACGAGCCGCTGAAAGTAATGCTCGACTTTCTGGCGCTGCCAGGCGGCGACCTCGTTTCGCCGGCCCGGCTCTCTCAGGTGCGCGAGCGCCTCGTGCAGGCGGTGGAGAAACCGGCCGGCGCCGCGCCGCAGCACCAGCAGTCTGCCAACTTGCTGCTGCCGTTGCTGCTGCTCAACCTCACACGCCGGCGAACGGACGACGAACGCGCGCGAGGCACCGCCATTTTGAAGTCGCTGCTCAGCCGCCGCCGTATTGCCGCTTAATCGCCCCAAAATAGCCGCCGCGCCACGCGCGGCATTTCATCGAAAGGAAGTCGATCATGACCAAAGAAATGCGTTTGCTGACCGGCCGCCATGCCGGGGCGCGCGTGACGCTGAACGCGATGCCGACCGTGATCGGAAACGACGAGCAATCGGACATCCAGATCAGCGACTGGGACCAGCGCGCCATGCAGGTGGTCCGACGCGACGACGGCGCCTTGATCATCGTTTCCCGCGACGATTCGGGCGAAGCCATCGTCATGGACGATTTCAAACCGCATCGCTTCGGCAACGTGGTGCTGTGCGTGGGTGACGCCGATGCCCAATGGCCGTCGGATATCGAGTTGCTGGAGGCACTGTTGTCGCCCTCACCTGCCGCGGCGCCCGGTTCTGCATCCGCGCCCACGGCGCTCACGCCCAGCCATGAATTGGCGCCGCCTTCGGGCCTCGCCCCCGGCGCCGGCGCACGTCGCGGGCTTCATGCGGCGGCGGTGGCCGGTATCGCATTGATGGCGATCGGATGCGCCGGCATTGCATTACCCGCCGTCCTCCATCCGCGCGGAAGGAGTTCACTGGAGGCCCCCCTCCCGGCCCCCACCGCGGCGACGCTGCAGCGCGTACTCGATCGCCTGCAGGCAGCGGACGTAGCCGTCACGCAGATCGGCGCGCGCTTCGCCGTCGTCGGCATCGTGCCGGACAGCGCTCACGACGCAACGTTGCGCACCGCGCTTGAAGCGGTCGCGCCGGGCAAGATCGTCTGGCGGCTCGGATGCGCGGATCAGATCGCGCGCGACTTGGCCGAATCCCTGCACGAGCCGGCGCTGAAGGTCGGCTATCTCGGGCGCCGTGAATTCGAGGTGACCGGCGTGGCCAAAAACGCCACGGCCGTGCACGAGACACTCGATCGAATGGGCACGGACTTGGCGCCGATGGTCACGCGCATCGACCAGCGATTCGCGCTGAACGACAGCTTCGCGGCGCCGGCCAACGTCGAATCGGCGCTCGCCGTGGACGCCCTGCAGTATGTGGAAGCCAGCGACGGCGCCAAGCAATTCATCGATTCGCACACTGAAACACGTCACACGAACGGAGGTTAATCATGTACGACGCAATCACGCCTGAAATGATCGATGCCATCGACAAGGCCGGCACGCTGGCCGACACCCCCGGCTCCGACCGTCGGCCGCTCTCGCTGGCCGCAACGGGACTTGAACGCACGGCGGCCGGCATTGCGATGCAGGCCGTCAAACTAGCCGATCCAATGGCCCGCCAGCACGCAACGACCGTCGCCGATGGGCTGAGCGCGGCAGCACAATTGTGTCGCGCCGCCGTCGATGCGCGGCCCGAATGACGCGTGCACGACGGCGATCGGCCGTGCGGTCGCCATCGATCTAGAAAGGCGGCCGCCCTATGAGCCTCGAACGTCGAAACCAGCTCATTCGGGAGCTATGCAGTCTGCGAGGGATCGGCAGCGCCGACCTCGTCATCGAACGCGGAGTCGTCGCTATCGATGACTTCGACGTCGCGATGGATTTCTACCAGGAAGACCCGGCAGCGATCTACGTCAATTTCCAATTCGGCGTCGTGTCGGGCGGGCGCACGCTGCGTGTTTTTCGGCTGCTGCTCGAGGCCAATCTTTCCGTCTACGCGCAGGATCAAGCGCAGCTAGGCGTCGAAGCCAATACCGGCGGCGTGGTGCTCGTCGTGCGCGCCGTGTTCGAGCCCAACACCGACGGACAATGGTTGGTCGAATTGATCGAGCACTATGTCGAGCATGGGCGGTACTGGCGCGAAAACATTCTGCTTTCCGACGACGAGATGTTCCGTCATCTTGCCAACGGCGACTATATTTGGATTCGCGCGTAGGGCGCGGGCGCGGCCGCGCCCTACGCGACCGCGCTCACACCGCGCCGTTACCCCCCGCTTCCCTCAAGACGCGCTCACGCGTTGCGTCGTCGGCGCGGCTGAGTTCCGAGTGGATCAACTGCATCGCCCATGCATGCGTCCCGGGGATCGCTTCGCTGCTCGACGAAGTCCCCTGCGGAAGCTGTCGCGCCGTCGCGGCGAGTTGGAGCAGCACTTGTGCGTGCTCGGCGCCCGGCGGGAGCGCACGAATGCCATGTTCGATCATGGCGCCGATCCGCAGACGTTCGACGTCGAACGTCGCGGGCCAGCGCGCGAGGGCATCCGTCAGCGCCCCCACCAGCGCGTGATGATCGCTCCACGATTGGAGCGATCGCGGGTAGAGCCCCTCGACGACCGTCACGGCGCGTGCGGCCGCCGCTTGCCCCCGTACGGAGGGAAGCAAGCGTGCAACGCCGGCCGCGATCGATAACCGCTCGCTTACGGGCACGGCGTCGAGCCATCGATGAAACTGCTGCGCATGGCCCGAGAACAGCGCGTTGGCCAGGAATTGGTAGGCCACGGGGCCGATCCGCTGCGAGGGTTCGGGGCGCAAATAGGCGGCAAGCACCGCGGCGCGCGCCTGCGGCGGCGTATCGTTGAGGATGCGCACCGCCTCCCTCACACTATTTCTCACGGCCTGAGGACGCGCCGGCTCAGGCATCGCCGTCGCGGCCCAAGCAAGCACTTGAGCAATCGATGAAGCGGCCGCGGCACGCTGCGCCGGAGGTTGTTCCGCAAGAATGGTCTGCAAGGTCGCATGGAGTGCATCCGGTTCGTCGATGCCGCGTTCGACGAGATCGTTCGCCATCGGCTGGCTTCTCGCGTCGTTCAGCGTCCCGAGCATGGCATGCAGCCGGTTTGCGTCCACACTGACGAAGCGGCGCATGACGGGCGGTAAGTAGGCCGTATCGACAGCAACCGCGTGCGCCAGCAAGTGCGCGCTAGCTTCGGCGGGAAGCTGTGGAAGGAATCTGTCCCACAGTTGCCATACCGCCTCTTCGAGCGCATCGTCTTCGACCGCTTCGTTCGCGTGTCCGAACAGGACCTGCAACGACTGCACGGCGTCGTCGACGCTCGCGTGATCGAGCAGGCGCTCCACGACGGCGAGCAACCTCAAGTTTTCACCCGGCGGCGCCTCGAGCTCGCGCGCCTGTTCGAGCAGCCGTTGCCGTGCTTCGCCGGGAAACCGCTCGATCGTGCCCGGCGCGGTTTGATCGAGCAGCAACCCGAACGCGTCGTCGCGCAATTCGTCGTCGAACGTGTTCAGTTGATAGATCACGGTCAGCAGCACGCCGGTTCTCGCCGACGTGTCCAGGTGAGCGAGCCAGTCGGTCGCGCGAGCAGCACCGGGACGATGCCGCGTGACGAGGTTGAACGCGCGACGTCGAAGCCCGGGCTCGCCCAATGCCGATATCATCGCCGACAGGCCGGTATAGGCCTGGTCTCGCTCGGGGCCTTCAACGTGAGTCAGCAGATGATCGTAGAGATCCAGTAACGCGCGCTGGGCCTGCACATCCGGCATACCGCGCCCGGCCATCTGCGACACGGCGAACAAGATGCCGTGCGCGGCGCTCGACGTCATCGACGCTATGCCGCGAGCGGTCTCGAGCACCATGGGCATGATCTCGGCAAGCGCGTTTCTATGGACCGCGGCGAAAGCGGCGACGCTCGCCGCATCGACGTCGTGCGCGTCGCCGGCTGCCGCGCCGCCCGAGGTCGAAGACAGCGCGATCCACGCAAACGCGTTGGCTGAGAGGAGGCCCTGGCAGAGCAACGATAGTGCGTTTGCCCGCTGGCTATCCGGCAGCGCACGAAAATAGTGCGGCTGCAGGGCTAACTGCGCGAAACGGTGGGCGTCTTCCAGCGCCGGGGCGAACAACGCCGACGCCACCAGATCGAGTACCGCGTTGGCCTGTGCGCTCGGCCCGCCATGCTCGAAGTGCTCGCGAAGATCCGCCTCGGCTTGCTCGATGGTGCGCGACATCGACTCCGATCGCACCGCCCCCGGGAAATGCCTGCCCGCGAGACCAGCGCGCACCAGCCAGCCGGCGCGTCTCACGACGACATCGGGAGAACCGCCGCCAAGCGCATGGGCAAGCGCTTGTTCGTCGCGCGACAAGTAGGCCCCGGCGAGTCCCGACGGTAGCAATCGCGCGAATTCCACACGCGCTTGTTCGGGCAAATGCAGGACGTCGTTCAACAACGTGTGCTGTTCGGAAGGCGTCAAATGCTGCCCGGCTTCCGCCAAGAACCAATCCTGCCGCATGAACGCTGCCGCGGGTTGCCGCTCCACATGCAGGCGATCGATCAGCGTGCGTTGATTTCGCGCGATCTGTTCGTTGATGTCGCGCTGCTCCGAATCCTCGGCCTCATGCCGCGGCATCGCGTGCAGGCGTGCCATGGGCTGCGATGAAGACGACCGGGAGCCGCTCGCGGCCCCCTCGCGCGCAGGCTCCGCGAAGCGTACGCCCTGTGCCGTACGAAGCTTCTTGCGCGGCGGCTGCGCACCGCTGGAAGCATCGGTCTGCTCAGATGCTTCACCCGCATCGGGCGAGCGCGATCGTCGGCGGCCGGCGAGTGACGCCAACGCGCCTGCCGGCTCTTCCGTCGCCGCCGGTGGGTTGGATGGTGCGGCGCCGGCTGGACTGCGCGATTCCTCGCTTGGCGATTGCGGTTCGCTCGGCACGCTCGAAGCATGCGTTCGGTTGATGTCCATGACGTCCTCCATGAGCCCTTGACCATCGTCCCCGCGCCGACGCAAGAGTCGTCGGTGACTCGCGGGAACGATGGCGATCAAAGGGAAACGGCAAGCATATTTGGCATCGTGCCCGACGACTCCCCATGCGACGAAAACGAACACGTCGAAGCGAAATTCCAAGCGTATTGCTTGGCGCTTTACTTGTCGTTTTATGCTTCCATCGAATCGCTTGCGCGCTCGGAAAAGTCGATTCGTTATCGTCCCAGTAAATTCGTTCCCATGCGAATTTAGGCTGACGAAGATGGGCAAACTTCAATCCAACGCAGACAACATAGCGTGGCCCAGAGTAGAAAAACTCGAAAGCCGAAAGTTGTGACTTGTACGAAAGTACGTATCGGCCATACTTCGCAACCGCGAGGCCATGGCAATCACCGCCCTTTTAGGGCTTAACTTTGAATCGAGGAGTTGATCATGGCATTTTCCGTTCCGTCGTCGGTTGGATCCGGTGCAAACGCAGCAGCTGCAGCTGACTGGGGCAAGAACACGGCAGAAAGCATCGCGCTGCAAGACTACGCAACGCAGCTCGAAAACGCGATCAACAATGACATGACGAAGGACCAGCTGGCTGAAGCCGGTCCGAAGAATGCCAAGAGCTTGACGCAAGGCTAATGCACTAGCAGCGCTTAGGTGTGCCCTCGCGCCGCGCGGGGCGCACCCTTTTTGCGTTGTGTCGTACCGTCAGTCACGGCGCCAGGCCCTTCGCGGTTCGCGCCTCTTTGGCGAAATCGTCGCTTTCGCCTCTTCAACTTCCCGCCTTCTCGCTTCGCCTCTACTCTCCCGTTTAAATTAAAATTTCGAAACGCGCTTTAATCAAGCACGACATCGCATGAAGCGACGCACTTATATCCTTCGATTTTATTATTTCATCCGCCTCATCAAGCGTCGCTTTATATCGAGGACCATTTTAGCGATCTGATGCAATTCGCTAATTTCACGCCTCAATTGTTCTACCGATTTAGGCATCAATTCAGAACCGTAGTCGTGATGCAGGCTGCTCAGCCGATGAATGATGTCCTCCAATCGGTGACTTTCGTGTGCATCGAAGTGTCGGCCCAGCACGGACGGTTTGATCGCCTCGGGCTCTACGTCATCGTGCTGTGGATGACCGTTAGGCTGCAAACGAGCCGCCCCTGCGTCCACAGGCGGCCGCGCGGACAGACGCGATAGCGCTTGCATCGCCAGTCTCGGGCGCTTGCTCGGCGGCCCCGGCGATGGCGTCGCAGCGTCAGAGCCCGAGGCATCCGCTGAAATTCGAGGCGACAACGCATCGAGTTCCGCGGTTGCGGCGGTCCGCTTGGACCCCGCCGACAGCGATCGAGGGGGTAGTCGAGGCTGCTCGCCGAGTCGTTCGGCAGACGCGTTGGCGTGGGAGGCGAGTGCGAGTCGATTGATGGGAGTAGGCATTCGGTATCACATGAGGTCGTATCGATCCGATCGATCGAGGCAGGATGGCTCACGCGCAGGGTCTAGCGACGGCGCGCCGCCATACAGATGCGAACCCGCTCGACGCAAGCAGTGTTGCCTGAGCCGAGCGGGCCCTCTGGTTTACTTCTTCTGATCGAGGCCGCCTTGCGCTGCCCAGTCGAAGTCGTTCACACCGGCGATCCCGTCGGAACCGGCCACGTCGTGCGTTTCAAGGCGGTTGTAGGCATCCGGGTTCGCGAGCATGAACTTCGCCGCGTGCGACACCGTCGAGGGCGTGCCTGCGGGCGGATTGAAGGCGAGTTGGTAGAGCTTGCTCGGCGTCAGCGTAGCGATCGAATGCGCGTTCATGAACGCGGCAATCGCGCCCGAGGCGCCTTGCATCCCGCCTGCGAACGCGCTTTGATCGCCTGCGGACGTCCCCTTTTGGGCGCCGCCCGAGGTGGACGATCCGCCTTGCGCGGCCCAATCGAAATCGTTCACGCCGGCAATGCCATCCGAGCCGGCTACGTCGTGCGTCTCGATCTGATTGAACGTGCCGGGGTTCTGCAGCATGAACTTGGCGGCCTGCGAGACGTCCGTGGGCGTCCCGGCGGCCGGCTTATAGGCCAGTTCATAAAGCTGGTCGGGATTGACCGTGTTGATGTTGTGCTCATGCATGAACGCGGCCAGGGCCCCGGCTGCGCTCTGCGTGGTCATGCTGGCGGTCGCCTGCTGCGTCGGATCGGCTGCTTGCGCGCCCTGCGCCGGGGCGCCGGCGTCGGAAGCGCCCGTGTCGGGAGCCGAACCGATTGTCGACAATTCACCCAGCACCGACTGCAGCATTTTCTCGAGTGACGTCATCGCCGACTCGTAGAGCGCCTCGTAGTCGGCGGTAATGCCCGTGTCGCTGGAAGGCGACTTGGTTTTGGATTCTGAATCGCCGAGCTGATCGGCGTTGACTTGGCTATTGCTGGAAACATTCACGTTCATGAGGGCCTCGATGGTGGATATGGCCGTCACGCGTTCGCACGGCCGGCCTTTCGCGGGAGCAGCGCGATTGATCCCCGTTCGCCGAAATCGCTGGCGAACGCGTCGCTCTGCCGGGACGATAGCGGCGCCCGTCGATCGATTGCTCCTCTTCCAGCGAAAAGCCCTTGCCAGCGACGAATTGTCGGCGCATATAGGACCGCCCCCCCAGTACCCGAACTCATCGCGGCTCAGCCGTTTCGCTCGTGGCTCGTGAATTTCGCCGCGCGCAAGCGGTCTCGGTTCATCAGATTTTCTCCGAGAAACCTCGGACGATCGAGCAACCAACGTTGCTCGGCGAGCTGCGCGCGTTCGCCCGTACGGCTTGAGGCGAACCTAACCCTGAGTGGCGCGCCCTAGGCCCGCTCGGCAACGCGGTCGACGGCGGCGTCGTTCGCTTGCCCGATCGGCAGCGCCACTTTGATCGTCGTTCCCCTACCCGGCGCGCTCGCGATATCGATGTTGCCGCCGAGCATCAGCATCCGCTCCTTCATGCCGGCAAGACCGAACGATCGCTTGCGTGTCGCCACCGGATCGAAGCCACAGCCGTCGTCGCGCACTTGCAGAAGACAATCGTCGCCGACGCGCTCGAGCGTCACGCATACATGGCGAGCCCGCGCATGGCGCGCGACGTTCGTCAGCGATTCCTGCACGATACGGAACAGCGCGATGGCGCGCTCCTCGGCCAGGGGCAGCGTCTCGTCGGGCACCGATAGCGAGTGGCCGATCTGGGTGCCCCGCGAGAATTCAGCGGTCAGCCATTCGAGGGCGGCCGCGATGCCCGCGTCGAGCGCGCCCGGACGCAGCGAGGACACCGCATCGCGCACGACTTGCATCGTCTGATCCGCCAGCTCAAGCAGCTTTTGCACTTGCTCGGTCAGCTCGGGATTGTCCGGTCCGAATCGGATGCGAAGTGTCGATGCACCCATGCGCAAAGCCGTCAACTGCTGCCCGAGTTCGTCGTGCAACTCGCGCGCGATGCGCTTGCGCTCTTCCTCGCGCGCGGTCTCGCGCCGTGAAGTCAGCTCGCGCAGGATGTCGTACGACTCGCGCAGGCGCTGCTCCACTTCCTTGCGGTCGGAGATATCCCGCCATATGGTCAGCCCGCTCTGCACCTGTCCGTGGGCGTCATACTCGGGTACGAGCTGCACGGACCAGCAGTGCGACTTGGTGGGCGTCTCCCAATTCATTTCGAACTTGGCCCCCACGCCGGATCTCATGACGGCGCGCAGCTTGTCGCGGAATCGGCGCGAGACCGCCGCGGGGGCATCGAGCACGTTTCCGGCTTTCTTGCCGAGCAGGGCCGCCGCATCGCGGCCGCACGCGCGCTCGAATTCCGGATTGACATAGATACGGCGGCAGTCGCGATCGTATCGAATGATCGGGTCCGGTGCGTTTTCGGCCAGCGTCCGAAATGCGCGTTCGCTATCGCGCAGCGCGGTTTCCATTGCGCGCAGCCACGTGATGTCGCGCGCCACGCCGAGTACGCTGACGACGTGTCCCTCGGAATCGTGTTCGGGAATATGCCGAAGCTCGAACACCCTTATTCCCGATTCGGAATACCAGCGCGCCTCGGATTCGTTCGACACACCCTCCGCGAAGGTCCGCTCGATGCCGGTCCGAATACTGTCGATGAGCTCCGCCGAACCATCGATCTCCAGCGTGCCCAGCGGTTTCCCGACGATCGCGTCCTGTTCGATCCCGAACGCTTTGGTCACAGCCGGATTCACGTACAAATATCGGCATTGCGCATCGAATCGGCCGATCATATCGGGGAAGTTTTCCGTCAACGTGCGGAACAGCTGCTCGCTGCGCTTCAGATCGTCGACGTCGCGGCTAATCGCGAGTACACTCGCGACCTCGCCGCTCGGCGTAAACTCCGGAACGATGCGAATGTGCCCCCAGCGAATCCGCCCCGCGGCATCGCGCAGGCGCATCTCTTCCGTCACCGGCTGACGGGTCTCCGCCACCGTTCCCAAACGGCGCATGTAACGAACGGGATCGACGAACGCCCCTGTTTCCGCGGGTGTTTTGCCGACGACGTCTTCTTTCGTGAGCGAACGCAGCGCAGGGTTCGCGTAGATGCGCCGGAAGCTCAGATCGTAACGTGCGATGTAGTCCGGCGAGTGCTCGACGACCGCGCGAAAGGCTTGCTCGCTCGCGTGCAGCCGATCTTCCGCCAGCTTGCGTTCTGTCACGTCACGGCCGAGCGCCAGGGCGCCGATCGTCTCGCCGTATAACGTGCGCTCTGGGAAAATGCGGATGTGGTGATAGCGAGGTCCGTTCCCCGCATCGGGCAACCTCAGTTCGATGTCGCATTGGCTCCCGGTTTCGATCGTCTGCTGGAGCAATGCTTGATACCGCGCCAGCCGCAGGTCGGGTTCGTGCTCGTTCGGCGTCTTTCCCAAAAGGCCCTGCAGCGGCCTGCGCATCAGCGCCGTCAGCCCTGAATTCGCATACACGAGGCGGCACGCGCGATCATATCGGCAAATGATGTCGGAGCTGCTCTCCGCCAGGCTTCGAAACTGCCCTTCTAGTTCGTTCCGGATCGACTCGAGCGAGACGGAACGCGTATCGTCCATGACTTCGCGCGCCATGCCGAGGATGCGCCGAACCTGGCCCGAAGCATCGCACAACGGCAGCAGCACCGCGTGGAGATCGCGGCATCCGCCGGCCAGTTCAATCGTGCGTTCGTCCTCGCATGCTTCGCGCCGAGCCATGCAGCGGCAGGCGGCGCCGTAGATGAAGTCGGCAAGATCGCTCAGGTGCGTGTCGTCGACGAACACGCCGGACAGGTCGGCAGCCTGCGCCCCGAACAATCGCGCGCAGGCGGGGTTAACCCGCAATAATCGCAACCGGCCGTTCGCCGCCGGCTCCAGCAGAAAGAGCACATCACCGGAGTGTTCGAATAGGAGTTCGAAGCGATGCTCTGTTTCGAGTAATGCGTCGTTTTTGGAAGCGAGGCGTTCATCGCGTTGCGCCAATTGCCGTTCGAGCGCCTGCAGCGCCTCACGCAAGGCATCGTTCTCCCGCCGCAGCGCCTGCACATCGTTCAGCGATTCGCGCGAAGGATTATTCATGCGTTACCTGCAAAGTTCAGGCATGCCGCGCACGGGGCCGCGCGGCTAAAACAGACCCGGCAGAAACGATACCATGATCGCTCAGACGAGTCGTATTAATGTGTTACATCTGATGTAAATCCCAATGCTGCCGGGCGGCAAGCAATTTAGGATCGGTTTAAATGAGGAACGTATGCGGCGTCACGGGTGGCGCGGCGAACACCACCACCGTCAATACGATAGGAGAATGCCATGGGTATTTGTTTTGGAAAACCCGCGCCAATCTCGGGCGGGCAGTTTGCGCGGCTGTTCGTCCATTACCTTTCATACGGCGGCGTCGGCGTGAAGTAAGCCTATCCGCACGCTTCCCGGCGGCAGCGCGCCAAGTGTGCGCCGCCGCGGGCGGGTCACGGTGAAACATCCTCACCGGTGAAGTCCGAAAAAAGGCGTTAGCCGCTGGTGCTCGCCTCCTCGGCCGCCGCCTCGAGCAACTCCGCTATCCGAACGATCTGGAACATTTGCCGCGCGATCGATTCATGGTCGCCATCGAGGAGCCGGATGGGTGCGGTCTCGCTGCGGCCGTCATCCAGAAAGCCGACATCGTCATCGATGGCCTCTAGGATATCTGCCGCGATCGCCTTCGCCTTCGGCACATCCCGGTTCAACGCCGCCGCGCGAGCTTCATCGATTCGACCGATGTAGCTGCGTGCTCGCGCTTTCTGCTCAGCGGTGGCTTGTCTCGCGGAGCCCAGGGCGGCGCGCTTCCGATCGAGTTCGTTCAGCGCCCCGATCACGCTGCGCCGAGGTTCCTCCGCGCGCAGCAGATCGAGGAGTTGCCGATAGCGCGGCATCACGCGGACCATCCCCTCGAGAATGCTGAATGCATTGTGCCGATGATCGTCGCTTGCGCGCAGATCGAAGTCTTCACGGCCGCGGGCGGCGTGCAACACACCCGTCAACGTCGAGTTCAACCACTCGACGTGCAGGTCGACGATAGCGGGGTGCGCCAACGCCCCAGCCTGCGGCTCGAGCTGAACGATATGCGTCAGCGGCGTTCGTCCATTCGCGTGACGAGCCTGCGGATCGACCCGCGGGTTCGCGACGAAGTCGTTCAGCATCGATTCCCAATGCGATGAACGCCCGTGATAGTTCAGGGCGCCTTCCCACTTTTCGAGTACCTGCCACAACGGCGTTCTTCCCTTGGCATCGAGCTTGTTCGGATCCGCGTTGGGATGCCGCCCGATCGCTTTCACGATCGCGGGATTGGCTCGTTCGATGGCGAGCTGCATCGGGGTTCGCTCAGCCCCTGGGGCAAGATCGGGCAACGCGTCGTCGCGCTCGAGAATCGCGAGGGCCACTTGTTCCGCCCCGCGGGCTCGCTTTCCGTTCATGTTCCTGAGCGCAAGGTTAAGAGGCGTCAGGCCGTTTCGATCGGGCAGGTTGACATCGAACAGATGCGCCTTGACGCCGGAAGCGGGCGCGGCATGCAAACCAAGGAACAGCTTCGCGATCCCGTCGTCGCCCTGCAGCGCGGCATGCGCCAGCGGCGTGCGTCCATGCGCGTCAGGCAGATTCGCGATGTGGCGAAAGTGGGTATCGTCATCCGTACCGGGTTGTGCAGTCAGCGCTTGCGCCAAGCCGGCCGTTTGAAGGATGACGTGCACAGCGTCTCGATTGCCGGTGGATACGGCGTGAGTCAACAATGTATGTCCCGCAGCCGTGCGTTGCATCAGCAAACGAGGCAGCATGGTCAACAGTTGCCGCAGGCGCGGCGCGTTCCCCTTGTCGATGGCAGCGACGACTTCCTTGATGGCCGAATCGGGCGCGGCTGCTGGGGCGCTCGTCATGTCCGGAATCGCCAAGCGGGGTCTTGGCGCGCCAGGCGATGCAGCCGCTCTGGTCGCAAGAGGCAACACGTGCTCACCTCTGGAAGACTGAGCCGCCGATGGCGCGGGCGAAGGTTCCAGCGGTCGCGCATCGGGCGACGCGGCCGGATTCGATACCGGGGTTTCCGAGCGGGCGGGGGCTATGGGTCTCATGATCGAAAGCGAATGGGCGGGCTAAAGAATCGATGCTCGAAGTTTGAGCCCGCACCCCGGCCTTTGCGCATCGCTCAGCGAAATCCTGTGGCGAACGTGGAAATACCCGATTGCGCGGCTAGTCCGCGCTGGATGCGCCATTTCTGGGAAGTAGCGTAGCCAGTCGCTCTTTCCTGTCGCCACCCTCCGTTTATCGTCATACGATTGACATGATTTTCGATTAAAATATCGCCTCCGATGGCTGTCCGCCTCCTCCATTTCCCTGATTGATAGGACTTTTTCGTTCCCTTACGCTGCAAGATGACGCACGCCGAAATCGCCAAGCAGCTCGGCGCGTCTAAACGAAGCGTCCGAGACTATCTCTCCCGGGCGATGCACGCGCACCACCTGGCTTCGCTCCAGTAATCGACGATATGGCCCAGAACCCCGCTTTCAGCACAGGCGCCAACGAGACCGAGCAAGCCATCAGCGCCGCAATTCGATGGATGGTGCTACTGCGTTCGGGCGATGCCACGGAACGCGATCGTCAGCACTTCGACGCATGGCGCAAGGCCGATCCCGCCCATGCGAAGGCGCTGGCGCACGTGGAGGCATCGCTCGGTGCGCTGCTACCGCCCAGTGCAGCCGGCATACCGCGGGGCGCCGCCGGCGATGCGCAGCCGGCTGCACCGTCACGCCGCAAGCTTGTGCGCCGCGTGCTTTCGTTCGGTGCGATTGCACTCGGCGCCGGCACGATCGTCGATAGGCTGACGCCGATCGGCCAGTGGACAGCGGATCTTCACACCAACACGGCCGAGCGCAAGGAGACAATGCTCGCCGATGGCTCGACCGTCACGCTTGGCGCGCGCAGCGCGGTCGACCTGGCCTATGACAACGAAGCGCGCGGGCTGATCCTGCGCACCGGGGCCGCGTTCGTCAGAGTGGCCAATCGCGACGCCCGCCCCTTCGTGGTTCGCAACGGCAACCGTCGCGTGCGCGCGCATGCCGGTTCGTTCTCGGCGCGCACGGAAGGACAATGGCTGCACGTCGCCGCGCTCGACATGCCGCTGCAGATCTCCGTGGCCGGCGGCGACGCGATGACGCTTGCGCCGGGCCGTACCGCTCGCGCCGGCATGCAGCGGATCGAGCCGCTGCGCGAAGGCGCCGCCTTCGAAACTTCGTGGGCGTCGGGCCAGCTGCAAGTCGACGAAATGCCGCTCGGCGCCGTCGTCGAGCGCCTACGTCCCTATTTCCCGGGGGTGATCCGGGTAGCAGACGATGCGGCATCGCTCTCCGTCACGGGCGTGCTCCCGCTCGACCAGCCGGTGCGCGCGCTCGATGCCCTCGCCCAGACGCTGCCCCTTCAAATCAGCCGCTACGCGGGATATCTCGTGCTCGTCGAGCGCGCGTGAATGCCGTCACGCTCGGTGCACCCGTCCAAAATAACCGGCCGTCGAAAACAATTTCGCCCGGACTACGTCACTTGCGCTCGCTCGTTGCACATACCGTTCGAAAGCGCAAATGCCGGATCGCGAACGCACACCGATCATGCGATCGAGAAAGATGACGAGTAAGTTCCGCCCCCCCGCGATGGAGCGTCCTCCGGCCGAGCCAAACTCGACCGCGCGGACAGCCGGCGTCGTCCTATTCGTCGTCTTGGCGCATCTCGCGCTCTTTGCAGCCCACACCCGCGCCGCGCGCTCGGGTGTATCTGGTCTGCGCGAAGCACACGCCGTCGCGCCGTCGGGGCCGCTCGAAGTCACGTTGCTCACCGCACCCTCGGCGACCAATCGGCCGGCGCCCGCCGGTGCCCCGTCCCATCCCTCGATCAATCCGCACGTGTCGCCACCCCACCCCCGTGCGATGTCGCGCAAGCCGGCGCCGACCGAGGCAGTCGCCGCGGCGCCGCACACCACTGCGCCGCGCAAAATAGTCGTAGCCGAGCCGGCTGCCGCGCAAGCCAGCGCCGCCAGCACGCCGAGCGCCACGGCGGCGGCCGGCGCCGCGAAAGCATCGAGCGCGGCGCAAGAGGCGGAAGCGGCGCGGTTCAGCGCCCGCCCCGCGACCAAGCGATCCGATGAGGTGGTCTGCAGGATTCCGACGCCTTCGTATCCGGCCCGAGCACGCCGGCTCGAGGAGGAAGGCACGGCCACGGTGCGCATGACACTCGATACCAATGGACGCCCGACGGCCGTGAGCGTCGAGCACGGCACCGGCTTTGCCGACCTCGATGCGGCCGCGCTCGACGCGGTACGCCGTGCCGCCTGCGAGCCGTATATCGAGCGCGGGGAGGCCGTGCCGGTGAGCGTCGTTCAGTCGATCGCTTTCGAACTGACCCAGCCATGAGAGGCGGTTCAGAAAACCCTGACGCGACAATCAGCCGCTTCTGACACCCTCGAACCCCGAGAAATCGCTATTTTGGCCGTTCCATTTGCAACCGGCGCGCAGACATCGGGCGCGTTTTTTCCGAACCGTAACCGCACCCGGATTCGTATCGCTCTAACGGAAGCGGTCGGGCCGGCCGTGCTTCAGTCGAGATCAATGTAATGGCGGGAATGGGGCGCGTCACACGCGCACGTTGGGCATGGCTCGTAATGGCCATGGGGTGTTCGACTGCCGCGCCGCCTGTTCGGGCCGCGGATGCACCGCCCATCGAGTTTCACGTGGCGGCCGGCCAGCTCGACAAGGTGCTGCTGCAGATCGCGAAGCTCGGGCACGTCGTCCTCTCGTTCAACGCGTCGCTCACGCGCGGCCTCTCGGCGCCCCCGGTCGACGGCACGATGACGGCGAAAGAGGCGCTCGCCAACGCGCTTGCCGGCAGCCCACTCGAATTGATCGAGGTGGCGGGCGGTACGCTCACGCTGCGCCGTGCCGAAGCGCCTGGCGCCTCGGGCCCCGAACCGGCGAGGGACCATGTGCTGCCGAACATCGATGTGCGGGCCCGCGCCGATGACGACGATGCAACCCGGCACAGCTTCGTCGTCGAGCGTTCGTCGGCAGCCACGCGCACCGACATGCCGCTCTCGGACGTGCCGCAATCCGTCGGGGCCGTCAGCCAGGAAGTCATCGCGACTCAGCAGGCCGCGACCGTTGCCGACGCGCTCGCCAACGTGAGCGGCGTCACACCGTTTTACGGCTTCAATAGCTCGGACTACGACGTCAAGGTGCGCGGCTTCCAAACCACATCGCTGCTGGCCGACGGCATGCTCTACGAAGCGATGGCCTATCCGCCGCTGGATGGAATCGAACGCGTCGAAGTGATCAAGGGGCCCGTCACGTTGATCGCGGGAGGCGTACCGGCAGGCGGCATCGTCAACCTGATCACGAAGAAGCCGGAGTTCAAGACTCAACGCACGCTCTCGACGCAGATCGACTCGAACGGCCAGCGCAGGGCAAGCGTCGATGTGGCCGGCACGTTCGGCGACGCTTCTCATTTGGGCTACCGAGTCGTGGCGGCCGGCGAGCTGGACCACCGCAACTACGGTGGCTATGACGGAAAACGCGAGTTCTATCTGGCGCCGTCGCTGCGCTATCGCGATCTTGCAACGGATATCACGCTGGGCGTCGAGCATTACCGCAACCGTTTGCCGATCCTGCCGTATACGGTCGGCGGACCCGACGGCAATCCGCTGCCCGATACGCCACTGACACCGGTCAGCGCGCCGAGCGACTACATCTCCAATGAAATAACCGAGGTGCACCTGCTCACCGAGCACTCGTTCGGAAATGGTTGGAGCGTGCGCGCGCGAGCGCGGCTGCTGCGCTATGAGACCGTTACGTTTTGGGATCTGCCGTTAGCCGCATTCGACTCCGCGGGCGACGTGGGACTCGATGCAATCCATGCCCGCACGGTCCAGCACGAGGCCACGGCGGCGAGCGAACTGGTACGCAAGTTCAAGCTGGGCGGGGTATCCGGCACGCTGCTCGCAGGCGTGGATTTCTGGCGGTTCGGCTATGCCAACGATCAAGCGCCCGACAACTTTTCCCTGCAGAACCTCTATACGCCGCAGCCGTTGCAAACCGTACCGGGCGGCCCTCTCATGCCGTTCTCTTCTTACGATTCGCGACAATGGAGCACCTATGCGCAAGCGCAACTGGCATTCGGATCGCGGCTTCGCGTGTTGGCCTCGCTGCGGCACACGAACGTACTGTTCTCCGATCGGCTCAATCAGTTCAGTCAGCACAACCATGCCTGGACGCCGAATCTCGGCGTCAGCTACCGGCTGACGTCGTCCGCCACGCTCTACGCCAATTGGCTGCACGGGTTCGATCAATCGCTGGGTAACCAGACGTCGGGCGGCACAGGTTTACCGCCGATGCGCAGCGAGCAGATAGAGACGGGCGTGAAATTCGATCTGCTCGACGACAAGCTGTATGCGACAGCGGCTGTCTATCGCGTGCGCAACGACTTTTCGATCGGCGTCGACGCGGCGAATCCGCTCTACGCGGCTCGGGCTCCGGGCCAACATAGCCGAGGGTTCGAGTTCGATGTGCAAGGGCAAGCGCTACCGGGTTGGAACATAATCGGCACGCTCACCGCGGCGAGCTCGAACGCGGCCAACGGCGACACAGGTTCCCCTGGGATCCCGGCGCGCAGCGCGAGCCTGTGGTCCACCTACGCATTCAGCCACGACCCATCGCGTGGCTGGAGCGTGGGCGGCGGCATCTTTTGCCATTCGCGCGAGCCGACCGATATGCCGGGCTATACGCTGCCGGGCGACGCACGCGTCGATGCGACTATCTTCTATCGCGCCGAGCACTGGTCCGCGCAGCTAGGCATGAGGAACGTATTCGATCGGCGCCTTTACGGCGCATCGATGCACGCGATCGCCATTCCCGTGCTGCCGGGCCGCACCGTCACATTGACCACGACATTCGATCTCAGCTGAACATACCGTCTTGCACCGACATGACGGCGCTACCGCTAGTGCAGTGTCGCCATTTCAGGACGTTCATCGCCGAACAGGACATGCTTGCTTTGAACAGCCCCGCTGATCGCATCGAGAAGCTGGATTGCCGCTTGCGCGCTGAAGCGGATTCGGCGCTCGGCAAAGCACTCGCTTTCGCCCCGCTGCATTAAGTCGATCACGACGATATCGATATCGCCGGACGCGTGCTGGACCATTGAAACCGGCACGGACACGTTGAATGCCTCGTCCGGCGAATCCCATGCATCGGACGGTTCGTTGTTCTCGAAAATCACCCGGATGTTCTCCCAGTTGCAGTTTTGTTCACCCATGCAACGATTGTCCGCAAACGGCCTAGCTCTGCCCGGGCATGAAACGAAATGTCGAGCACGCCGGCGAAGCGCGATAGGGCATGCCAAGACGTACGCCCGAAAAAAAAGCCGTCGATCGACGGCCTAATGAGCACCAACGCAGTGACGCGTGGGGAACGCTGGCGCTACAGGGGACTCGTCGAACCGATGATCAATGTTCCTATGTTTCCGCTACGTCGGCCGTTGGTTCGTTCAACATGGTGTGGAACTGCTCCACGTTGATTTTAATGCGTGATCATCATGACGTACCGACCGAAAAGGATGAATCGGTCGTCAGGATTTCCTGATACGTCCATAAGTGATGCGGATGCGAGAACGCCCCGTTTGGATCGATCCGAGAAAATGCAGTGGACCGTTTTGTTAGGTTTATTGCTATCGAATCAGTCGAAAAATCTCGAAAGATGAGCACCCTCAACATAATTTGCATCACTGCAAATAATGCTTCCCTCTACGCGAAAATTTATTTATATTGATTTCACATTTCATTGCCTTTCAATTTTATCAACGATAGCTTTCGATATAAATGATACTTTCCAGTTTGAAGGTGGTCCTAGCTGCGGCCTGCGTCGCGTTCGGCGTGCAAGCCGCGCATGCGGCAGACGTCAAAGATCCGCTGCGCCCACTTGTCGAAAGCGCTGCACAGCGGCTCGGAATCGGCGAAGAAGTTGCGCTGTCGAAGTGGGACAGCGGCACGAGCGTCGAAGATCCGGCGCGCGAAAGCGCCGTCATCGCGCACGCCGTTGCCGAAGGTCAGCATGCGAAT
>DATJJH010000149.1:0-9790 GCA_035492395.1 Trinickia sp. | reverse complement strand
GGCCGCGAAACCGGCCCCACCGGACTGGCGCAGTGTCGATCGACGCCGTCAGGCGCCGCCGCGCGTGACTGTGCTAGCGTGGCGGCTACGATCAGAGATCAGCCGGTCATGCCACGAACCGACACTGTGAAGCGGGCGTGCGCGTGTCCATGTTTCGACCTCGGTTCAGGTGATCGTCGATTTCCGCGGCGCAACCGAGCATGCGCGGATACAGAAAGATCGTGAACGCAGCGGTTTCGAGATCCGCCTCGCTGAATGCGCCGCGCTTGAGCGGCTGCCACAGCATTTTCAGCAGCAGCGCGGCGATCACCGCATCGACATTGACGCAGTAGACGTTGCGCGAGACGCCCGCGTCGAACAAGGCCTGCACCAGCGCGCGGTAGTACGCATGAAACGCGTTGTACTCGCCTCGTGCCTCGTACAGCTCGGCGATGAACACCTCGCGCGGATCGTGATTTACTGGCTTGTCCTTGAAAACCGGGTGATTGACGCCCGGCAGCTTGGCGATGTCGAGGCTGCCGGCCTGCTTCTGGCTCGCCTTGTATCGCGCGTAATGCTCGACGGAACGGCGCGCGAGCGCTTCCAGATCGACGCCGTGATGCGGGTCGGCGGGATCGTCGAGGGCGCTGTCGCGAAACGCATCGTTGAGAAAGGCGATGCCTTCGTAGCCGTTGCCGCCGTGCGTATAGCCGGTGTGCGTCAGAAAGCCCGTCAACGCCTTGTTTAGTTGCACGCGTTCGGGTGACTCGGGGCCATCGGCGGATACCGCACCCTTCGCGCCTTGCGCCGAGATCGCACCCGGTCCGTTCGTGAGCAGCAATCCGGTCAGCGTCCTGAATGCGAACAGGTCGTCGGCGGAGGGTTCGAGGCCGAGCAGCGCCGCGAACGCGATCTCCGTGAGCGAGCGCTCGCCGAGCAATGCCTCGGTGGAAATGTCGCAGAAGCTGTCGGGACGATGGCGCGAGGCGTCCGCGGACGCGCCGATCAGCGTGCCGAAGAGCGTCGTCCACCATGGCAGGCTCTCCGCCGTCAGACGCGAGATGCGCTTGCGCATGAGCGGGCCCCAGGCGAGCGTCGTCGTGATCGCCGCGAGCACGGCGTCCGCGCGCGGATGGCCCGGGCCGCTGGCAATCCATCGTACGAATACGGAACTTACGCCACGGGCGGCGAGGCCAGCGAGCATGGCTTCGGCCTTTGGATCGGGTTCCTCGGAGAACAGTGCCGCGCTACTTTCGGTGGCGATCGCGTCGATGTCAAAATCGCGATCGAATGCGTCGAGGAGTTTTCCTGCGGCGAACCGGTCGATCATCAGCTTCGCCGCCTCGCGCGCCGCTCGCTGGCGATTCGGCCCGACGATGGCGGCAGCAGCCGCGAGCACGGCATTGGGCGCATTGCCCGCCTCGCGCGCCGCCTGAGCCGCCGCCAGTTCGGGCGTGCCGTACAGGTTCACCGCCGCGCCGACCGCGACGTCGATCAGTTGCTCGTCGTTGGCGCCGCCGAACTCGTGCAACAGCGCGAGGCATACGTTCGCTTCGAAGGAATGCGTCGCCGCGTCGAGCATCGATACGGCGTGCAGGCTGCTCACCTGGGTCTTCGCATCCATCTGCGAGGCGCCCGATGCGTCCTTCAACGACTGCCGCGGCGGAATCGCGCCGATCTGGTCGTTCACCCGCGCGACCTGTTCGTCATAGGGCGCGACCGCTTTCACGACCGCGAGCGCGAGATCGTCGGGCAATTCGAGCCCCTGATCGGAGCCGAACCACGGCTTGAGCGCAAGACTGCCTTCGGGCTCGAAGTCGGGCATCGTCGCGTTGGCGCGCATCACCGCCGTGAGCGCGGCGGGAATATGGGCGATGTTCGTCACCACCGCGCCCTTCGCCGAGCAGCATGGATCGTCGGGCGTGAAGAGCCGCTCGACGCCGAACTTCTCCATGAACCAGCGCTCTTTCGCGAGGGCATCGTCGGCGCCGCCCGCCATCGCGCCAGCATGTCCCACTGCGCGTGTCAGACGACTTTTCCAGCGGCCCACCACGCACGCGACCACGGGTTTCGTGAAGTCCGCGTCGGCTTCGTAATAGCCGCCGGGCTCGCAGTACAGCACGGCGGCCTTGCTGCGCGCGTCGTTGGCGAGGGCGAAGGCGAATTCCGGCGCGGCGTAGTGAATGTAGACATCCTTGCCGCTGGAAATGACCGTCGAAGTGCCCCAGCCACTCATGCGCAGGTATTGCGCAATCGTGGTGCTGAAGCCGCCGGAGTTCGAGAAGATCGCGATCGATCCCTGGCGCAAGGTCGCGCCCGGATCGTCGCCGCCGAGCGCGCCGCCGATGCGTACGCGTTGCCACGAGTCGGCGACGCCCAGCCCGTTTGCACCGAAGATGTCGATGCCCGCCTGCTGACCCATCGCGCGAATCTCACGCGCATCGTGCACGGCGATCTTCTCCGTGATGATGAAGATCTTGCGCAGATCAGGATTCACGCGGATCAGCTCGGCCACGCCGTCGCGCGCGGCCGAAGGCGGCAGATAGACCACGCCGCAGTTGAATCGATGCCCGGCCTCCAGCCCTTCTCGCACGTTGTTGAAGACCGGAATGTCGCCCGCGGACGTCGCCAGCATTTGTCCGCCTTTGCCGGGCGCGGTGCCGAACACGACATTCGCGCCCGAAAACGCGTGACTCACCGGCGTTACGTCCGACGACTCGCCGCCGAGGATATTGAGCACGCAGACGCGATCTTCGCGCGTGGCGATATCTGCCAGCGACTGGATGCCGACGAAGTATTTGAAGTGACTATTACCCTGCTTATGCATGTTCGATCTCCTCAGGCCGATACCGTTTGCGATTGCGCCTCGCGCGCGCCGATGCGCGCCGCAACTTGCACGCGTCCGCCCGATTGCATCCATGTATCGGCGCGGCGCGCGTACTGGATCACTTCGCTGATGTCAGAGTCGAAACCGAAAAGGCGATACGGCAGGCCGAGCGAATCGCACGTGTCGCGCAGTGCCGACATGCCGCGCACGAGGTTCGGGCCGCCGCGTCCGAGCACGACGTAGAGCGGCGTCGGGCCGTGCTCGCTGAAGTGCTCGCGCAGCGCATCGGCCATCGCGCGCAGGGTTTCGAAGATGTCGGTGTTGTTGGACTTGCCGCCGATGATGAACAGCACATTCGATTGCTTCAGCCAATGCCGGAAGCAGATGCGCGCCACTTCCTTCATCTTTTCGTAGGGAGGATTGCCGCCGAAGTCCGACGAGATGATCGCCGCATCGCCGAGCATTTCCGTGACGAGCGAGTTCGCGCCGCCACCGAACGTGGGCGCGAGAATCGTGCCCTTGTCGTTGATCACGTAGACATCGCTTTGACCCTGGTGGGTGCGCAACTGGTTGATCTCCTGTTCGAAATCCGAGTAGTCGGCGGCGAACAGGTGCGGGGGCAGGCCGAGCCGCGAGAAGCGTGGATCGTCGCGATCGAATCCGCACTTGAAGTCGCATGCCACAGGCGTGAGACGTCCCTTCTTGTCCTCGCGCATGCGGATCGGGTTGAGTTCGAGCGTCGTCATCCCGAAGTCGTGGAAAAGTTCCCAGAGCTTCGGCAACTGTTGCACGAGTGGCGAGATGATTTCACGCGGAGCGCCGATTTCGCTGAGCGCATTGGCGACGACGAACGCTTTCAATCCCGTCAGCGCATCGAACGGCACCATCGCGACGTGCTTCGGGTCGACTTCCTCGATGTCCATGCCGCCCATGTGCGAAAGCGTCATCGTCGGCGCGCGGAAACGCGTGGAATCGGAGATCGAGAAGTAGACTTCGTGTTTTGCCGGTACACCCGCTTCGAATGTCACGCCGTTCGCCTTGGCCCTTACGTGACCTACAACATGCTCGGCAAAGTAGAGCCGTTCCTTTTCTGCCAGGGCCGTCTTGAGATCGGTTGCGCGGCCGAGCAGGCCGGCCTTGCCTTTCTTGCCCACGCCGCCCTTGAACACCGGTTTGATGAATATCTGGCCGTGTCGGTCAATGAGCGACTTGATCTCTTCTTCGCTGGCGCCCGGGCCCAGCACTTCGCTGGACGGAAAGCCGACGAATTGCAACAGGCGCGTGCCGTGCAACATTCCAGTGATTTGCATGTGACGTGTCTCCTGAATTTGAGCAATAACGAATGAAGCGGATACTGGAGGTCCATCGACTCGCTGTGGCAGGCGCGAGATGCACCGCTGCCGTAGACGCGCTCGAAAGCGGCGGCAGAATTCATGTAGCGAGGTGGGTTACGCGAGCGTCGGCGACTATAGGCGGCAATCGCGAGTTGGCCCGCACTCTTGATACGGCGAACCGCTCTTCTACGCTTTGCACCGGTCCCCGATGCGTTCTCCTTGATGACGTTTTATGAACGTCTTAACTTCGACGCTCACCCGGGACGCCGGAATGAGAAGTGCGATCTTCGAAGCATTGATACAAACGTTATCAATGCCGGTACGGGAAGCGCGCCGCAACGCGTGGCCGCATCGAAGCGGCGTGCGCGCGTGCGGCGGCTGACGCAGCACGGTTCAGGCAAGCGATGCGTGTCGCTCGGCCGCGCCGTTCCGGCGATACAGCGCGAGGGTCGCGACGAGCCCACATACGGCAGCAAAACTCAACCAGTAGCCGGGCGCGGCCTTGTCCCCAGTTATTTGAATAAGATACGTCGATACAGCCGGCGTGAACCCGCCGAAAACGGCGGTTGCGAGACTGAAGGCCAGCGAGAATCCAGCCACGCGGACCTCGGCGGGCATGACTTCAGTGAGCGCTACGACCATCGCGCCGTTGTACATGCCGAAGAAGAACGAGAGCCACAGCAGCACGATGAGCATGCGGCCGAAACTCGGCGCCGATGACAGCCAGGAGAGAGCCGGATAGGAGGTGCAGATGGCGAGCACGGTGATGGCAATGAGAATCGGCTTGCGCCCGATGCTGTCCGAGAGCGCGCCTCCGATCGGTAACCAGACGAAGTTCGACAGGCCCACGCAGAGCGTGACGATCAGGCTATCCGCAGTGGTGAGCTTCAGCACGGCTTTGCCGAAGGTCGGCGTGTAGACCGTGATGAGGTAGAACGTGGTAGTGGTCATGGCGACGAGCAGCATCCCCGCGAGCACCGTGCGCCAATTTCGCAACATCGTGGCGAACACTTCCCGTGCGCGCGGATGGTGGGTTCGGGCCTTGAATTCGTCGGTTTCCTGAAGCGTGCGTCGCAGGAAAAAAATAACCGGCACGATCGCACAACCGACGAAGAATGGAATCCGCCATCCCCATGCGCCGATTTCGCTGGCCGTCAACAGGTCATTGAGCAGATAGCCGAGAGCGGCTGCGACCACGATTGCCACTTGCTGGCTCGCGGACTGCCAACTCGTATAAAAGCCCTTGTGCCCCGGCGTCGCCATTTCCGCCAAATAGACAGAGACGCCGCCAAGCTCGGCCCCTGCGGAAAACCCTTGCAGCAAGCGCCCGAGCAGCACGAGGCCGGGGCCCAGCAGTCCGATTGTCGCGTATCCGGGTACGCACGCGATCAGGATTGTGCCGCTTGCCATGATCGAAAGTGTGACGATCAAACCTTTGCGGCGGCCCACTTCATCGATGTATGCGCCGAGCACGATGGCCCCCAGCGGACGCATCAGGAAACCCGCGCCGAACACCGCGAAGGTGAGCATCAGTGAGGCGAACTCGCTCGTAGACGGAAAGAAGATGCGCGAGATGTACGTCGCATAGAAGCCGAAAAGAAAGAAGTCGAACTGCTCCAGGAAGTTGCCACTGGTTACGCGCAGGACCGCGCCAACCTTCGAGCTTCGACCGTGCGCGCTATCCTCGGCCTTGAGCGATGAGGGATGCATGAGTTGTCTCCATGGATGTGTTATGTGAGTGCCCCGGCGATCCGAGGTATTGTCACTACTACCGACCTCAATCCGAGCCGAGTTGTAGGCGGCTCGCCTGCCGTTTTTCGATCGATGACTTGAGGAGCGCCGCACAGCGATAGATCCCGTGGGCGAACTTGCCGTAGGGCAGCGTGGCGAACAGCGCCATCACAACACCAAGGTGCACAGCGAGGAGCCAGGCCATCGCAGCGGTGTCGCGCCATGCGAGGAGCGCAAGACCCGAAGCGCTAGTCAAGAGCAGCAGCGCGATAAACCCGCGGTCCATCGGCCGCTGTTTCGGATCACCGCGGCCCGGATCGCGGCGCAGGTTGAGCCAAAGCAGGCCGGCCGGCCCAACGAGCAAACCCGCTCCACCGATCGTGCCGAGGAGCACTGGCAGGCTCAGAATTGGGTAAGGCGCGTGCAGGTTGAGCGCATAGTGATAGAAGGTGGCCACCACCGTTGCCGCGAAGCACAGCATGAAGCCATAGAAGGTCAAATGATGGAAACGCCGCCGAGCGAGCGTGAAAGCGTCGTCCGACTCGTTGCAGCCGTCGCCATGGCCTCCGTCGAGATAAGTCAGGGTGAGCACGTCCTTCGCGGCCTCAGCGATGGCCGGCGCGCTAGCTGTTCCCGCCGATACGTCACGCCAGAATCGCGATACGCCGACGCCGAGCGCGAGCATCGCGAAGCCGAAGACTGCACCGAACATCGCTGCGAGCAGGTTATGCGGGAAAATCGCGTAGAAGTTGCCGCCCAATGCGCCCGCGGACAGTGATCCCTTCAAGCGGTTACCAAGCACCAGAAAGAGGGCAAGTCCGATCGCGAGCGTGAGCGCGACGGTTAATCCATTGCGCTTATAAAGCGCGCCCATCGGCGCGGGCCACGCATACTCCGCATAGGTTTCAACGCGGACTTTAGCCATAGCCTTCGGCACGTTCACGGCGAACTCATGTGGGGGCGCATATTGGCAGGCGTGATAGCACGCGCCGCAGTTGTGGCACAGGTTGGCGAGGTAATTGACGTCCGCCTTGCCGAATTCGAGGCGCCGTGTCATCGCGGGAAAGACCGCGCAGAAGCCTTCGCAGTAGCGGCACGCGTTGCAGATCTGCATCTGTCGCGAGACTTCCGCTTCGTTTTGCGTGAGAGGAAATACCCGGATTATCGACGTCGTGGGCTCGCTGGTGAAGGCGTCGCGGCCGGTGACGGAAGGCGAGGCGAGTTCCCGCGCTTCGCTGGCAAGTGCTTCAAGCTTCTGCACGTTGAACTCCAGTGTGATGAGCAGCGGCCGTCGCGGCCTGTGTGCCGGCAATGCGTCCGAATGCGGTGCCAATCGACATGCCGACGCCGGCCGTATAACCTTTGCCGAGCACGTTGCCGGCCATCATTTCTCCCGCGACGAAAAGGTTTTCGCTCGGGCGTCCGCCGAAATGCACCTGGGCACGGTCATTGACTTTGAGTCCCAGGTAGGTGAACGTGATGCCCGGCCGCAATGCATAGCCAAAAAACGGTGGGGTATCGATGGGCCGCGCCCAGTGGGTTTTCGCAGGCGTGAGGCCTTCAGTGCGGCAGTCGTCGAGCGAGGTGTGATCGAAGGTGCCGATGCGGCACGCAGCGTTGTAGGCTCGGATCGTGTCGACGAACGTCGCTTCCGGCAGTTCCAGTTGACGCGCCAGTTCGGGTATCGAATCGGCCTTCGTGCCCGGAAAAACGGGTGGCATGAAACGGCCAATCGCCTTCGCGTCGATAATTGAGTAGCCGATTTGCCCGGGCTGCTGTGCGACCAGCCGCCCCCATATCGCGTAGCGTTTCGGCCAGAAGTCTTCGCCTTCGTCGTAAAAGCGGCGCGCGTCGCGATTAACGACGACGCCGAGTGACACACAGTCGATACGCGTGCAGATGCCGCCGTCATAGAGGGGCGCGCGTGCGTCGATTGCCACGCAATGCGATTGCGATGGATCGCCGATTGCGTCGGCGCCCGAGTCGATCATGTGTTTGAGCAGCACGCCCTGATTGAAGCGCGTACCGCGAATGAGAAAATTGTCGGCGGGCCATTCGCCACGCTCGTTCTGTCCCCACGCCTCGCGCAGCCATTCCCGATTCGATTCAAATCCGCCGGCCGCGAGCACGCACGCGCGCGCCTCGAAGCGTTTGGCGCCGCTGCGCGCCGCGACGAAGCGGTCTGCATCCAGTTCGATTGCGTCGACAGGCGTGTCGTAGCGGATTTGTACTCCGAGTGTCTCGGCGCTCCGGTAGTAGGCGTTCACCAGCGCCTTGCCGCCGCCCATGAAGAACGCATTGGTTCGCGCGACATGCAGCGCGCCCGAAAGCGGCGGCTGAAAGCGCACGCCGTGCTTACGCATCCAAGGACGGCATGTCGACGAAGCCCGAATCACAAGCCGCGCGAGCGCCTCATTGGTGATGCCGCCGGTAACCTTGAGCAAGTCTTGCCAATATTCCTCTTCAGGATAAGCGTCGACCAGCACGTCTTGCGGCGCGTCGTGCATGCAACGCAGATTGCGCGTGTGTTGGGAATTTCCGCCACGCCATTCGCGCGGCGCCGATTCAAGAAGCAGGACTGAGGCGCCGGCTTCCCGCGCCATCAAAGCAGCGCACAGCGCCGCGTTGCCTCCGCCGATCACAAGAACGTCGACCATCTGAGTTGTCTCCTTTTGAGACAACTATAGGAATCTCCGGTCGGCACCGCCATCAGGTAGACGGCAAGGGGTCTTCAGGTTTCGTGAAGGGTCGATTAACGCAGTTTGGCGCCGGGCCAGCGGCCCGCGTTGACGGTGTGGCGCGCGACGTCGGCCAGCACGACGCGTGCGGCAAGCCCGGCGGGCGATAATTCCTCATCGGAGACGCTCGCGATCAGGTTTGGCCTCGTGGCGTACGCATCGACGAGCGGCACGCTGGTCAACGACGCGTTCTCTGCTCGTGCGAGCGCCGCTCCCGGCTGAATTGTTGCACCGAGTCCACCGCGCACGGCGTCCATGAGCATGGCGAGGCCGTCGACCTCCGCTGCGATGGATGGGACGTAACCGGCGCGCTTGAATGCGGCATCGAGCAATGCGCGAAGGCCATGTGTGCCGCTTGGCAGGATCAGCGGCAACGCGCTCAACTTCGCGATCGACGTTCGTGACCGCTCCGGCATGCCGGGCAGTGTCGCGGTACCGATCACGAACAGGCGCTCGTCGAGCAGGGGCAAAACGCTCCAGCGTTGCGCGGGCTCCTCGCGAAACAGGATCGCGAGATCGATTTGCCGCGCGCCAAGCATTGCGCCCAGATAGCCGGACAGGCTCTCGACCATGCGCAGACGTACGTCCGGGTAGCGCTCGCGCATCGCCTGCATGAAAGCGAGGCCGAGCACACCTGTCGTGCTTGGTGCTAGCCCCACGCTGACGTGGCCGGATAGGCGAGCCTGGCGGGCGGCAACCGCTGCATCATCGATGTGGCGCAGCGCCAGTTGCGCCTGACGCCAGAAGGCGAGTCCCGCATCGGTGGGCATGACGCCGGTCGAGGTTCGCTGCAACAGGCGGGTCGAGAGCTCGCTTTCAAGTCGGCTGATTTGCTGGCTGAGCGCCGACGTGACGATGCCCAACTCAAGTGCGGCCTTGCCCATGCTGCCATGCTCAACGACGCTGACGAAATATCGTAGTTGTCGAAGTTCCATCGAAGTCTCAGTGTTGTGGGTCCCGGAACCTACAGTAACTCCAGATTATCCGGGCTGGAACCGGCCAGTGCGCTTGTGTTGCGTCGCATGGCGGCCGAATTCCCGTTTCACGGCTCGGTAAAGACCCTTTGCAGGCCGTTTATCAGTTTGTCTCGATAATTAGCCGGCGAGCGGTCGTACAGAAGACCGCAGCATTCTCGATCCGTATCGGCGTCTACAGGTGCTGCGTCAGGGCATATATACACA
>DATJJH010000148.1:0-5327 GCA_035492395.1 Trinickia sp. | reverse complement strand
CCGGTTTATGCGGCGCGACATAAGCGCATTCGACCAACGGGGAATATCAGCGATGGCATTGAAAGTCATGTCGGTTTTCGGCACACGCCCAGAGGCGATCAAGATGGCGCCCGTCGTCAAGGCGCTGGAAGAAATGTCCGGGCTGGAATCGATCGTGTGCGTCAGCGGCCAACATCGGTCCATGCTCGAACAGGTGCTCGATTTGTTCGATATCCGTCCGCGTTACGACCTTGCATTGATGACCGCCAATCAGACGCTCAATGGCTTGGCTTCACGGCTTATTTTTTCGTTCGACGATGTGCTCGCGCAGGAGCGGCCCGACCGCGTGCTCGTGCATGGCGACACCACGACGGCATGTGCCGCCGCCTTGGCCGCGTTTCATCGCCGCATCCCCGTCGGCCATGTCGAGGCCGGCTTGCGTACGGGCGATCTGTCGAGCCCGTGGCCCGAGGAGATGAACCGCCGCGTCGTCGATGCGATCAGCGAGCTCATGTTCGCGCCCACGCAGAGCGCCAAGGCCAATCTGATGGCCGAGGCGTTGCCGGGCCGAATCTTCGTGACGGGCAATACCGTCATCGACGCGCTTTACATGGCCGCGGCGCGGATCGACGCCGACGCGGCGTTGCGCGCCAAGCTGGACGCGCAACTGCCGGTGCTCGACGACACGAAACCGATCGTGCTGGTGACGGGGCATCGCCGAGAAAGTTTTGGCGAAGGGTTCGCGTCGATCTGCGATGCGCTCGATGAACTGGGGCGCAGCGGCGACGTGCAGATCGTCTATCCGATCCATTTGAATCCGAACGTTCGAGGGCCGGCGCGCGCGCGTATCGGCGCGACGCCGAATCTGCATCTGATCGAACCGCTCGACTATCTCGGCTTCGTGCGCCTCATGCAGCGCGCGGCCATCGTGCTGACGGATTCGGGCGGCGTGCAGGAAGAAGCGCCCGCGCTCGGCAAGCCCGTGCTCGTCATGCGCGACGTGACCGAACGGCCGGAAGCCCTCGCGGCCGGCGCCGTGAGGCTCGTGGGCACGCGCAGCGACGTCATCGTCGAAGGTGTGCGCACGCTGCTCGCCGAGCGGGCCGCCGGGCCGAGAGAGGCGATCAGCCCATATGGCGATGGACACGCGGCCGCGCGCATCGCCGCGTCGATCGCAGGCCGGCCGTTCGACGAATTCGTCAGCCGCGTGCGGCCGTGCGCGGCATTGGCCGAAGCGCCGGAGCAAGCCATGACGTACTAGCGACAGACGGCCTGCTCTGTTGTCCCGTTTCACGCATTCGGCCTTCATTCGTTCATTCGACCCATTCGACTCATTCGATCCGACCTTCCGTGACCTCCGACACTCCCCTACGCGCCTCCGCGCGATTGCGGCAAACGCTCGCCGCCACGCCCTTCTTGATCTTCGCTCACCTCGCCTACGGCGTGGGAACGAGCGATACGGCCGCGGGCGGTGTTGCCGATGCGTTCGCGCATCTGGGCGAGCATCGCGCGATCGTGCGCAGCGTCTCGCTCGCCGATTTGGGCATTCACGAGGCGCTCGTGCTCTCCGCGCCCGACGCGCGGCATGAACTGTATGTGCCCGTCCCGGCAGGCCTGCCCATCGGGGATGCGACGCTGCAGATCGACGGCAACTTCTTGCGTGCGGACGGTGGCCGCACGACGATGGTCGTTTCGCTCGATGGTGCGCCCGTGTTCGCACGCGGCTTCGAGCAGCCGCAAGGCGACGCACAAGCGAGCGTCGGCGTGGACGGTTCGCCGCGCCCGAGCGGCTTCGTGCGCGTGGGGCTGCAATGGGCGTCCCTGATCGACGAGCGCATCTGTACCGATCAAACGGCGATCGGCAATGTGCTGCGAATCGCACCGACCTCACGCTTGACCTATCGCTTCGACCCGAGCGCCGTGACCGACGTGCGCACGGCGTGGAGCGCGTTGCCCATCGCCCCTGTCGTGGCGATTTCGGGGAAACGCATCGCCACACCCGCGTTCGACACAGCCTGGCGAATCCAAGCGCTGCTGGATCGGGAGGGGCGCCGCCCGGTCACGCGCGCTTGGCCGGCGGTGGGCGAGACCGTCGAGGTCGCCGCGTCGGACGTGCCGCCCGCGCTGCGCGCCGTACCGGCGTTTGCCGCGCTGGCAGCCGGCGGCGCCGTGAAGCTCGCCGATGCCGCGCAGGTGGGGGCGGTGCTGGCGCTCGAATCGCCGCACACCTTCGCCGCGGACATCGTCGTTGCCGACGATGCGCTGCGCGGGCAAACCGTCGCGGCGCTCGACGCGCTGCATGCGCAGCTCGCCGCCGCTTCGCCCGCGGCCGCTGCGGCTTTCGATGCGTGGCGGGGACGGACGTTTGCAGCGATCACAAGCCCGCTCGCGGCCGGCGAAATCCGCATCGCACACCTGCCGGGGCAAACGGCGATCGTAGTGGGCGATACGACCGCGGCCCAGGCGCTCGTGCGCGACTGGCGGCCGATCGGCGTGACCGATCGCTATGTCGTGCATCGTCTGGACGAAACCCCCGATGCCGGTGCCGACCGCATCTCGCTCGCGGCGTTGGGCGGCGAGCCGCGCACGCTGGAAGTGGTCGACCGTGCGATGTGGGAAGCCTCGTTCGACCTCGCGGCCGTTTCCGGCAACGGAAAATTGCCCGACGACCTCGTGCTCGACGTTGCGGCGGCGCCGACGCCGCGTCATGACGGGAACATCGCTTCCGTCTACCTCAATGGCGTGCTGATCGCCTCCACGATGCTCGACGACGACGGCAAGCCGCAGCGTATCGCCGCGCACGTCCCGCGCTATGCGCTCGCGCCGACCAATGCATTGCGCGTCGTATTTCAGCGTCGGCCCGAAGGCGATTGCGCCGCGCGTTCGAAAGGCTACCCCGTGGCCGTGCTGCCCACGAGCCATTTGACGCTCACGGCCGCGACGGCCGGCGACGATTTCATCGGCATGCTCGCTCAGTACGCGAGCACGGCAAACGTGCTCGTGCCGGCGGCCTATCTCGACGATGCAACGCAGAGCATCGGGCGAGTCGCGCGTTTGACGCACGTGGCCGGCGTGTCGCCGACGCACTCGAGCTTGTCGGTGGTGGCGAACGGTGCGAACGGCGCGCCTGCCGGTCCGTTCTTCGCCATCGACGTGGGCCTCGACGAAAAAGAACCTCGCGCGCAGTGGTCGCCGGATCGGCTGAAGCTCATCGACGGATCGGGCCGCGCTTACGCCGACGTGTCGGGTCTTTCGAACCTTGCCGTCTTCTCGCTTGCGCATGCGAACGGCAACGCCGGCATCGCCTACCGTACGCTCGGCAGCGCGGCGCCGCGCGTGCCCGCCACGTTGCGTCTCGCACGCGGCGACGTAGCGCTCGTTTCCTCGACCGGTGTCGCGCGCCTGTTCGATTCGCGCAATCCGGGGCAAATCGTCACCGAGAGCGCGCGCGCCGACGGCTTCTCGCGTCGTCTGCCGTGGCTTGTCGCCGCCGGGATCGTGGCGTTGCTCGTCGCGCTTATCGTCGTCGCCGGGATCGAGCGCCGCCGCCATCAGGCGAAGGACGACGCGCAATGAACCTGACGGCGCTGCAGTGGTACGGCGGCTATTTCGTGGGCCGCTATTTCACGGTGCTCGAACTGTTGGCCGCCGCGGTCGCCGTCGCCATTTTCATCTCGAGTCTCGACGATCTGTTCGTCGATCTATGGTACTGGGCGCGCGAGCTCTATCGGCAATTCACGGTCAGACGGCGCTACAGCCCGCTGACGATCGCACAGTTGCACGAGCGCGAAGAGCAGCCGCTCGCGATCATGGTGCCGGCATGGCTCGAATACGATGTGATCGCCGCCATGCTCGAGGACATGGTGCGCGTGCTCGATTACCGCCGCTATATCGTATTCGTCGGCACGTACCGCAACGATGCGCGCACGATCGCGGAAGTCGAGCGCATGCGGCGCCGCTATCGGCAATTGCGCCGCGTGGAAGTGCCGCACGACGGCCCCACCTGCAAGGCCGACTGTTTGAATTGGGTCATTCAAGCGATCTTCAAGCACGAGCGAGAGGCGGGCTATGAGTTCGCCGGCGTCATTCTTCATGACAGCGAAGACGTGCTGCATCCGATCGAGCTTAAGTTCTTCAACTATCTGGTGCCGCGCAAGGACATGATTCAGTTGCCCGTCGCGTCGCTCGAGCGCCATTGGTTCGAACTCGTCGCGGGCACGTACATGGACGAATTCGCCGAATGGCACGCGAAGGATCTCGTGGTGCGCGAAAGCCTGGCTGGCGCCGTGCCGTCGGCCGGCGTCGGGACGTGTTTTTCTCGGCGGGCGCTGCTCGCGTTGATCGAGCAGACGGACAATCAGCCGTTCAACACCGAAAGCCTGACGGAGGATTACGACGTCGGCGCGCGCCTCGCCAAGCTCGGCATGCAATCGATCTTCGCGCGGTTCCCCGTCACGTTCGCCGCACGCCGCAAGAGCTGGTTCGGGTTCGGCCCGGTGCGCGAGTTCACCTTGACCATGCCGCTGTGCGTGCGCGAGTTTTTCCCCGATACGCTGCGCACGGCCTATCGTCAGCGCGCGCGCTGGACGCTCGGCATCGGGCTGCAGGGATGGCGGCAAACAGGCTTTTCCGGCTCGCTCGCGAATCGCTACTTGCTGCTGCGCGATCGCAAGGGGACGGTGACCGCGATCGTCGGCATGCTCGCGTATGTGCTCGTCGCACAGTTCCTGCTGTTCGCGCTCGCCCAAGCGCTTCACATCGCACCGCCTTTCGCCGCTTCGCCGCTTGCCGATGCCGCCTGGTTTCGCGCGCTGCTCTGGTTCAACGCCACGGCCTTGATGTTGCGCGCCGTGCAGCGGATGTATTTCGTCACGCGCTTGTACGGCTGGGAGCACGGCATCCTCTCGGCGCCGCGCATGGTGATCGCAAACTACATCAACTTCTTGGCCGTGACGCGCGCTTGGCGGTTGTTCGTCGTTCACCTCGTCACGGGCAAGCGGCTGGCTTGGGACAAGACGATGCACGATTTTCCGTCGGCGGACGGGTTGGCCGATCGGCGGCAGAGGATTGGCGAGCTCTTGATTTCCTGGCAAGCGATCGATGCGCATCAGCTTCAAAGCGCGCTGGACGAAGCGCATGCGCGCGAGGCGCCGCTAGGGCGCGTGCTGATGGCCAAGGGCTGGCTCGACGACGAAACGCTGGCCGAGGCTATCGCGTTTCAGGCCGACATCGAACGCGGCGCGCTCGATATGGGCGCACTGGAACGCTATCGAGAACAGCTGCCGCTCGACACGATCGTGCGCTATCGCGTGTTGCCGCATGGCGTGGACGCCGATGGGCGGCTCATC
>DATJJH010000147.1:0-15857 GCA_035492395.1 Trinickia sp. | reverse complement strand
CCGACCATGACGAGCGTCTCCCAGAACGACTGCACGAACATCGAAGACATGTCACTGAACATGGGAAAGCTCCTCGACGACGACGCCCTGATCGCGCAAGAATCCGAGCGCGGCATGAAGCTGCTGCGGCTCGCCGTCGGCGAGCACGGCGAGCGAGCCGAACGCACAGCCTTGGATCTCGTTCACCTGTCCGTGCAGGATGTTGAAATCGAGCGCGTAGCGGCGAATCGTCTCGGACAAGATCGGCCGATCGACGCCGCCGCCGGCGAACGCGAGGCGTAACAGCCGGCCCTCGCCGGCTTCGATTTGCGCGGCGACGCGCGCCTTCACGGAGCTCGGCAACTCGTGCGCGATGATGTCGCCGAGCAGCGCGCGCGTGACGGCGTGATGCGGCTTAAGGAATACGTCCACGACGCTGCCCGCTTCGACGACGCGTCCCGCGTCGAGCACGGCTACGCGGTCGCAGACATCCTTGATGACTTCCATCTGGTGCGTGATGAGGACGATCGTGAGACCCAGTTCGCGGTTGATACGCTTGAGCAGTTCGAGGATCGAACGCGTCGTTTCCGGGTCGAGCGCCGACGTCGCTTCGTCGCACAGCAACACCTTCGGCCGGCTCGCCAATGCGCGGGCGATGCCGACGCGCTGCTTTTGCCCGCCGCTGATGCGCGCCGGATACCGGTCCTTGAGTGCGGTGAGGCCAACCAGTTCGAGCAACGGCAAGACCGTTCGGTCGATCTCGGCCCGCTTCATCCCGGCAAGCTCGAGCGGCAGTGCGACGTTGTCGAACACGGTCCTTGAATTGAGCAAATTGAAATGCTGAAAGACCATGCCGATGTCGCGACGCGCTTCGCGTAGCGCCTGCGCCGATAGCGCAGTCAACACCTTGCCGTCGACGACGACCTCGCCGGCGCTCGGCCGGGTCAGCAGATTGATCGTGCGTACGAGCGTGCTCTTGCCCGCGCCGCTGCGGCCGATGATGCCGAAGATTTGACCGGCGGGAATACTGAGGTTGATGTCGTGGAGCGCCTCGACCCAGCCGCTTGGCCCGGCAAAACGCTGTGAAATATGACGAAGTTCGATCATGAAGGACAAAACGGCGGGCCCGCCTACAGCGCTGTGCGTGATCGGGATCACCGGCCGTTGGTTAGCGGATGAAGTGACGGCCGGCTATTTTATCGCGCTGCACAAATAAGCTTTAATAATTAATCGCCACGCCTTAATGAATTTTGGAAATTAGAGTAGTAGGCGGCTTCGATCCCGCCTTTCGCCGCGCGCCGAGCGGCTATGATCGGGCGCACAAGACGAGCAACGGGGAGAGGAATGATGTCGAGAACTGCTGTGCCGCAGGACAAGGGCGATTCGGATCCGTCGAAATCGGCGGCCGCGCAACCGCAGGCCGCACCGGCGGGCACGGTACGTACGACGGACGGCATTGAACTCGCTCTTTACCGATGGCCTTGCGCAACGCCACCGCGAGCCACGGTCGCTCTTCTCCACGGCTTGGCCGAACACGCCGGCCGCTATGCCGCGCTGGCCGAGCGGCTGAACGCGGCGGGCATCGAACTCGTCGGCGTCGACCTGCGCGGTCATGGACGCTCCCCCGGTGCGCGCACCTGGGTAGAACGATTCGACGAATACCTGAACGATGCGCGAGCGTTGCTCGAATCGGCCTCGAGGCCGGGCACGCCGCTTTTCCTGATGGGCCACAGCATGGGCGGCACGATCGCGACGCTCTTCGCGATCGAACGACTCGCCGCGTTCGCCGGCGAGTTTCAGCCCGTGACCGGCCTTATCCTGTCGAGCCCCGCCCTCGCCCCGGGCAAGGACGTGCCGCGCTGGATGCTGGCGGCGAGCCGCGTCGTGAGCCGCCTGTGGCCACGCTACAAGGCCATGACAATCGAGCCGTCGCTACTCTCGCGCGATCCGCGCATCGTCGAGGCCAATCGCACCGACCCGCTGGTGCAGCATGGCGCGGTCCCGGCCCGCACCGGTGCTGAAATTCTCGTCGCGATGGCGCGCATCGAACAGGGCCGAGCCTCGCTGCGCCTGCCCGTGCTCGTCTATCATGGCACGGCCGATAAGCTAACCGAGCCCGAAGGCAGCCGCGTATTCGTTCAGCAGGCCGGCTCGCCCGATCGCACGCTGACGCTCTACGATGCGGCCTTTCACGAGACCATGAACGATCTCGATCGCGATCGCGTCATCGATGCGCTGACGCGCTGGATTGTCGCCCGCGCCTAGTCGAGTTGCGGCCTCGGCGTCGCACGCCCCGCTTTCGCTTATGCCCGCCAGTTCGGCGTGCGCTTTTCGATGAACGCCTGCATGCCCTCTTGGGCGACAGGATCGATCGCATTGCAGGCGATCGCCTGCCCCGCCATCTGGTAGGCCGCTTCGATCCCCGTCTCCAACTGACGGTAGAACAGCGCCTTACCCACGCGCACCGCGGCGGCCGGTTTTTCGCAGATGCGTTGGGCGAGCGCGGCCACCTCCGCGTCGAGCGCATCGAGCGGCGTCATATGATTGATGAGACCCAGTTCGCGGGCCTTGGCCGCATCGATGAAATCGCCCGTCATGAGCATCTCGAACGCGGCTTTGCGCGGAATATTGCGTGAGAGCGGCACGGCGGGCGTCGAACAGAACAAGCCATAATGAATGCCCGATGTCGCGAAGCGCGCCGTGTCGGCGGCCACCGCCATGTCGCACATCGCGACGAGCTGACAGCCTGCCGCGGTGGCGATGCCTTGCACGCGCGCGATGACAGGCTGCGGCATCCGCTGAAGCGTCATCATCAACGCGGAGCAGCGCCCGAACAGCGTTTGATAAAACTCGAGCGAAGGCGTTGCGCGCAGCTCCTTCAAATCATGTCCGGCACAATAGGCTCGACCGTTCGCCGCCAGAACGACGACGCGCGCGTCCGATTGCGCGATCGCCGACAACGTCGCCTGCAGTTGCGCGATCAGATCCTCGGAAAGCGCATTGAACGCGTCGGGCCGATTGAGCGTAACGCGCACGACGCCCGGCAATGCGTACGCATCGTGTTCGATGAGCAACGCGTCCGAAGCCGGCGCGCCGGAAGACGTAGAGGTCGATGCAGCGTGATCCATGATGAGCCGCCTCCTGACAGCAATCCTGACAGCAAAATTCAATCGGTGGTCTTGGGTCAGATATCGGCCAACGCGCGCACATGCGCGACGACACTGCGGCCGAGCGCCGACAAGTTATAGCCGCCTTCGAGGCAGCTGACGATCCTTCCCCGCGCATGGCGCTGCGCGATGCGGCGAATCTGATCGGTGATCCACGTGTAGTCGTCCTCGACGAGCCCCATGTTGCCGAGATCGTCCTCGCGATGCGCGTCGAACCCCGCCGAGATGAAAATCATCTCGGGCTTGAACGCTTCGAGACGCGGCAGCCAGACGAGATCGATGGCCTCGCGCACGGCCGTGCCCGGCGTGCGCGCGGGCATAGGCAGGTTGACCATGTTGGGCGCCTGATTGTCCGCGCCGCTGAACGGATAGAACGGATGCTGAAAAAAGCTGCACATCAAGACGCGCTCGTCGCCCGCGAATGCCGCCTCCGTGCCGTTCCCATGATGCACGTCGAAGTCGACTACGGCCACGCGGGAGAGACCGCGCACGTCCAACGCGTGACGTGCGGCGATCGCCACGTTGTTGAAGAAGCAAAAACCCATTGCCCGTGCGGGCTCGGCGTGATGGCCGGGCGGCCGCACGCTGCAAAAGGCATTGTCGTAGCGTCCGTCGATGACCGCATCGGTCGCGGCCACGGCCGCGCCGGCCGCGCGCAATGCCGCCTGCCACGTATGCGCATTCATGCAGGTGTCGGGATCGATCCACGCGTGGCCTTCGGTCGGGGCGCTGCGCTCGATGAAATCGATGTGAGCACGCGTATGCACGCGGGCGATATCGGCGATATCGGCGAGCGGCGCGCTTTCGCGCTCGACCAATTCCGCGATGCGGCTCGCGATCAATTGATCCTCGATCGCAACCAGCCGCTCCGGGCATTCCGGATGCCCCCGCCCCATCTCGTGCAGTAGGCAATCGGGGTGTGAGTACACAGCGGTCGTCATGATCGTTTCGCGCCGCGGGGGCGGCGTGTCTCCTTGGTCACTTTGTTGGCCGTCGGGCGGGCCTTGGATTGGACTACGTTACCACACGAGAACGCGCCCGCGCCGGTTCCGCCCACGCCGGCCGTTCGCTATACTGCGCCGAACGCCCTTTCTCGCTCTCATATGACCGGTCAATACGCATCATCCGCGGCAAAATGCAAACGCCTTGCCGTGCTCGTCGCCGCAACGCTCGGCGCCACGCTTGGCTGGCACAGTGCCGACGCCCAGAGCGCTTCGCCCGCCAAGCACACGGCTCGCCTCGCGCAGGAGCAAGCGCCGCAGTCGGGAACGTCGGGCGGGACGTTCGAAGAGGAGATCATCCCGCAGCGCTACGCCAACAATGCGGACGTCAACGCATTCATCGACGACCTAGTCGCGCGCTACGATTTCGACCCGGCCGCGCTGCATACGCTGTTCGCGGGTGTCAACTATTCGGCCACCGCCGTCAAGCTCGTCACGCCGGCCCCAACGCCGTTCGTCAAGAATTGGCACGTCTATCAAGCGCGCTTTCTCGACCCGGTGCGAATCAACGCGGGCGTGAAATTCTGGCGTGACAACCGGGCTGCGCTCGAGCGGGCTTACCGGCAATTCGGGGTGCCGCCGGAGGTCATCGTCGGCATCATCGGCGTCGAGACGATATACGGCCGCTATATGGGCAACTTCCGCGTGCTCGATGCGCTGACGACATTGGCCTTCGACTATCCGAATACGCCCAATCGCGCCGAGCGCGAGATGACGTTCCGCAAGAATCTCGAGGATTACCTCGTTTGGACCCGCGACGCGCAAATCGATCCGACAACCGTCCTGGGCTCGTATACGGGCGCGATCGGCATCCCGCAATTTCTGCCGAGCAGCATCGTGAAGTACGCGGTCGATTTCGAAGGCAACAAGCATATCGACTTGCGCACGAGCCAAGCCGACGCAATCGGCAGTGTGGCCAACTATCTGAAGGAAAACGGATGGGAGAGCGGCCGGCCGGTCGTCTGGCGCATCGCCGGCGACAAGGGCAGCCAAGGTATCGCGCAGGCGGCCGCGGACGGTCAACCCGAACCGCACTGGCCGCTCGCGCAATTGCTGCGCGCCGGCATGGTGCTCGACGAGTCGGGGCTCGATACGACGTCCGAGGCAAGTACGCCGGTCACGGTCATCGATTTGCCGACGCCGGCGCGGCCGACGGAGTACATGCTGGGCCTGCAGAATTTTTATGCGCTCACGCGCTACAACCGCAGTTTCTTCTACGCGCTCGCGGTCTATGAACTCGGGGAGCGCGTGAAGGGGCGCATGGACGAGGAAACGGCAAACGCTCAGCCGAGCACGCCGATGCCGACGCCCGCGCCGCAGCCTACGCCCGCCGCGGCGCCAAGCGCGCAAACGCCCGCCACATCGCCCGCCTCGTTATTGAATGAGCCGACTCCCATGGCGCCGGCCGGCGGCCAGCCGCAGCCGCAGTAACCGTATCGCCGCGGCGGCGCAGCTTTTGCGCTCCGCCGCGGGATGAGTGAAGCATCAGGCGGGAAACACGCCCGTGGACAAGTAACGATCGCCGCGATCGCAGACGATGAAGACGATCGTCGCGTTTTCGACTTGCCGAGCGATACGCAAGGCGACCTCGCAAGCGCCGCCCGATGAAATGCCGCAGAAAATACCTTCCACTGCCGCGAGGCGCCGCGCCATGGCCTCGGCCGCGCTTTGCGAAACGTTCTCGGTCCGATCGACGCGCGTTCGATCGAAAATTTTCGGCATGTAAGCCTCGGGCCATTTGCGAATGCCCGGGATGCGCGAACCGTCTTCCGGCTGCGCCCCGACGATCTCGACCGCCGGGTTCTGTTCCTTCAAATAGCGCGACACACCCATGATCGTCCCCGTCGTACCCATCGACGAAACGAAGTGGGTGATGCGCCCTTCGGTATCGCGCCAGATTTCGGGGCCCGTGGCTTCGTAGTGCGCGACCGGATTGTCCGGGTTCGCGAACTGATCGAGGATGATGCCGCGCCCGTCACGCTGCATTTGTTCGGCGAGATCCCGTGCGTACTCCATGCCGCCCTTCACAGGCGTCAGCACGATCTCGGCGCCATAGGCGGCCATGCTCTGGCGCCGCTCGACCGATAGGTCTTCGGGCAGGAGCAGCACCATCTTGTAGCCGCGAACGGCCGCGGCCATCGCGAGCGCAATGCCCGTATTGCCGCTGGTTGCTTCGATCAAGGTGTCGCCGGGCTTGATCCGGCCCCGCGCTTCCGCCTTCTTGATCATCGACAACGCTGGGCGGTCTTTCACCGAGCCTGCGGGATTATTACCTTCCAGTTTCGCGAGCACGACATTGTTGCGGCTGCGGATCTCGTCGTCGGGCAAGCGAACGAGTTGGACGAGCGGCGTATTGCCGATCGTATCTTCAATGGTTTTGTAAGGCATATCGTTGGCGCTCGGCGCGCGGTCAAATTAGTCGATGGGAATCGAATCGATTGTAAAGCACCGGGCCGCTCATCGCCGCGTAGGGTCTTTCGCACCTGCCGTTTGCTGTCGCCGCACGCAATGCGCGAGAACGGCAAGCGAGCGCGCAAAAAAGCGAAGGCGAACGCATCAACGCAACGATTCGCGCGGCCCGGCCCCAATCGTGAGCCCTTCGGCCTGAAGGCGGTCGGTCGCCTGCCCGCCGAGGCCTTTCACGCGTCGGCCGAGATCCGCGGCGTCCTTGAAGGGACCGCCCGCCGCGCGTTCGTCGACGATCGCTTTCGCCCTGGCCGGACCGATGCCTTTGAGCTCGCGCAGCGCAGCTTCGTCGGCGATATTCGCGTCGACGGCTTGCGCGTGGAAGGAGAGAAACGCGGCGACGAACGCCGCCGCGAGAAAGAATAGACGTTTGAACATGGCGCCTCCGGACAATGAAGGGGCCGGCGAGCACCGACCCGGAGGCGCCAGTCTAAGTAGTGCGCGGCGCGCTTTACAGTTGGCCGGACAGCCAACGCACGTAGCGGTCGACGCCTTCTTGCACCGTCAGGAACGGCGCATCGTAACCCGCCGCGCGCAGGCGCCCCGTATCGGCTTGCGTGAAGCATTGATACTTGCCGCGCAGTGCATCGGGAAACGGAACGTATTCGATGAGGCCGCGTTGGACCATTTCCGCGAGGGAGAGCGCGCTCTGGTTCTCGAGCGCGCGCAGCGTATTGACGACAGAGGTCGCGATGTCGTTGAACGGTTGCGCGCGGCCCGTGCCGAGATTGAAGATGCCTGACTTCTCCGGATGGTCGAAGAAGAACAGGTTGACCTTGGCGACATCCTCGACGGAGACGAAGTCGCGTGTCTGCTCGCCCGCCGCGTAGCCGTTGTATTCGCCGAACAGCTTCACTTTGCCTTCGGCGCGGAATTGATTGAAATTGTGAAACGCGACCGACGCCATGCGCCCTTTGTGAGCTTCGCGCGGCCCGTACACATTGAAATAGCGAAAGCCCACGATCTGGCTTTTGGCGCTCGGCATGACGCGGCGGACGATCTGATCGAACAGAAACTTCGAGTAACCGTAGACGTTCAGCGGAGCTTCCACTTCGCGCTCTTCGACGAAACGCGTCGAGCCGCCGTAGATCGCCGCCGATGACGCGTAGAGAAACTGCGCCCCCTGAGCCAAGCAGGCATCGAGCACGGCGCGGCTGTAGCGGAAGTTGTTCTCCATCATGTAGCGGCCGTCGGTCTCCATCGTGTCCGAACAGGCGCCCTCATGAAACACGGCTCGCACTTTTCCGAAATCGCCGCGCGCGAAACGTTCGACGAATTCCGTCTTGTCGAGGTAATCGTCGATTTCGCAATCGACGAGGTTCTTGAACTTGTCGGCGCGAGTGAGGTTGTCGACGGCGATGATGTGCGTTTCGCCGCGCGCGTTCAGCGCCTTGACGAGATTGGCGCCGACGAAGCCGGCGGCGCCGGTAACGATAAGAGTCATGATCGAAATAACAGTTGTTCGATAACGATGATAGGCGATCGATGGGCGAGACCGAGGCTTGGCATGCGGGCCGGGCTAACGCGCGTCTTGCGCGAAAAGCTCGTCGTAATCGACGGTGGCCGTGCCGAGCTTGCCCACGACGATGCCCGCCGCGCGGTTTGCCAGCGCAACGGCGTCGACGAGCGGCAGCTTCGCGGCCAGCATGACGGCCAACGTTGCGATCACGGTGTCGCCCGCGCCCGACACGTCGTAGACTTCGCGCGCGACGGCGGGCGCCGTCAACACGCTCCCGTCGGCCGCGAACAGCGTCATGCCTTCCTCCGACCGCGTGAGCAGCAGCGATTCGATGTCGAGCGAAGCACGCAGCGTATCGACGCGCGCACGCAGATCGTCCTCCGACTTCCACTGCCCGACGACCTCGCGCAGCTCGGCGCGATTCGGCGTAATCAGCGTGGCGCCGCGGTAACGCTCCCAATCGTCGCCCTTCGGATCGACGAGCACGGGTTTGCCGGCCGCGCGAGCCGCGGCGATCATCTGCGTGACGTGCGTCAGGCCGCCTTTGGCATAGTCGGACAAGAGAATGACGTCATTCGATGCGAGTTGCGCATCGAAGCGTGCAAGACCGGCGAGCAGCGCTTCATGCGCCGGCGTGTTTTCGAAATCGACGCGCAGCAATTGCTGCTGGCGCGACAGCACCCGCAATTTGATCGTCGTCGACAATTCCGGGTCGCGCTCCAAATGAGTCGCGACGCCGCTGTCCTTGAGCAGTTCGACGATACGCTCGCCCGGCTCGTCGCGTCCCACGACGCAAAGCAGCCCCGCGTGCGCGCCTAGCGCCGCCGCATTGCGCGCGACGTTGGCCGCGCCGCCGAGCCGGTCTTCCTGTCGCTGCACATGCACGACCGGCACGGGCGCTTCCGGCGAAATGCGGTTGACGTCGCCGAACCAATAGCGATCGAGCATGACGTCGCCGACGATCAGCACACGCGCCTCGCGCAGCCGCTCGCGCGACACCGTGGGCAGTTCGGCCGCCGGCATCGCACTCTGCCCGGCCGGCGTCTTGGTTACGTTAGACGCCTGCATCGGTTGCGGGATCGAGTTGGACATAGGGACGCCCGATTGCGTAGTAGTCGATGCCGAGTTCGGCCATCGCCGACGGCTCATAGAGATTGCGCCCGTCGAAAATCAACGGCGCCTTGAGCACCGATTTCAAATGCGAGAAATCGGGGCTCTTGAATTCCTTCCATTCGGTCACGATGACGAGTGCGTCGGCGCCCGCGACCGTTTCGTCTTGCGACTTGGCGAACGTCAAACGCGCAAGCGCATCGGGCGCACCGGCCAGATCGAGCGGAAACACGCGCCGAGCTTCGTCCAGCGCCACCGGATCGTAGGCGCGAACCTGCGCGCCCCGCGCGAGCAGCGCCGCAATCAATCGCCGGCTCGGCGCCTCGCGCATGTCGTCGGTGTTCGGCTTGAACGCCAGCCCCCAAACTGCGAAGGTACGTCCGGTCAGATCGCTGCCCAGACGCTGAACGATCTTTTCGACCAGCACTTCCTTCTGGTCGTGATTGACGTCTTCGACCGCCTGCAAAATCCGCAGACGTTGCCCGTTTTCGTCGGCGGTGCGCACGAGCGCCTGCACGTCCTTGGGAAAGCACGAGCCGCCATAGCCGACGCCGGCATACAAAAAGTGGTACCCGATACGCGGATCGGAACCGATGCCGCGGCGCACTTGCTCGATGTCCGCACCCACTCGATCGGCCAGGTTCGACATTTCGTTCATGAACGAGATGCGCGTGGCGAGCATGGCGTTGGCCGCGTATTTCGTAAATTCGGCCGAGCGCACGTCCATATACAGCGTGCGCTCGTGATTGCGATTGAACGGCGCGTAAAGTCGCTTCATCTTTTCGCGCGCGACGAGGCCGGCTTCGTCATCGTCGATGCCGATCACGATACGATCGGGCCGCATGAAATCGTCGACCGCAGCGCCTTCCTTCAGGAATTCCGGGTTCGAGACGACCGAGAACCGATGCGCCGCGCTGGCGCTGAGCCCGCGCGCACCGAGCTCGGCCGCGATGGCGGCGCGCACGCGTTCGGCGGTGCCTACCGGTACCGTCGATTTGTCGACGATGACCTTGAAGCCGTTCGAATAGCGGCCGATGTTGCGCGCGGCTTCCAGCACATACTGCAGGTCGGCCGAGCCGTCCTCGTCGGGCGGCGTGCCGACGGCGATGAACTGGACGTCGCCATGCTCCACGCTGGCCTTCACGTCGGTGGAAAACGTAATGCGGCCGTGCGCGCGCGTGCGAGCGATGATTTCTTGCAGGCCCGGTTCGTGAATCGGCACACCGCCGCTGTTCAGGATATCGATCTTGCGGGGGTCGACGTCGAGACAGAAGACGTCGTTGCCGATTTCGGCCAAGCACGCGCCCGTGACGAGACCGACATAGCCCGTGCCGATGATGGTGATTTTCATCAGAGGTTGCTCCGAGAAACCTCGGGCTTTAGTCCGAGGAGGTAAGGAGCGCCGCCGCAAGGCGGCATTCCCGGGTTAGTATGCGCGGCATGATCGACGCCAGACCTAAGATGTCGAAAAGCGTCTACGACGCATCTTGGTCGTCCTTCCGAGACAAGCTCCGCTATAAAGCGATCACGCACGGAGCGCGGTTCGAAGAAGTGAATGAAGCGTCTTCTTCCGTAACCTGTTCTGCGTGCCATGCGCGCAGCGGCCCTAGCGGGCTGAAAGGCTTGCGAATAAGAGAGCGGCAGTGCGGTAGTTGCGGTTGTGTACATGATCGCGACATCAATGCTGCGCTGAACATTCTCCGATGCGGACGTGCATCGCCAGTTGTGGGAATCACCCGCCTTTAGGCGGGTGAGGACGTCAAACGCCTTCCGATAGAGGGTGCATCAAGCTTGCGTCGCGATGGGCTCGATGCGGCGCGGCGCATACGTTTCCCAACCGCTGCAACCTGGGCACTGCCAATAGAACAGGCGCGCCCGGAAACCGCAATTTTGGCATGTGTAACGTGGCAAATTTTTGGTGCGCTGCTTGATCAGCGTGCGCATCAGTTCCAGCTCGCCCCGGCGCGGCTCCTCGGCCGCTTCGATTTGCGCATCGAGCAGACGCGTCATCCCGGCGAGGTTCGGCGCCGCCCGCATCTGCGCGCGGGCCAGCGCATGGGCCGCCTCGGCGCCACACAGCTGCGCGACGTGCGGATAGGCGACGTCGAGCAGATCGCTCGACCCATAGCGCTCGACATAGCCGCGCAGCAAAGCGGCGCCTTCTTGCGGCCGCGATTGAGCCGCGAACGCCTTCATCAATTTTTCCGCGACGAGCGGCAAATATGAGGGATTTTGCGACTCCACGCGCCGCCACGCGTCGAGCGCGCCAGCATGATCGCCCCGGGCGGAGGCCACGTCGCCGGCCAGGATCGTCGCCCGTACGTTTGCGGGGTTCGCCTCGAGCGCGCGCCCGAGCTGCGCGTCGGCCTGCTCGGCGTCCTTGCGCTGCAACGCCTCTTGCGCCAATTCGCAATGGAACTGCGCGATTTCCTTGGCGAGCGAGTCCGCGCCCATCGTCTCGAGCCGGCGCGCCGCGTCGATCGCCTTCGTCCAGTCTTTTTCGATCTCGTAGATCGTCAGTAGCGCGCGCTGCGCGTCGCGGGCGTATTCGCCGGCGTCGAGCCGGCCGAGGGCCTCCTCGGCGCGATCGAGCAGACCCGCCTTCAGAAAGTCCTGACCGAGTTCGAACAGCGCGTGATCGCGCTCGCTGGCCGGCAAATCCGCGCGGCTCAGCAAATTCTGATGAATGCGGATCGCGCGGTCCGTTTCGCCCCGGCGACGAAACAAGTTGCCGAGGGCGAAATGCAGTTCGATCGTTTCAGGATCGAGCTTGACGACTTCGATGAATGCATCGATCGCCTGATCCGGCTGCTCGTTCAAGAGGAAGTTCAGGCCGCGGAAGTAAGAGCGCGGCAGATTGGCGCTTTCGGACAGCAGCGTCTTCAAGTCATAGCGCGATGCCATCCACCCGAGCGCGAACGCAACGGGGATGACAAGGAGCCACCAGAAATCGAGATCCATGCGAAGGTCAAAGAAGCGGCGAAAAGAGATACGTGCGAACGAACGGTCGACTCAGATGACCGGAGGCATCGGCGGCTCGACAACGGTGGGCGGCGTCTGTTCGCGCGCGGCGCGAAGCTCTCGCCGCGTGCGCGCATTCTCGAGCTTGAGCCGTACGACAGCGGGTACCGCGGAGACCAGGCCGGCGAGCAAGCCGACGCCGAAGAACGCGAGGCCGATCAAGATGAGCGGCGCTTGCCATACGTAGCCGGCGAAGCTCAGCGATGCGCTTTGCTGGTTGGCGAGCGCGAGGACGAGCAGCACCACGAACACGAGCACACGGATCACCCAGACGATAAATTTCATGAAAGCTCTCTCGACGGCGAATACGGTTGTCGTTAAGGCGGCGCTAGGCTGCGTGCATCCACGTATGACGCACCAGCACCCGACGCCTCGGCACCAACGTAAAAGTGCCCGTATTGTAATGGAAAGGATGTGGGGCTGGCCGGGCCGCGTTAGGCCGGGCCGCGTTAGGCCGGGCCGCGTCAGGCGCCCCCTCGATTGCAATGCATGGTCCATGCCGCGCGCTCGGCTGGCATATACGCGCGCCTGCGCAAATCGGCGCGACTGCGTCAGACCGATCGTGCTCCCGAGCAGCCGCCGTCGAAGCCACCCGCATGCGCTAAATAAAAAAGCGCCCGAAGGCGCTTTTTCGAATTGCTTTGCCGGTTTTACTGTCGACCTTGGCGTCGAGGACACCACCGACGACGAGCCCAGCCTACGATGCACCGCCCCCTTCAACAGGGGCGCTGCGCCGCATTCAAAGATCGTCGTCCGCCTGATCCGGCTTGAGCGGCTCGCCGGCCCGGCCGTCCACCCGCTCACGCAGTTCCTTGCCGGGTTTGAAGTGCGGCACGTGCTTTTCCGGCACGAGCACCTTCTCTCCCGATTTCGGATTGCGCCCGACGCGAGATGGGCGACGGTTCAGACCAAAGCTGCCGAAGCCGCGAATTTCGATGCGATGCCCCTTGGCCAACGCCTCGGACATCGCATCAAGCATCGTCTTGACTGCGAAATCCGCATCTTTGAGAACAAGCTGCGGAAATCGCGCTGCCAACTGGGCGACCAATTCCGATTTGGTCATACTGCGGCAAACCTCTCAAAGGCTTACTGATTCTGGCCGTCGAGCTTGGCCTTGAGCAGAGCGCCAAGGTTCGTCGTGCCGGAAGCTGCCGAATTCGTGTCGGCCGCGAGGCCGCGAATCGCTTCTTGCTGCTCGGCGGAATCCTTGGCCTTGATCGACAGGTTGATGCCACGCGACTTGCGATCGATGTTGATGATCATCGCGTTGACCTTGTCGCCTTCCTTCAGCACGTTGCGAGCATCTTCGACGCGATCTTGCGCGATTTCCGAAGCACGCAGGTAGCCTTCGACTTCAGCCGACAGCGCAACCACCGCGCCCTTGGCGTCGACCGTCTTCACCGTGCCGTCGACGATCGAACCCTTGTCGTTCATCGCAACGAAGTTGCTGAACGGATCGCCTTCCAGCTGCTTGATGCCAAGCGAAATGCGTTCCTTCTCGACGTCGATGCCGAGCACGACCGCTTCCACCTCGTCGCCCTTCTTGTACTTGCGTACGGCTTCTTCGCCGGCTTCGCTCCACGACAGATCCGACAGGTGGACCAGGCCGTCGATGCCGCCGGGCAGACCGATGAACACGCCGAAGTCGGTGATCGACTTGATGGCGCCCGTGATCTTGTCGCCCTTCTTGAAGTTGCGGCTGAAATCGTCCCACGGGTTCGGCTTGCATTGCTTCATGCCGAGGCTGATACGACGACGGTCTTCGTCGATCTCGAGCACCATGACTTCGACTTCGTCGCCGAGCTGAACAACCTTCGAGGGAGCGACGTTCTTGTTCGTCCAGTCCATTTCCGACACGTGCACCAGGCCTTCGATGCCCGATTCGACTTCGACGAACGCGCCGTAGTCGGTGATGTTCGTGACCTTGCCGAACAGACGCGTGCCCGACGGATAGCGGCGCGAGATGCCTTCCCACGGATCGTCGCCCAATTGCTTGATGCCGAGCGAAACGCGGTTCTTCTCTTGGTCGAACTTGAGGATCTTGGCCGTGACTTCTTGGCCGACCGACAGCACTTCGCTCGGGTGACGCACACGACGCCACGCGATATCGGTGATGTGCAGCAGGCCGTCGATGCCGCCGAGGTCGACGAACGCGCCGTAATCGGTGATGTTCTTGACCACGCCGTTGACGATCGCGCCTTCCTTCAGCGTCTCGAGCAGCTTCGCGCGCTCTTCGCCCTGCGTCGCCTCAATGACGGCGCGGCGAGACAGAACGACGTTGTTACGCTTGCGGTCGAGCTTGATGACGCGGAATTCGAGCGTCTTGCCTTCGTACGGCGTCGTGTCCTTGACCGGGCGGGTATCCACGAGCGAGCCCGGCAGGAACGCACGGATGCCGTTGACCATGACGGTCATGCCGCCCTTCACCTTGCCCGTGATGGTGCCGGTGACGAGCTCGTTGTTGTCGAGCGCCTTCTCGAGCGAGAGCCAGGAGGCCAGGCGCTTCGCCTTGTCGCGCGACAGGATCGTGTCGCCGTAGCCGTTTTCGAGCGCGTCGATCGCGACCGAAACGAAGTCGCCCGCCTGCACTTCTACCTCGCCCTGATCGTTCAGGAATTCCTCGATCGGGATGTAGGCTTCGGACTTGAGACCCGCATTGACGACCACGAAATTGTGGTCCACGCGCACGACTTCGGCGGAGATGACTTCGCCGGCGCGCATGTCTTGCTTGGTCAGCGACTCTTCGAAAAGCGCCGCAAAGGATTCGGTGTTCGGGTTGGAGGTTTGCAGGTCGGACATAAAAATCGAAAAAGCATGGCTCTGCGCGGTCAGACCGGGCCTCGCAACCGCGGGATCACAATCGCGAAGGGTGCGATCGCTCACGCGCTTTTCTCGAGTCCGGCGCACAACGACAAGCGCCATACGGGGTTAGGGTTAGTACCACGTTTCGCAACGAACGCACGCTTGCAGCCGCTCGCGACCGATTACAGGCTAACGCGCATCTCCCGCGCCGTATCGGGCCAAATATCGAGCCTAGTATCCAGCGTTCTCACGAAACACCTACAGCTCGGTACCACCGCACCACTTGACCGACGGCCTCGTCGATCGATAGCGCTGAAGTATCGAGCAGCTTCGCATCTGCCGCGGGCTTGAGCGGCGCAACGGCGCGGTTGCTATCGCGCGCATCGCGTTCACGCAAATCCCGGAGCAAGTCATCCATATTAGCAGAAAAGCCTTTCTGCATCAATTGCTTATACCGACGGGCCGCGCGCGCCTCGACGCTGGCAGTCAGGAACACCTTCAGCACGGCGTCGGGGAAAATGACGGTGCCCATGTCGCGGCCGTCGGCCGCAAGCCCCGGCTCCTTGCGAAATGCACGCTGAAGCGCGAGGAGCGCGGCGCGCACCGCCTGATGGACGGCGATGGCGGAAGCCCGATTGCCGATCGCCTCGCTGCGGATTTCGTTCGAAACGTCCACGCCGTCCAGTTCGACGCACCCCTCGCGGAACTTGATATGGAGACCGTCCACGAGCGCCGCAAGGTCGTCGGCCGCGTCGGGAGGCACGTTGTAACGCAGGCTGGCGAGCGCGGCGAGCCGGTACAGCGCTCCGCTATCGAGCAGATGAAATCCGAGCTCGCCGGCGACCAGCGCGG
>DATJJH010000146.1:0-31750 GCA_035492395.1 Trinickia sp. | reverse complement strand
AGTGGGCCTGCGCTTGGAGGATTGATCCGGGCGGCGCCGAACACGCCGCCCGTTCGTTCCCTCTGCTGCGAACGCGGACCCTATTACTTCGGCAGCGAACCGTCGACGCCTTCGACGTACCAGTTCAGCCGCTGCAGCTCCGCATCCCCCAGCGTCTTGCCCGCTGGGACCTTGACCGCGCCGCTCTGATCCTTGATCGGGCCCGCGAAGACGTCGCGGCTGCCGCTCGCGATCGCATCGTGCGCCTTCTTTTCGTCCGCGCGCGCGTCAAGTGGCACCGCGGCGTTCAAGTCTTCGAGATCGACCGCTTGCTGGGGCAAGCCCCACCAGACGGGATCGTTCTTCCACTTGCCGTCGAGTACTTGCTGGATAGCGGCCCGATAGTAGACGCCCCAGTGCGCAACGACGGAACCCAGGTGTGCATCCGGCCCGAACTTCTTCATGTCGGAATCCCAGCCGAAAGCGTGAACCTTTTTCTCTTCCGCCGTGGCCAGCGTCGCGCTCGAATCCGTATTTTGCAGCAGCACGTCGGCGCCTTGAGCGATCAGCGTTTCGGCGGCTTGCTTCTCCTTGCCCGGATCGAACCAGCTGTTGATCCAGATGACCTTCGTGTGCACCTTCGGATTCACGGAGCGTGCACCGAGCGTGTATGCGTTGATGTTGCGCACCACTTCGGGGATCGGCACGGATGCGACGAAGCCGAGCGTGTTTGTCTTCGTCATGTGACCGGCCACGATGCCGGCGAGATAAGCGCCCTGGTACATGCGCACGTCGTACGTGCCGAAATTCTTCGCTTTCTTGTAGCCTGTCGCATGCAGGAAAACCGTGTCAGGGAAATCCTTGGCAACCTTCAGCTCGAAATCCTGATACCCGAAGCTCGATCCGAAGATGATCTTGTTGCCCTTGCTCGCGAGATCGCGGAACACGCGCTCGGAGTCGGCCGACTCAGGCACGTTCTCCACCCGCGTAATCTTGATCTTGCTGCCGAACTTCGCCTCCGCTTCCTTCGATCCTTGATCGTGTGCGTAGGTCCAGCCGGCGTCGCCGGGGTTGCCGAGATAGACGAAGGCGACACCCGGCGCGTCAGCCGCCCGCGCGGCCGGCAACAGCGCGGTGGCGAGCAGCAGCGCCATGCCGGCGGCAAGCAGAGGCAACGTTTTTCTTCTCATCGAACTTCTCCAGTGGTGTGGGTGAAACGGTCGGTTCGGGCGCGGCGCGCTCAGCTCGTCGCGAAAAACGGCTTGCCGAGGGACGCGGGCGCGTTGAGCTTGACCGTATTCGGATTGCGCGAAATGACAGCCAGCACGACGATCGTCGCCAGATACGGCAGCATGGCGAGCACCTGCGTCGGCACGGGCACATCCACGGCCTGCGCGTAGAACTGCAGCCCCGTGACGGCGCCGAACAGCAATGCGCCGACGAGCAACCGGCCCGGGCGCCACGTGCCGAACACCACGAGCGCGAGCGCGATCCAGCCGCGCCCCGACGTGAGCTGCTCTTGCCACAGGTGCAGGTAGACGATCGAATAGTAGCCGCCCGCGAGCCCGGCCATGCCGCCGCCGAACAACGTCGCGCCGTAGCGCACGCCGATCACGGGGAAGCCGACCGAGTGCGCGACGCTGGGCGATTCGCCGACCGAGCGCAGCACGAGCCCTGCTCGCGTCCGATACAGAAACCATGCGACGAGACCGAACGCCACGAAGGCGAGATAGCCGAGCGGCGTCAATGCGAACAGCGCCGGCCCGAGCACCGGAATCTTGGCAAAGCCCGGAATCGGCCAGACGGCGATCGTCGCGCTGACCGACGCCGAGGTGTAAGGCTTGCCGACATAGGCGGACAAGCCGATCCCGAAGATCGTCAACGACAGCCCCGTGGCGACCTGATTGGCGAGCAGCGTCAGCGTGAGAAATCCGAACAGCAAGGCCATCGCGACGCCGGCGCCGATCGAGGCCGCGACGCCGAGCCAGGGGCTTCCCGTCGTGACAGTGACCGCGTAGCCCGTGACGGCGCCCATCAGCATCATGCCTTCGACGCCGAGGTTCAGAACGCCCGACTTTTCCGTGACGAGTTCGCCCACGCCCGCGAACATCAGCGGAATCGCCGCGACGACGGCGCTCGAGGCGAGCGTACCGGCTTGTTGAATATCCATGAGTCGTTTCGTTCTATTTCGATTGGCTGATGATTCGATGGCGGGGGATCACGCGTGCACGGCGCTCGCGACGCGACGCAAGCGGTAGTTGACGAACAGGTCCGCCCCGAGCAGGGAAAACAGCAGCAGGCCTTGAAACACGCCCGAAAGCGCCTGCGGCAGCTGCATCGAGGTTTGGACCGCTTCGCCGCCGAGGTAAAGCAGCGCCATCAGCAAACTCGCGAGGACGATGCCGATGGGATGCAGGCGGCCGACGAACACGACGATGATCGCCGTGAACCCGTAGCCCGGCGACCAGGTCGCCTGCAGCTGACCGATCGGCCCGGCGATCTCGCCCATCCCCGCGAGGCCCGCGAGCGCGCCGCTGACGAGCAGCGACGTCCAGACCGTGCGGGTATCGGAGAAGCCCGCGTAGCGCGCCGCAAGCGGCGCAAGGCCGCCCACGTTCATGCGAAATCCGGCAAAGCTCTTGCGCATGAAGAGCCATGCCGCTGGAATGGCCGCGAGCGTCACGAAGATCGAGGCGTTCAGCCGCGTTCCGCGCAGCCAATGCCAACCCCAATCTCCGCCGAATGTCGGGTAGAGCGCATCGCCCGAGAACATCTCCGAAATGGGGAAGTTCATTCCTTGCGGATCGCGCCAAGGGCCGCTCACGAGATAGATCAAGAGCTGCGTGGCCACGTACGTCAGCATGAGGCTCGTCAAGATCTCGTTCGTATTGAAGCGCGTTTTCAGGAAAGCCGGGATCGCGGCCCAGATCATGCCGCCTGCAATGCCCGCGCCCATCATGAGGAACAGGATCCACGCGCCGCTCGCTTGGTCGAAGTGAATCGCGACGCCGCTCGCTGCGATACCGCCCGCGAGCATCTGCCCCTCCGCGCCGATGTTCCACACGTTGGCCCGATAGCCGATCGCGAGGCCCAGACCGATCAGGCACAGCGGCGAGGCCTTGAGCAGCAGTTCGGACCAGCCGTTGGCATCAGCGAGGGGATCGATGAAAAAGGCGCGCATTGCCTGCCCGGGGTCGCGTCCGACGAGGCTGAAGATGAGAAAGCCGATCGCCAGCGTCAGAAGCGCCGCGATCGCGGGCACGGCAAGCTGCATCGCCCGCGAAGGCGTTGGGCGGGCTTCGATTCGGTAGGGGAAGTGCATGTGGGCTCGGGCGTCGTAGGTTCGTGTATCAGCGGGGGAGCAGCAAGCGATCCGCGCTCAAGCATGGAGCGCCTGCTGCTCGGGCGGCGCCGCGCCGCGATCGCCGAAGAGGCCAGCCATCCATAGGCCGATTTCCTCGGCGTTCGTCTCGCCTGTTTTGCGCACCGGCGACAAGCGCCCGCGCGCAAGGACGGCAATGCGGTCGCAAATGTCGAAGAGTTCGTCGAGCTCCTCGGAGATCACGAGCACGGCCACGCCCTTCGCCGATAGATCGAGCAGTTGCTGGCGAATGAAAGCCGATGCGCCGACATCGACGCCCCAAGTGGGCTGTGCGACGACCAGCACTTTCGGCGCTTGCAGCAGCTCTCGGCCCACGATGAACTTCTGCAGATTGCCGCCCGACAGCGACTGCGCGAGCGCATCCGGCCCGCTGCAACGCACGTCGAACGCTTCGATGCAGCGCGAGGCGAACGCGCGCATCGCGCGGGCGCCGATCCATCCGTGTCGCACCATGCCGGGCTGCCGATGCGCGGTCAAGAGCGCATTCTCGGCCAGCGACATGGCCGGCACCGCGCCGCGGCCGAGCCGCTCTTCGGGGACGAACGCGAAACCCAAGCGGCGCCGCGCGGCGGCCGAGAGCCGCGCGGCCCGCTTGCCGCAAATCGTCACGGCGTCGGGCTCGTCCGTGCAGCGCTTCTCTCCCGACAACGCCGCAAGCAACTCGGCCTGGCCGTTGCCCGACACACCGGCGATGCCGAATATCTCGCCCGCGTGCACGTCGAACGTGACGTTCTCGAGCGATGTGCCGAACGGGTCGTCGCTTAACGCCGACAACGCCTTGACGCTGAGCCGCACCTCGCCCGGCGCATGCGCGCGCCGTGTGTAATCGGGCAGCGCGTGGCCGACCATCAATTGCGCGAGCGACGCATGCGTTTCCTCGCGCGGCCGCACATGCCCCGTCACGCGCCCGGCCCGCATGACCGTAGCCGTATCGCAAAGCGCTTGTATTTCGTCGAGTTTGTGGCTGATGTAAAGGACGCTGCAGCCTTGCGCCGCCAATCGTTTCAACGTTTCGAACAGCTTGCGCACGGCTTGCGGCGTCAATACCGACGTAGGCTCGTCCATGATCAAGAGCCGGGGGTGCTGCAGCAGGCAGCGTACGATCTCGACGCGCTGGCGCTCGCCCACCGTCAGGCTATGCACGTGCCGCTGCGGATCGATGTCGAGCCCGTATTCGGCCGATACTTCGCGAATGCGTTTGCCGAGCGCCGCCAAGTCGAAGGGCTCGTCGAGCGCGAGCGCGATGTTTTCGCCGACGGTCAGCGTCTCGAACAACGAGAAGTGCTGGAAGACCATGCCGATGCCCAGCTTGCGCGCGTGCGCCGGGCTCGCGATGTCGACGAGATCGCCTTCCCATCGGATCTCGCCCGCATCGGGGCGCACCGAACCGTAGATGATCTTCATCAGCGTACTCTTGCCCGCGCCGTTTTCGCCGAGCACGGCGTGGATCTCGCCGGGCGCAACGGTCAGGTGCACGCCGTCGTTGGCCCGCACCGACGGGTATTGCTTGCTGATGCCCTCAAGCGCGAGCCGCGGCACGAGAGGCGCGCGTCCGCTGTCGCTATCGCTTTGGCCCGCTGGCGCGCCGAGCGTTGATTGATCGTTCATGAAGTCCGTCGTTCGACTGTGCTGCCACCCAAGTCATACCATGCGCGACACGCCGGCGGCGCGCCGCGCTCCCCGTTCACCTCGAAGCGCCGCGCGCCGTCGAGCGTTGCTTTCATCCTCCGCCGCCGCGCGGCCTGGCCCGACGATACCCAAATCGCAGGCGGGCGTCGAGCCGACAATATGGCGCCCGGGGTCGATTCGGCCGATGTGCTACACGGGTATCCGCGCCCTTGACGCGCGCCGACGTACATATTAAAAACCTGATGTTCCCATCCCTATCCGATCAGCCTAAACATATATCGGAGCAATCATGAGTCAGCAGCGCGAGGCGATCGACACGTATCTTTTGCGCGTCTTGCACACCCTCTTGATGGAGCGCAGCGTCACCCGCGCGGCCGTCAAGCTCAATCAATCCCAGCCGGCCATCAGCGCCGCGCTGCGTCGCCTGCGCGACATCACCGGCGATCCGCTGCTCGTGCGCGGCAAGTCCGGCATGGTGCCGACCGAATACGGCCTGCGCCTGCTCGAGCCGGTCCAAAACGCGCTGCGCGAAATCGAACGCATCCGCTTCCAACAGCACAACTTCGATCCGGCCACGTCGATTCGTTGCTATCGCATCGGCTGCCCCGACTATCTCAACGTGCTGTTCGTGCCCACCGTGGTCGAACGCTTCCGGCAAGCCGCGCCCAACGCGCAGCTCGAGTTTCATTCGCTCGGCCCCTCATTCGACTACGAACTCGCGCTCGAGGACGGCAAGCTCGACGTCGTTGTCGGCAACTGGCCCGAACCGCCCGAGCAGCTGCATCTGTCGAATCTGTTCGTCGACGAGATCGTCTGTCTCATGAGCAACGCGCACCCGTTCGCCAAGCGCGGCACGCTCACGCTCGATCAGTACCTGAACGCGCCGCACCTCGCGCCCTCGCCCTACTCGGTCGGTCAGCGCGGGGCGATCGATGTGCATCTCGCGCGAGAACGGCTCAAACGCCACGTCGTCGTCACGCTGCCCTACTTCAATCTCGCGCCGTATGTGCTCGTGAAGTCGGACCTCATCTTCACGACCACACGCCTGTTCGCCGATCACTACGCCAAATTTTTGCCGCTGACGGTATTGCCCGCCCCGCTCGACTTTCCGCCGATGCAGTACTACCAGCTCTGGCACGAGCGTTGTCACTACTCCGACGAAGTGCGCTGGCTGCGCAGCCTCGTGGCCGACGCCACGCGCACGCTCGTCGATCGCCCGTAAAGCGCGCTTGCGGCGCGCCCCCTACGCGGTGCGCGCCGCTTCCCCGAGCGTGCGCGCGAGCGCGTTGTGCCGCTCGAGGAGCGGCGCGAGTTCGAGCGTCGCCAAACGCCCATCGCGCACGACGACCTTGCCGTTGATCACGCTCAGCGATACCTGCGAAGGCGCGCAGAATACGAGTGCCGCCACTGGATCGTGCAGCGCGCCCGCGAAGCTCGGCTGACGCAGGTCGAACGCCACGAAATCGGCCGCCATGCCGGGCGCGAGCGCGCCGATGTCGTCGCGCCCGAGCACCGCCGCGCCCCCCAGCGTCGCCAACTCCAGCGCCTGCCGCGCGCTCATCGCATCGGGCCCGAAGCCGACGCGCTGCAGCAGCATCGCCTGCCTGACCTCGCCGACCATATGCGCCCCGTCGTTGGACGCCGACCCGTCCACGCCGAGCCCGACGGGCACGCCGGCGTCGCACATTGTGCGAATCGGTGCGATCCCCGACGCGAGCCGCATGTTCGAACACGGGCAATGCGCGACACCGGTGCGCGTCCGCGCGAACAGGCCGATCCCGGCCGCGTCGAGCTGCACGCAGTGAGCGTGCCATACGTCGGCGCCCACCCAGCCGAGATCCTCTGCATACTCGGCCGGCGTCATCTTGAAACGCTCGCGGCTGTAGGCCACATCGTTCACGTTTTCAGCCAGATGCGTATGCATCGACACGCCGTAGCCCCGCGCGAGCGCCGCCGATTCGCGCATCAAATCGCGGCTGACCGAAAACGGCGAGCACGGCGCAACGACGACGCGCAGCATCGCATAGCGCCTTTCATCGTGATAGGTCTCGATCAGGCGCTGCGTGTCCGCGAGGATATCGGCCTCTCGCTCGACGAGCGAATCGGGCGGCAAACCGCCGTCTTTTTGCCCCACGCTCATGCTGCCGCGGCTTGCATGAAAACGCATGCCGATCTGCGCGGCCGCGGCGATGCTGTCGTCGAGCCGGCTGCCGTTCGGATACAGATAAAGATGATCGCTCGACGTGGTGCAGCCCGAGAGCAGCAACTCGGCCATCGCGGTGAGCGTCGACACCTCGATCATCTCGGGCGTCAAATGCGCCCAGATGCGATAAAGGCTCGTGAGCCAGCCGAAGAGTTCGGCGTTCTGCGCGGCGGGCACGGCGCGCGTCAGGCTTTGATACATGTGGTGATGCGTATTGACGAGCCCCGGCATGATCAGATGCCCGCGCAAGTCCAACACCTCGTCGGCCGTGCTCGGCAATTCGCTCGTCGGCCCGACCGCTGCAATCCGGTTGCCTTCGATGAACAGCCCCGCGTCGCGCAATTCGCGGCGGGCGCCGTCCATCGTGATCAGCACGTCGGCGTGCTTGACGAGCATCGTCTTGGGGCGGGATGCACCGGGTGCGTGCACGGGCGCTTCGTTCGTCATCTAATGTGTTTTCCGCATAGAAATAAGCCGTTGAATCGCGGGCGCAAGCCAACGGCATAACGATCGGGAGCCAAAATAGCTCTGGCAATCTACGTTTGCGCGATACTCGCCTTCACGGTTTCGATATATTGCGTCGATTTCGGCAGGCGGGCGCCGGTACGACGCGCTTGAGCCGCCGCCCTAGCCTCATGCGGCCGCCCTTATCTTTCCTATCGCGCGCTCACGAGCCGCCGCCGACTTCTTAGAATGGCGACACGGCGCTCGTATCGACTCGCCGACGGGTATGTAGCCACTCGACGTGGAGCCTCGATCCGCCGCCTGCGTATCGGATCGAGTCGCCCTTACACGTTTCGCGTTCATCACAAGGAAAACTGCGAATGGGCAAGCTGACTACCCACGTTCTGGATACGGCGCACGGGCGCCCCGGAGCCGGCATCGCGATCGAGCTGTTTCGGCTCGACGGCGATACGCGCACATCGCTCGCGCGCGTCGTCACCAACGACGACGGCCGCTGCGACAAGCCGCTGCTCGAAGGCGACGCCTTGAGCGCCGGCGAATACGAACTCGTGTTTCATGCGGGCGATTACTTCGCCGCCGCCGGCGTTCGCGTACCCGAGCCGCGCTTCGTCGATCGCGTCGTATTGCGCTTCGGCATCGCCGATGCGCACGCCCACTATCACGTGCCGCTGCTCGTCTCGCCTTGGGCTTACAGCACCTATCGCGGCAGCTAAGCGCACGGATCAACGAATATCAGGAGCTCGGAGGCGTTTCATGGAAGGTTTCATCACCGACTGGCTGAACCTCGCGCTGCGGTGGCTGCACGTCGTCGCCGCGATCGCGTGGATCGGCGAATCGTTTTATTTCGTCGCACTCGACAACAGCTTGAAAAAACCGAAGGACGCATCGCTCGTTGAACGCGGCGTCTTCGGGGAACTGTGGCACGTGCACGGCGGCGGATTCTACAACATGCAGAAATACATGGTCGCGCCGGCGCAAATGCCTGAGGACCTGCACTGGTCGAAATGGCCGTCGTATTCGACCTGGCTGTCCGGCTTCAGCTTGTTCACCGTGCTGTATCTGTTTTCGCCCGGGACATATCTCATCGACAAGAACGTGCTCGACATGGGCCCCGTCGTAGCCGTCGCGGCCGCGCTCGGCTTCTTGGCCGCGGGATGGATCGTGTACGACTCGCTGTGCCGCCTGCTCGGGCACAACGATCGGCTGCTCGGGGTGATCGTCGGCGTGTATGTGGTCGTGGCGGCATGGCTCGCGTGCCATATCTTCGCCGGTCGCGCCGCGTATTTGATCGTCGGCGCGATGGTCGCGACCATCATGTCGGCCAACGTGTTCTTCGTCATCATCCCGGGGCAGCGCAAGATGGTCAACGCAATGCTCAAGGGCGACGCGCCGAACCCGATCTACGGCAAACGCGGCAAGCAGCGTTCGGTGCACAACACGTACTTCACGTTGCCCGTCGTGTTCGCGATGTTGTCGAACCACTACGCGATGACGTATACACACCCTTATAACTGGGCCGTGCTCGCCGTCATCATGCTGGCCGGCGCACTGATCCGCCAGTTCTTCGTGATGCGTCACCGCGGCCGGCAACTCTGGTACTTGCCCGCGGCCGGCATCGCGCTGCTCGCCGCCGCCTTGGCCGTCACGCTGCCCAAGCCTGTCGCACCGCAGCCGCAAGCGGCGAACGAGCCGGCCGTCAAGCTCGCCGATATCCAACCGATCCTGCAGCAGCGCTGCGTCGCTTGCCACTCGGCGCACCCGACCTTGATGGGCAGCGCCCCGGCCGGCGTGCTCTTGGATACGCCGGACGAGATCTCGACGAATGCGCAGCGGCTCTATCAACAGGCCGTCGTGCTCAAGGCGATGCCGCTCGGCAACGTCACGCAGATGACGAGCGCGGAACGGGAAAAAGTGGCCGCCTGGTTCAACACGCGCACGCAGTAGTTAGCGCCACGCATCGTTCGATTCCCCGCTTCGGGGCCGAACGACGGACGAAACAAAGCCCCTTGGGCGCAGCAACGCCGAAGGGGCTTTTCACTTCCAAGCTACGCCACTGGCTCCCCGCCAAGGCGCGCAGGCGCGCAGGCGTCAGGCGGCTTGCGGGACGAGGTCGACCGGTTGCGGCGCGCGCGCGGCGGGCGCGGACAGCGCGGAGAACATCGAGCGATCGTTAAAGCGGAAGAAGCAGACCAACTGATCGCAGCCGGCCAGTTTGATCAGTTGCGGCCCCGACAGGTCGACGATGATGTCCGCCACTTGCGTCGATAAGCCGAGCCGTTGCCTGCCGGCGTCGCGATCCGTCCGCAACAGGCGCTGCGCCAGCGAGAGATACGACAAGTTGATTTCGCGGATCGATTCGAGGGTCTCGCTACCGTTCATGACTGTCTCTCCCAGGGGCGTCGTGATTCGAACTAAGGGTTTGACGGTGAAGCCGGAAACTAAGCTAAGGGCGCCGGCTTGCGTCACTAGAAAATCGTTACTGCGCGGCAAACGTTTGCCGGAGGACGACGAAGAAATCAGCAGCCGTCCCGCTCGTCGGCCACGCCGGCAGCGATCAGATTGCAGGCGATCTCGCGCAGCAGATGTTGCGTGAGCGCACCGGAACCACCGAGACAAAGGCGTTGCAGTTCGATGAGGTCTTTGGCGAAGCGGCTCATGGCGATCTCTCCGTAGCTCAAGGTTTGAAACGTCCGTGCCGTTAAGGCGCTGCGCGAAACGTTTTCCTGTGACCAAAGTATCGGCGAGCGCCTCGAATAAACAAATCAGCCGCCGCTGAACCTCACGTAATACCTGGCGGTGGGCTTGTCAGCGTTTTCCTACGATCAAAGTGCGCCAGGGCTACGCGGGGGGGAAAAACAAGTAAAAACGCCCGCAATCTGCCTGCGGGCGTTCGTAGGATTGAAAGGTTTGAAGGCTTAGCGCTGCGCTTCAGCGAGGACCTCGGCAGTCAACCAGAGCGATTCCGGCAGCGTTTGCTCGTCGCAATTCGGCCCCTCTCCCCCTCGGTCCACCACGATAAAGTCGCTGACCGCGTTCAGCGCGATCAAGGGGTGGTGCCAGACCCCTTTTGCGTAATTGACGCCCTGCCATCCCCGCGTCACGAACGCACGGACCGCTTCCGGCGCGAGCGAACCGGCCGGCGCCACGACGACGATATAGGGCTTGTCGGTCAGCGGCACGAATGCCTGCGATCCAAGCGGATGACGTTCGAGCATCCTCACTTCGAACGGCAGCGCACGCGGCTGGCCGCGGAACACGTTGACGAGCGGGCGCCCGGCTTCGTCGGCTACGTCGATTCGCGCGAGATCGTGATAGCGCATCGTCGTACCGAGGTTGATGGGAATCTGCCGCGCCCCTTCGAGTTCGATGACGTCGCCGAACGGCGAGAACGCCGCGCGCGTGAGCGGCTCGATCGGCAGCGTTTTCATCCGCGCGCCGTTCATTCGACCATGCCCCACGCGCGCAGGCGCGAAACGCCGCCATCGGGAACGATGTTCAAGCGAAGGTGCGTGACGGGGCCGAGCGGGGCCAGCTCGGCTTCGAAGTAATGCTGCTTGTCCATCTGCAGCTTCTGCTCGCCGAGCAACGTCGGCCAGAACATCGCCTGCGTGACGAGCGAGCTGTCGGTGCCGCCCTTGACGTACGCCGCCTGGATCGAGCAGCGATCGGGATAGTTGCCCTTAAAAAAGGCGGTGTCGACTTCGACCTTGGAGATCGTGCCGGGCCGCGCCAATGCGATGATGGCCCAGTCGTTGCCCGGTTCGCGCCGGCGGCGCGTCTCCCAGCCGTCGCCCATGTTGACGCCGCGCCCCGGCATCAAGAGATTCGACGCGGCGCCGAAGTGCTGGTTGTTCGCGGCGACGATATAGGCGCCGTTTTCCATCGCAGCCAAATCCACAGGCTCGCCCCGGCTCGCGTTAGCCCAATCGACCTGCGGCTGCCCGTACACGCGCAAACGCGCAACGCCGCCGTCCGGGTACAAATTCAACCGAATGTGCGTGTAGGCCTGCCCATCGGCTACCTCGAGGTAGTGGTGGCTATTGCCCTGCAGCGTCGTGGACGGGACGATCTCCTTCCACTCGGTGGCGCCGTCGGGCTGCGCGCCGCCCGCCACGAAAACGGCCTCGACCGAGGCGGCCGGCGGGAAATTTCCCGTGAAATGGCTCGTATCGATGTCGAGCCCTTTCACGACGCCCGCGCGCGCGAGCTTGACGACGCACCAGTCGTAGCCGGTCGTGCGCTTGCGGCGCGTCTCCCATCCGTCCATCCACTTGCCGTTCTCGTCGTACTTGCCCGGAATAAACACGGCCGGCTCGGGGTTCAGCATGCGCGCCTTCGGCGCGAAGAATTCGTCGCTCGCCTCGAGCGCCTGCGCCCCCAGCCGCGGATCGGCCAGGTTCACGTAGCGCCGGGTGAAATCGGGAGCGTTCGGGTCGAGAATCGGGAGAGCCATCGTTGTCGTCCTTCGTATCTGTTCTGTCAATTCGTTCGTACTGCCAATCAAACGTACTATCGCCGCAACGCTTTACACGGTCACGAGATCGTCGATGCGAAACCGTGCGATGCGGTAAATCTGCTCGAGGCTCATGCGCAATTCTTCGTCACGCCCATTATTCAACCGCGCTTCGAAATTCGCGATGATGCCGGCGCGATCGTAGCCACGCACGGCGAGAATGAACGGAAAGCCGAACTTCTCGCGATACGCCGCATTCAGACGCTGGAGCTCGTCGAATTCCGCCTGCGTGCAGTGCGCAAGGCCCGCACCGCTTTGCTCGCGCGTCGACTCCGCGGTCAGCTCGCCGCGCACGGCGGCCTTGCCCGCGAGTTCCGGATGGGCGTTGATCAGGGCGAGTTGGCGCGCATCGCCCGCGTTGGCGACGATGTCGCGCATCGCCGAGTAAAGCGCGTCGATACTCGCAAAGGGCCGGGCGTCGGCCGCCTGTTCCGCCACCCAGGGCGAATGCTCGAAAATGCCCGAGAGCGTGGCCTCGAAGGCGTCTCGCGGCATGGCGTTCAGTTGTTCCAACGTGTATTGCATCGGCTTCATGCGCGGGCGCTGTCCGTATTCGACTGGTAGGGATGATGCGCGCGCCAGTGGCGCGCGATGTCGACGCGGCGTGCCACCCAGACGCACTCGTGCCGCTCGATATGATCGAGAAAACGCTGCAATGCGCGAAAACGCCCGGGCCGCCCCAAGAGCCGGCAGTGCATGCCGATCGAGAGCATCTTCGGCGCTTCTTCGCCCTCTTCGTAAAGCACGTCGAACGCATCGCGCAGGTACGTGAAGAAATGATCGGCCGTATTGAAGCCCTGCGGCGTCGCGAAACGCATGTCGTTCGTGTCGAGCGTGTAAGGCACGATCAGTTGCGGCTGCTTTGCGCCGCTTGTCACTTCGACTTCGGTCCAAAACGGCAGATCGTCGCCGTAGTAGTCGGAGTCGTAAAGAAAGCCGCCGTATTCGGCCACGAGCCGGCGCGTGTTTGGGCTGTCTCGGCCCGTGTACCAGCCGAGCGGCCGCACACCCGTTACGCGCTCGATCGCCTCCATGCCGAGCCGCATATGCTCGGCCTCGCGCTCGGGCGTCATGTCTTGATAGTGGATCCACCGCCAACCGTGGCATGCGATCTCGTGCCCCAATTCGACGAAGGCGCGCGCCACCTCGGGATGGCGTTCGATCGCCATGCCGACACCGAAAACGGTCAGCGGCAGGCTGCGCTTTTCGAATTCCCGCAAGATGCGCCAGACGCCCGCGCGCGAGCCGTACTCGTAGATCGACTCCATGCTCATGTGCCGCGCCGGATAGGCGGCGGCGCCTACGATCTCGGACAGAAACTGCTCGGAGGCCGGATCGCCGTGCAGGACGCAATTCTCCCCGCCCTCCTCGTAGTTGAGAACGAACTGGACGGCGACACGTGCGCGACCTGGCCAATTGGCTTCTACCGGGTGCCGGCCGTAGCCGATCAAGTCGCGCGGATAGCGAGCGTCGAATGTCATGGCAAAGACTCGTGGCAAGGCGTTGGATGACGACGATGCGGCGTTGCGCGCGGACGCTCTGCCCGTAGCAACGCTCAAATCGGTCGAATCAGTGTATAGAAAAGGCCGAGGCGCGCCCATACGGGCAGGCCGATAACCGGGGTCACCGCACACGTATGTCCGACCCTGCCCCTCAAAGGTCGCGCGGGCTGAAATCGGCCAGGAGGCCGTCGTAGCGCTTGGACGGCGGGCGGGCATACTCGCCGCGTTTGGCCGTCCCCAGCCCGAGGCCGACGAGGGCCTCGACCCACTTGAGCGCCGCCGTGACACCTTCGACAACGGGCGCGCCGATCGCGTCCTCGACCTCGCGGGCGAGGTCGGCCATGCCGGCGCAACCCAGTACGATCGCATCGGCGCCGTCGGTCTCGAGCGCGCGGCGGCATTCGTCGACGATGAGACGCCGGGCCGCGGCGCCGGGCTTGTCCAGATCGAGCACCGCCACGTCGATCGCGCGCACATTGCGGCAGAACCGCTTCATGCCGTAACGCTCGGCCAGATGCCATGCCATGCCCGTCGTGCGCGCGAGCGTCGTCACGACGGAAAACCCCGGCGCGACGATGCTTGCCGCGTGCATCGCCGCCTCGGCGATGCCGATGACCGGCCCGCGCGCCAATTCGCGCGCGGCGAACAGGCCCGGATCGCCGAAGCAGGCGATCACATAGCCGTCGACCCCTTCTCGTTCGCCGGCCGCGACTTGCGCAAGCAATCCGGGCAACGCGAGCGACTCGTCGTACCAGCTTTCGATCGACGGCGGGCCCATGAACGACGTGGCGGCCAAGACCTCCGTGGCGGGTGCGGCGACGCAGCGTGCGCATTGAGCCATGGCGTCGGTCATGCGCGCCGTCGTGTTGGGATTGATGAGCTTGATTTTCATCGCCCTTTCCTTCCAATGCATGAGAAGTCGGACATGAAGCCGAACTTGGGCCCTAGGCTCGCGCCGCGAGCCAATAGAACGCCGCGGCCAAGCCGACGCCTATGAACCACGAGAAATTGGCGAGCGGCGCCAGCGCCGGCGTCATGACGCATGCGACGGCAATGGCCGCCGCCGGCAGAACAGCCGCGACCGCGCGCCAGTTCACCCCGCCGCGGTACCAGTACTCACCCGATTCGGACATCGAATACAGATCGTCTTGCACGACGCGCTGGCGCTTGACGATGAAGTAATCGACGATCAGCACGCCATACAGCGGGCCGATGAACGAACCCAGGACATCGAGCGTGTAGTGGATGACGGCCGGGTTGTTGAACAGATTCCACGGCGTGATGAACACTGAGGCGGTGGCGGCGACCATGCCGCCCGCGCGCCAGCTGATGTGCTTAGGCGCCACATTGGAGAAATCGAACGCCGGCGAGACGAAATTGGCGACGATGTTGATGCCGATGGTCGCGATCATGAACGTGAGCGCGCCCAGCACCACGGCGAACGGATGATCGATGCGCCCGACCGTGGCGACGGGGTCGGTGATCAATTCGCCGAAGACGGGAAGCGTCGCCGAGGTCGTGACGACCGTGACGAGCGAAAACGCCAAAAAGTTGACCGGCAGCCCCCAAAAGTTGCCGCGCTTCACGCTCTCGTAGCTCTTGCAGTAGCGCGAGAAGTCGCCGAAGTTCAGCATCGGTCCCGAGAAGTACGACACCACGAGCGAGATGGCCGTGATCGTGACCGGCAGCGCTTCCCATCCGTGATACTTCACCGTCCCGAGGTTCAGACTGATGTTCGAAAACCCCGCTCGCGCCACCATGTAGCCGGCCAGGATGAACATGACGACATAGACCGCCGGCCCGGCGAAGTCGATGAACTTCTTGATCGTCTCCATCCCGTTCCAAAATACCAGCGCTTGCAGCACCCACAGCAGCATGAAGCCGGACCAGCCGAGCGCGGACAGGCCGAGCCAGCCATGGCGATGGACGTCGGCATAAGGCATGAGCTGCGGGGCGAACTTGAGCAGGACGATGACGAATGCGCTCGAGGCGAGATACGTCTGGATGCCGTACCACGCCACAGCGATCAGGCCGCGAATCACGGCCGGAATGTTGGCGCCGAGCACGCCGAACGTGGCGCGGCAGATGACGGGGTAAGGCACGCCGTTGCGCTGGCTCGATTTCGCAATCAAGTTGGCGAAGACGTTCACGATACCGATGCCCACGAGCAGTGCGATCAGCACTTGCCAACTCGTCAAGCCGAGCGCGAACAAACTGCCCGCGAAGACGTAGCCGCCCACGCTGTGCACATCGGACATCCAAAACGCGAAGATGTTGTAAGCGCCCCAATGCTGATCGCGCAGCGGCGCGAGATCGGCATTGCATAGACGTTCGCTATAGCCGGCGGGCAGGTCGGCCCCATTGCGGCTGGGCGATGGGCCGACGGCGCCGGCATCGGTCGGTACGGTCAAGTCAGGCATGAGCATCTCCCGTGAAAGGTAAGAGCGTTGCTGCGCGGCATCCGTTCATGCCTGCGCACGACGAAGCGCCTCGTCGAACCGGTCGCAGTCGGCGCGTTCTGCGGCCATCGCCCCGAGAGAAAAGCGAGCTGATCCAGATGGACTATTTATTTAGTTGTCCTAAGCGAGGCGAAAAAGCCGCGTCGCTCTTTCATACCCTCGCAGCGCAGTTCGCGCGCGTCGTATTGAACGGGCGCCCGGTCCCGGCGGCGTGCTCGCCTAGGCGCCGAAAACTTCCCGCAAGTCGGCCGCGCCGCGCGCGGGCCGATCGAGCATCTTCAATTCGACCGTTTCCAAATGCCGCACCATCAACTCGGCGGCGCGCGCCGCATCGCCAACCTTGATCGCCTCGACAATCTGAGCATGTTCGTCGAATGAACATGGACTGCGTCCGAGCGATTCATAGAGCGCCGAAATCAACGTCGAGCGCGCCACCAAGCCGCCCAAGCAATCGCACAGGACCCGATTGCCGGTCAGTGCGGCAAGCTCGGTATGAAATTCGCCCGACAGGCGAATCCATGAACGAAAGTCGCGCTGCTCGAACGCCTTGCGCTCGCGCTCGATCATCTTTCCGATCACCTTCAAATGCGCCGCGCCCTGCCCGCCCTGATTGCGGCACACGCGTTCGATGACCGCCGCCTCGACGATGCGACGCATCTCGAACACTTCGTGCACCTCGCGCAGCGATGGGCTGGCCACGAAGGCGCCCCGATTCGGCTCCAAGTCGACGAGATGTTCGGTGGCGAGCAACGACAACGCCTGGCGCACCGTGCCGCGCTTGACGCCGAACACTTCACACAACTGCGCCTCGGTCAGCTTCGCTCCGGGGTCCAGCCGGTGTTCCAGAATCGCATCGCGAATGCGTTCGGCAAGGGCGGCGGGCGTAACGGGCTCGGACAATTTCTGCGTCGGCATGTTGGGTATAGTAGATTCGACATAAAGATTGTCAACAATTTATTTGGCGACATCGAAAGGTTCCTAACGAAAGATTCGGCCGACAAATCCGGTACTTGGTGCGCGAATGCACCACCGGCGCACACGCTACGCTGATCGATGCACCGAATTGAAGCGGCGAATCGACCGATAAATTGTCAACAATTCGTCGATGACGGAAGGGCTGATGGGCGCCGTGCCCTAGCGCAGGGTGGGATGACCGGTGACGGTTAAAGAAAAGCCGTGGGGCCCCGCCTTCAGCGCCGCACGTGCACCGAAGGGAAGCGTGACGAGGTCCGCGCCATGGCCGAAGCGCAGGCCGGTCACCATCGGCACGCCGGCCACGCGGGCAATTTGCGCAAGCGCCGCGGGCAAGTCGTAGCCGTTGTCGTAGGGAGAGAGTTTGCCGCCCGTGAAATCGCCGAGCACGAGCGCCTGCTGGCGCGAGAGGATGCCGGCCAGATGGAGCTGATAAAGCATGCGTTCGACGCGGTACGGGTGCTCGTTCACGTCTTCGATGAACAGGATGCCGCCGTCGACGTTCGGCATGTAAGGCGTGCCGACGAGCGAGGCGATCATCGCCAGATTGCCGCCCCACAGCATACCGCCTACGTCGATCTCGCTCGTCTGCGGAGCCGCTTCCCCTACTGTGAATTCAGGCGATTCGAGTGCACGCCAAAAATGCTCGATCGTAAAGGCGCTCGGCGTTTCGGCACCGAAGTTCGCCGTCAGCATCGGGCCGCCGAAGGTCACGAGGCCCGCCCGCGCAAACAATGCGAGTTGTATCGCCGTGAAATCGCTGTGCCCGCACAGCGCGATCGGTGCGCCAGTCAGCCGCCGCTGGAGTCCGGCATAGTCGAGACAATCCAAGAGACGCACGGCGCCATAGCCGCCGCGTAAAGCGAGCACGATATCCGGCAGTTCATGAGCCGGATCCGCCAGCCTGTTCAAGTCAGCGGCGCGCTCATCGTCGGCGCCGCCGAATCGGAGATGGCGGCGCTGAGCCGCTTGTTCGCCTAGCACCCGGTGCCCCTGCGCCCGCAAGCGGTCGATACCCCGCTTCGCCGCGGCCTCGTCGGGCGGATATCCGGATGGAGCGACGATTTCGACGGTGCGGGGACGGGTCATGGTCGGCGAACGAAACGATGAATGCGCACGGGCGCGGGTAGGCCGCTCAAACGGGCTGGTCCGGCGCGCAAGCGCGCGCCTGCTCCGCCGCCTCGGCACGCTCGGCGCGGATCGCTTGACGCCGGTGCGCGAAAAACGAACGGAGCGCATCGCCGCATTCGGTCCCGAGCACCCCGCCCGTCACTTGAGTGTGATGATTGAGTTGCGTGTTGGCAAAAGCGTCGACGACGCTCCCGCAAGCGCCCGTCTTGGGATCGTGCGCACCAAAGACGACGCGCGCGATGCGCGCGTGCATGATGGCGCCCGCGCACATCAGGCACGGCTCGAGCGTGACGAAGAGTTCGCATCCGGGCAGCCGGTAGTTCTGCAGCGATCGAGCCCCCGCGCGCAACGCGGCCATTTCGGCATGAGCGGAAGGGTCGTGGGCGCCGATCGGGTGATTGAAGCCGGTTGCAACGACTTCATCGCCGAGCACGAGCACGGCGCCCACAGGCACTTCGCCCGCCGCTCGCGCCGACTCCGCGGCCTCCAGCGCCAGCGTCATATAGCGGCGGTCACGTTCGGAGACGGCCAAGACTGCCGGCGTCGCCACCGCCAAGGCTGCGTCGTCGAGCCCATCGGCTTGCTGGCCGCGCGCGTCGGGCCGTGTGAACGGTGCTGTCACGAGAGCCTCGCGCCTTGCAGGCGATCCGCCGCGCTTACCGTTTGGGATTCCGTTTCGGTTTCGGCTTCGATTTCGTCGCCCGAGGCTCGCTCGGACAGCCGTTCCGCAATGCGACGGCAGTATTCGCGCGGGACGGCCGTGGGCGCGCCGCGCAGCGACTCGAGCGCCATATCGAGCGCGAGCAGCTTGGCTTGCAGGCCGCAACGCGTCGCTCGGTCGCCCGCGACGTTCAGTTCCTCTTCCAGGTGACGCAGCGAGCGCAATAACTCGACCGTGGGCGGCACGAAACCGGCATTCTTGAGAATGCGATTGGCGACGCGGACTTCTTCAGGCACGAGCAAGTCGTCATCGAATTCCTGCGGCGCCCCGGCCCCCGGCAAGTCATCGAACTCGCCACGCGCGGCGGCAGCGGCAATGCGCTGTTCCACCAAGGCATCAAGCAATTTCATCTGCGATCCACTACATTGCGGCGAGCGCATTTTAGCAGGGAGTCGGGTGCGGTTTTCTGGAGCCAACGCTCGGGAAACCGCCGCGTGTCCGCCTCAGCCCCGCCGGGCGAGGCCGGACGGCGTTCGGGCGTGCTCTACCGCACTATTTCCCGATCTTCGCGCGCAACTCTCGCGCCGTCTCGAGCAAGCCTTCGTAGCCAGCTCGGCTGTGCTCGGGCAGATCGGGGTCGCCGACGAGCGCGCCTAGCGTCTCGATCAGGCTATAAAGGAGGCCCTTGGCCGCGCTGACGGCGATGTTGCCGGACGACAGCAACGTGTCGACGTGGTTGAGCGCGTCGTTGAAGTGGCCCACTTCGGGCGGCGTGGATTCTTGTTTGGGCCGGTTCGGATCGGGCGTCATGGGTCAATTCCTATCGACTTGGTCTGGTTCGGTCGGCCCCTCGTGCTACCGTCGCGGAGCCGGTCCTTCAGACTCTTATATACCCGGCGCAGGCAATCGTCCACTCCCGGCCCGGCCGCCGACCCTCCCACTATTTGCGTGTGGCCAGCGCCCATGCGCGTTTCGCTAAACGAATCCGCCGCGTTCGCGAACGCCCGCGGTCCTTTGTTCGATCGCCTTGACCACCGCAGCCATGTCCGCGCCGCCGAATCCCAATTCGCGCGTTTCCCTGTACAGGGCGTGACACGCGTCGAGCAGCGGCGAAGCGATGCCTGCCGCGCGCGCCGCCTCGGCCACCAGCCGGTTGTTGTCCAGTACGTTTTCAATGCTCGCCTGCACGTCGAAATTCTCGTGCAGCAATTTCGAGGCCTTCACGCGCGAGACGTCGCTCGCCATCGGCCCCGCATCGACGATCGCGACGAACCGGCCCAAATCGAGGCCCTGCTTACGCGCGAAGTGCGCTGCTTCGGCAAGGCCCGTGACCATCGTGATCAGAAAGAGGTTGACGGCGAGTTTCATCGTGAGCGCGCCGGGCACATCGCCGCAGTACTCGGTTTGCTTGCACATGGCCGCGACGAGCGGAGCGACCGAATCCACTGCCCCCCGCTCGCCGGCGAGCATCGCCACCAGCTGCGCCGCTTCGGCCGGCTTGCGCGAACCCGAGACCGGCGCTTCGACGTAGCGCCCGCCCGCCGCCAGCACGGCTTGCTCGAGGCCGAGTGAATACCCCGGCGCCGTGGTACCCATGTGAACGATCGTGTGCCCTCGCACGCGCTGCCTGAAGGCCGGCTCGCCGCGAGCGAGCACGAAATCGATCGCCTCGGCGTTGGCTAACATCAACAGGACGATTTCGCACCGCTCGAAGACCTGCGCCGCATTGTCGGCGACCCGAGCGCCAGCACGCGCCAGCACCGCTCGCTTATCCCCGGAGCGATTCCAGACGACGAGCGGAACGCCTGCTTTCGTCAGGTTGAGCGCCATCGGCTCGCCCATTGCCCCCAAACCAATAAACCCGACTGGCGCCGGCGCCTGCGTCATCGCATCTTCCTCATAGTCATCGTGAGACGGGTGAACTCATGGGCGAAATCGCCGCTTCAAGCATGTCGAGTCGATGCTACGGATTTGTTATCGTTCTGAAAATCGCATTGTTTCGAATCCCCACTTCATAAAATCGAAAATGAGCCACCCTCTGAATTTCGATATGGATGCGCTGCGGACGATGGTCGTCGGCGTGGAACTCGGCGGTTTCTCGCACGCCGCGGCACGCCTTAATCGGTCGCCGTCCGCCGTCAGCATGCAATTGCGCAAATTGGAATCGCAGGCGGGACAACCCCTGTTCAAACGCCACGGCCGCGGCCTGGCGCCGACGGAAGCCGGCGATGTCCTGCTGCAATACGCCCGGCGCGTGCTGGCGCTGAACGACGAGCTCGGCTGCGCCCTGGGCGCCGTGAACACGCGCGCAGCGATGCGCGTCGGCATTCCTCAGGATTTCGCCGATGTGATCCTGCAGGATCTGCTCACGCGCTATGCCGGCGTAAGGCCGCATGTGCAGGTGCAAGTGAAGGCGGGACGAAACTTCGAATTGGCGGCCGACGTCGCAAGCGGCAAGCTCGATGCCGCGGTGGCGTTCGCCAAGCCCGGGACGGGCAGCGGCGAGCGCATCGCGACGATTCCGGCCGTATGGCTCGGATGCGCGCCGGCGCTAGACAGGCTTGGCGTGCAGAGCGTCGTCCCGCTTGCCGTGTTCGACGGCCCTTGCTTGTTCCGCGATATGGCGATCGATTCCCTTTCGCAAGCCGGCATTGCATGGCGCCTTGCCATGACGACTCCGAGCCTTGCGAGCCTGTGGTGCGGCATGCGCGCGGGCCTCGGCGTCACGGTGCGGACCCTGCTCGCGACGCCCGATGGGCTCGGCGCGATGAGCGGCGCGCCGCCGCTCGGTTCGGTGGATGTCGTGCTGCATCGCGCGGCGCACGCCGAGGACGACGCGCAGGCGCTCGCCGATTTGCTGCGAGAAGTCATCGTCGCGCAGTGCCGAACGCCGCGCAAACGCCCGGTGCGCGGCGGTCGAGTTAGGTTAAGTTGACCTCAACGCCCCTCGTGCGTAATCGCAATCTTCCCGAAGTGCTGGCCGCCCTGCGCGAGGTAGGCATAGGCTTGCGGTGTCTCGCTGATCGGGAATGTCTTGTCGACCACCGGCACGATCTTGCTCGCGGCGATGGCACGCGCAACATCCCGCAAATCAGCCACGGAGCCGGTCGTGTTGCCTTGAACGTTCAATTCCTTCGTCATGATCGCGAAAAGATCGGCCTGCGCCGTCATACCCGTCACGAAGCCGATGACGAAGACCGTGCCGCCGGCCGCGGCGGCATTGACCGATCGGCCGAACGTCTGTGTTCCGCCCGTTTCGATGACCAGATCGGCGCCGTTGCCTCCGGTCATCTCGAGCACGGCCTCGTCCCATGCCGGCGTGCTGCGGTAATTGATCGTGTAATCGGCGCCCAGCGCCCTCGCCCGTTCGAGCTTTTCATCGGAGGATGACGTGATGACGACGGTGGCCCCGGCCGCCTTGGCGAGTTGCAACGCGAGCACGCTCACCCCACCCGTGCCGATCAGCGCGACAACGGACCCGGGTCGCACGTTGGCGGTGCGCAAACCGCGCCAGGCCGTGGTCGCGGCAATGGGTAGCGTCGCGGCGGCTTCGTCGTTCAAATGCGCGGGCGTCGGGACGAGCGCGCTGGCAGGCAGGACGACGTATTCGGCCAAGGAGCCCGGCAATACGACGCCCCGGGTGGCCCGGCTTGTCTCGAGGCGCGCCGGGCCGCCAACCCAAAGGGGCTTCGAATGCGGAATCACGCGCTGCCCCACGGCGAACTCGGTCACCCCGGCGCCGACCTCGGCCACTTCGCCCGCCCCATCCGCCACGGGGATCAACGGAAAACTCGGAACCGGATAACGCCCCGTCGCGACCGCCAGGTCGACAAAGTTCAGGCTCGCCGCCCGCACCCGAACAAGCACTTCGCCAGGGCCCGGCTCAGGCTGCGGCAAGTTCACGGCGCGCAGGCCGTCGAGGGAAGGGGCGGATAGTTCGATAGCACGCATGATTGAGCTCCTTGGGTTGAATGAGCCACAGATTACTCATGCATCGACAAGGTATAAACTGATCCATTTACACGATACTCCTGCACGCCATGCAGCAATGGCCAGATGGAAATCACGTCGCCGAACTCGCTGCGTTCGCGGCTGTGGCCGAACAAGGGTCTTTTACGAAGGCGGCGGCCGTGCTCGGCCGCGACGCCACGGTGCTTTCGCGGCGCGTGCAGTCGCTCGAGCGGCGGCTCGGTGTGCGCCTCTTCGCTCGCACCACGCGTCATGTCGCACTGACCGAAGCGGGCGTTGGGCTGCTTGCACGGGCGCAAGCCATCGCCGCTGCGCTGGCCGATGCCGAAGAAGAAGCGTCGACCCATGGCAGCGGCGCGCCGCACGGCACGCTTCGATTGGCGCTGCCCGCCACGTTCGGACGCATGTGGATCGCGCCGTATTTGCCCGATTTCATCGCGGCGCACCCTGAAGTACGCATCGACGTGTCGTACTCGAATCGATTCGTCGATCTGGTGGCGGAAGGGTTCGACCTGGCCGTGCGGCTGGGCGAACTGGCCGATTCGCGATTGGTCGCTCGGCGCATTGCGCCTCGCCGGCGGCTGCTCTGCGCAGCCCCTTCGTTTCTCGAGCGCCACGGTTCGCTCGCGCGGCCCGAGGCGCTCGAGAGGCTCCCGTGCCTTGCGTTCGCAGGCTTGGCGTCCCATCCGCATTGGACATTCGGCAATGCGAACGGCGAGCGAGTCACGATACGCGCGGACGGCCCGCTGGTATCCGACGACGCCGAAGCGCTCGTGCATGCCGCCGTGCGCGGCTTGGGGATCATGTTGAGCACCGACTGGCTCGTCGGCCGCGAGTTGGCGGCCGGGACGCTTGTGCCTGTGCTGGAGGAATGGCTGCCGGAAGACGAAGGGGCTATTTATGCGGTCGTGCCGTCCAACCGGCTGCTGCCCGCAAAAACGCGGGCTTTCATCGATTGGATCGCTCAGTCGTTTTCACCGGCGCCGTGGCGCGGGCCTGTCACTGCGCCCACGGATCGACCAGCGTGACGTCGCAATCAACGAAGTCCTTGACGTTTCGTGTCGCGAGCGTCGCGCCTCTGGAGCGAGCCACAGCGGCGATCATCGCATCGAACTGGCTGATCGGCCGCCCTGCGCACTTGCGCGACACGGCGATCTGCGCGTAGACATCCGCGGCATCGCTGTCGAAGCCAAGCAGCCTGCCGGCGAAGTCTTCCTCGAAAATGGCGCTGATCGCCGCGGATAAACTCTGCTTCCGGGCGCCGTCGGGCAAAAGCGCGAGCCCGTACAGAATCTCCGCTCGTGTGATCGTTGTGGTGAAAAGCGCGGCGCGCCGCTGAGCCTCGAACCATCCGATCACGCGCGGATCGGGCGCCGACTTCAACGTTTCCGACAGCACGTTGGTGTCCAGAACGATCATGCGCCGAAATCCGCCGGGTTCCGAATCGCTTCGCGAGCCGGCAAGTCCAGATCGATGCCGCCAACCGGCAGGATTCGACGGCGAATCGAACCGATCAGACTTTGTCCGCTGCCCTCGTCCTGCGTCGACAGTGCGGCACGCAGGATGTCTCGCGCTTCGTCCTCCATCGAGCGGCCGTGCTTCGCAGCCTGGACGCGCAAGCGGGATTTGAGCTGATCGTCGATATTGCGAATCGTCATGCTTGCCATGCCGGGGCCCTCCGTTAATCATTGATTGCATTTTAATCAATGATTGCAGACAGCACAACCCACGATCGCGCGACGTCGTTTCGGGGCGGGCGTGCCACGCGTCGCGGCGCGGCTGAGCGGGCGACGCACGGCGCTCGGCGCGCTCGTAAAGCCGAGCGCGCATGGGCGCGCCGACGCTCTTTCCTGATTCACGTGTCATCGACAACCTTCGACATTGGATGGGCTTTCATTGTCGGCCGCCGAGGGCCGCCGTCGAAGTCGTCCGAACGGCCGATCGAGGCCGCCGACGAGCTGCCGCGCGAATTGCCGTCATCGCGCGGCGCGATTTTCGGCCGGCGTCATCATCGGTATGATTGCCGGGCCCAACGCTCGATCGTCATTAGGAAGCCGCCATGCAAATCGATCCGTCAGTCGTCGCCGCCTTCACGCCTACCGGCAAGCTTCGCGCGTCGATCAACTTGGGAAATCCGATTCTCGCCAACCAGGATCCCGAATCGGGCGAGCCCTTCGGGGTGTCGATCGACCTTGCCCGCGCGTTCGCATCGAAGCTGCGGGTGGAGCTGGAACTGATCGTGTTCGACACGGCCGGCAAATCGGTCGAGGCAGTGGGCGAGGACCGCGCCGATTTCGGCTTTTTCGCGGTCGATCCGTTGCGCGGAGAAAAAATCGCGTTCACCGCGCCGTACGTATTGATCGAAGGCTTCTATCTCGTGCGCGAGCACTCCCCGATCAGGACGAACGAGGCCGTCGACGCGCCCGGAAACCGTGTCGCTGTCGGGAAAGGCAGCGCCTACGATCTGTTCCTCACGCGCGAACTGAAGCGCGCGAGCATCGTCCGCGCGCCGAGCTCGCAAGCCGTGGTGCAAACCTTCTTGGAACAAAACCTGGAAGTGGCCGCGGGCGTCAAACAACAGCTCGAAGCGGATGCAGGCAAAACAGCGGGGCTTCGCTTGCTCGGCGAGCGGTTCATGGTCATTGCGCAGGCGATGGGAACGCCGAAGAGCCGCGGCCATGCCGCCGCGGCCGCGCTAGCCGAGTTCGTCGAGGAAATGAAGACATCGGGCTTCGTGGCCGACGCGCTGCGGCGGCATAAGATCGCCGGCGCCGGCGTGGCGCCGAGCGTTCGTTGAGTCGCCCGGCGAGCCCGATCACTTCACCTTCACCTCGGTGTGCACGACGACCGGAGGCTGGGCGAAGAAGGCGCCCACCAAGCCTCGCCACGTTTGGAAATCTTCGGATTGCCGGAAGTCGACCATATGGTTCTCGACGGTTTCCCAACGTACGATCAGCACGTATCGCGCTTCGTGCTCGACCACGCGGTGCAATTCGGCTCCTCCACACCCCTTCGCCCGGGCAAATAGCGGCAGCGCCTCTTTTACGCGCGCTTCGAATTCCTCGTTTTTGCCGGGGAGTATGTCGATATGAGCCATTTCGAAAACCACGTTTTCCTCCAGTCGGTAGGGGATGAATTTCGCGTCGCACGGCGGCATTCGGTTAGCCCGAACGAAACAAGCGGCTAAACGGACGCGATCGCCACATTACTCTGCTCGGGCCGACTGCGCCACCGCCGTGCGTGAAGGCTCTATCGCCCGAGGCGGCCGCTCATGTGCTGCATGCATGAATCAGAAACTGCTGTAGGGCCGTGGCGGGCCCACTGAGCGGCGCTCCCTTCAGCCAGATCATGCCCGCGTCCATCTGAGGAACGGCATCCAGAATCGGCCGCGCTTCGATACGCTTGCCTTCCAGCGACCACGGGCGGAACACCATGTCCGACAAGACCGTCACGCCAAAGCCGTGAGCGACCAGTCCACGCAACGCTTCCATCGAACTCGTGCGAAATGCGACGTTCGGCTCATGCCCGGTCTTCTTCCAGTAGCGCAGCGCCGATTGCTCCCCTTCGTCGACCGTAATCAAAATGTAGGGGTGCGCGGCGATGTCCTTCAGCGAGGGTTCCTCCACCTGTGCAAGCGGATGCGACGGCGCCACCCATAACTGCCGGCGCGACCGAATCAGCACCTGCCGGCCGAAACGGCTCGGCTTTTCGACATTCGAAAGCAGCACCACGCCGATATCGGTCTCGCCATCGAGCACCGCTTGTTCGATCTGCACCCGCTCCATGTCGCGCAGATCGAACTCGATGAACGGATAGGTCGCGCGAAAACGCGCGAGCAACTCCGGCAAGAAGTAGCCCAACACCGTATATGACGCCGCGACGCGCACGACGCCGCGCATATCATGCGAACGAAACGGCGGTTTGTGCACGGCGTCGCGCGCCGCGTCCAACACGCGCCGCGCATGCTGGTAAAAGTCCTGACCGTCGGGCGTCAGCGCCACGCCGTGCGGCAACCGCTCGAACAGGCGCGTTCCGAGTCCGCCCTCCAGCGCCAAAACCGCGTTCGTAATGGCCGACTGCGATACATGCTCGTTCGCCGCCGCCATCGAGAACTGGCCCGTTTGCGCCGCTGCTACGAAGTAGCGCAGCTGTCGCAGCGTGAGATCGAATGCCATCTCTTTTTCGAATACCCGGATTGCCAATTTGTGATTTTACGATATCCCGCGCGGTTCCTATACTTCGCGAAAAAAGCATTTCCGCCCCTTCCGGAGACAGTCACCCGACATGAACGCGCCCGACCTTGCCACCGCCCGCGAACCGAGCGAATCGTCCGCCTCGCCCTCCCATGCCGTCTCGCTCGACGACAAATACACACTCGACAAAGGCCGCGTATACATCAGCGGGACGCAAGCATTGGTCAGGCTACCGATGCTGCAAAAGGCGCGAGATCTCAAAGCCGGGCTCAATACCGCAGGCTTCGTCTCCGGCTATCGCGGCTCGCCGCTCGGCGCGCTGGATCAATCGCTGTGGAAGGCCAAGGCGCATCTGAAGGCGAACGACATCGTCTTTCAGCCGGGCGTCAACGAAGACTTGGCGGCCACCGCGGTGTGGGGCACGCAGCAGATCAACTTGTGGCCCGGCGCCACCCGCGACGGCGTATTCGCCATGTGGTACGGCAAAGGGCCCGGCGTCGATCGCACCGGCGACGTATTCAAGCACGGCAATTCCGCGGGCAGCGATGCGCGCGGCGGCGTGCTCGTGCTGGCCGGCGACGACCACGCGGCGAAATCGTCGTCGGTCGCGCATCAATCGGAGCACGCGCTCATCGCGGCGGGCATCCCGGTGCTGTACCCCGCGAACGTGCAGGAATACCTCGACTACGGCTTGCACGGCTGGGCGATGAGCCGCTATTCGGGTCTATGGGTTGCGATGAAATGCGTGACGGATGTGATCGAGTCGACCGCATCGATCGATCTCGATCCCGATCGCGTCCAGATCGTCACGCCTACCGACTTCACCCTTCCCGCGGCCGGGCTCAACATTCGATGGCCCGACGCGCCGCTTGCTCAAGAGGCTCGCCTGCTCGACGAAAAGTGGTATGCAGCGCTGGCCTATGTTCGCGCCAACAAGCTCAATCGCATCGTCATCGATTCCGCCAAGCCGCGTTTCGGCATCATCACCGCGGGCAAGGCGTATCTAGATGTGCGTCAAGCGCTCAGCGATTTGGGCCTCGACGACGAGACGTGCGCGAGCATCGGCCTGCGCCTCTTGAAAGTCGGTTGCGTATGGCCGCTCGACGCGCAAGACGCACGTGCCTTCGCCACTGGCCTGGAGGAAATTCTGGTCGTCGAGGAAAAGCGCCAAATACTCGAATACGCGCTGAAGGAAGAGCTGTACAACTGGCGGGAAGACGTCCGCCCGAAGATCTACGGCAAGTTCGACGAGCGCGACAACGAAGGCGGCGAATGGTCGGTGCCGCGCGGGGACTGGCTGTTGCCCGCGCATTACGAACTCTCGCCCGCGCTCATCGCGAAAGCCATCGCTCGGCGCCTTTCGCGCGTGCAGTTGCCCGACGACGTGCGCGCGCGCATGCTCGCGCGCGTGGCGATCATCGAGGCGAAAGAACGCGAGGCGACGAAGCCGCGTGTCGCCGTCGAACGCAAGCCGTGGTTTTGCTCCGGCTGCCCACACAATACGTCGACGAACGTACCCGAGGGCTCGCGTGCTCTAGCGGGTATCGGCTGCCACTACATGTCGATGTGGATGGACCGCAAGACCGAGACGTTCAGCCAGATGGGCGGCGAAGGCGTGGCTTGGCTGGGGCAGATGCATTTTTCCGGCGACAAGCACGTGTTCGTCAACCTTGGCGACGGCACCTATTTCCACTCGGGATTGCTCGCAATCCGTGCGGCCATTGCGGCCAGCGCGAACGTCACGTACAAGATTCTCTACAACGACGCCGTGGCGATGACGGGCGGACAACCCGTCGACGGCGTGCTGACCGTGCCGCAGATCGCGCATCAGGTACATGCGGAAGGCGCCAAACGCATTGTCATCGTAACCGACGAACCTGAGAAATACGGCTCGGGCGTTGCGTTGCCCGCAGGCGTCGACGTGCACCATCGCGATCGGCTCGACGCCGTGCAGCGCACCTTGCGCGACACGCTGGGCACCACCGTGCTGATCTACGATCAAACCTGCGCCACGGAAAAGCGCCGCCGCCGCAAACGCGGCACGTACCCGGACCCCGCCCGCCGCGCGTTCATCAACGACGCGGTATGCGAAGGCTGCGGCGATTGCTCGGTGCAATCGAATTGCCTGTCCGTCGAACCGCTCGACACGCCGCTCGGCACCAAGCGCAAGATCAACCAGTCTTCGTGCAACAAAGATTTTTCTTGTGTGAAAGGCTTTTGTCCGAGCTTCGTCACAGCCGAAGGCGCGCAGCTTCGCAAGCCTGCCACGGCGCGCGATGCCGGTGCAGCAGCGCCCGATTTCGATGCGCTGCCGCTACCGTCGCTACCGGCGTTATCCAAGCCGTACGGCGTGCTCGTCACGGGCGTCGGCGGCACGGGCGTGGTCACCATCGGCGGATTGATCGGCATGGCGGCCCACCTCGAACGCAAGGGCGTGACGGTGCTCGACATGGCCGGGCTCGCGCAGAAAGGGGGCGCGGTGCTGAGCCACGTGCAGATCGCCGCCGCGCCCAGCGCCCTGCATGCCACGCGGATCGCCACCGGCGAGGCGCGGCTCGTGATCGGCTGCGATGCGATCGTATCGGCGTCCAGCGACGTGCTCTCCCGCACGCAACACGGCGTGACCGTAGCCGCCGTCAACAGCGGCGCGACCCCCACCGCGGACTTCATCAAGAATCCCAAATGGACGTTTCCGGGCACGCAGACCGAAGCAGAGCTACGCGATAACCTGGGCGACGGCTGTTCGTTCATCGATGCCAACGCGCTCGCGCTGAAGCTGCTCGGCGACACGATCTACAGCAATCCGTTGCTGCTCGGCTTCGCTTGGCAGAAGGGATGGCTGCCGCTGGAACTCGCGAGCCTGCTACGCGCGATTGAACTGAACGGGGTAGCCGTGCCGAAGAATCAGCAGGCATTCCACTGGGGCCGCTACCTGGCGCATCGCGGGGATGCAGCCGTTGCCGCGGTGCTCAAGCCGAGCGCCGAACAGCAGGCGGTGATCGTGCATATGCCGGAATCGGTCGATCAAATCGTTTCGAAGCGCGAGTCGTTGCTGACGGCCTATCAGAACGAAGCGTACGCACACAGCTATCGCACCGTAGTCGAGCGCATTCGAGCAAAGGAAACACAACTGGGGGGCGATACGAAGCTGCCGCTCACGAAGGCCGTGGCGGTAAACCTCGCGAAGCTGATGGCCTACAAGGACGAATACGAGGTCGCCCGCCTTTACGCGGATCCAGCCTATCTGACCAAACTGCGCCAGCAGTTCGAGGGCGAGCCCGGCCGCGACTATACGCTGCGCTTTCACCTCGCCCCGCCGCTGCTGGCCAAGCGTGACGAACATGGGCATCTGCAGAAGAAGCGCTTCGGCCCTTGGGTGCTGCCGGTGTTTCGCGTCTTGGCGAAAATGAAAGGGCTGCGAGGAACAGCGTTCGATATGTTCGGCAAATCCGCCGAGCGGCGCGGCGAGCGGCAATTGATCGCCGACTATGTCGGGCTCGTCGATGAGTTTTGCGCGTCGCTCGACAGCCGGCGTCTGGCGGTTGCAGTGCAGTTGGCAGCACTGCCGGACGAGATTCGCGGTTTCGGCCACGTCAAGGAGCGCAATATCGCGGCGGCGGCGACGAAGAAGGAGCGACTGCTGACCGAGTACCGCTCACCGCGGGAGCATGCCGCCACAGCGTGACGTAGAGCGCGATCGATCTCTTTCGTGCCGGTTCTTTATGCCTCTGGTATGGTTTCATTCCAGTGACAAGGTCGCCCGAGCGAGTTCACCTCCCCAGTCTCGTAGTTCGTTGAAAAAAGGACAATACACTCCATGAACGCCACCCCTCTCGCTACCGAGGACGTTCCCGTCGCGGCCCGCGACTCGATTCGTGCCTTGCGCGCCTCGCGCATCCGCGAAGTGGCAAACGCGGGGTTTGGATTGCCCGATGTCTTGCCGTTCTGGTTCGGCGAGTCCGACCGCGTCACGCCCGATTTCATCCGCGACGCTGCCGCGCAGGCTCTAGCGCGCGGAGCGACTTTCTACACGCACAACCTGGGCATCGCCCCGTTGCGGGACGCGCTGGCCGGCTACGTAACGGAGTTGCACGGCCACACGACGATGGACCATGTGGCCGTGACCAGCGCCGGCGTCAATGCGCTGATGTTGGCCGCGCAATTGGTCGTGGGGCCAGGCGATCGCACCGTCGCCGTGACACCCTTGTGGCCTAACGTAGTCGAGATTCCGAAGATCCTCGGCGCACAAGTCGATACCGTCTCCCTCGACTATGGCGCACGAGGCTGGACGCTGGACGTCGATAAGCTCCTTTCCGCGCTCAAGCCCGGTACGAAGCTGTTGACCATCAACTCGCCGAGCAATCCCACGGGCTGGGTCATGCCGCGCGAGGCCCAGCAAGCGGTGCTCGACCATTGCCGGCGGCATGGCATCTGGATTCTTGCCGACGAAGTCTACGAACGTTTGTACTACGGCGCGCAACCCGCGGCGCCGTCGTTTTTGGACCTCGCCGAGCGCGACGAGCGCGTCATCTGCGTCAACTCGTTCTCCAAGTCGTGGCTGATGACGGGTTGGCGGCTTGGCTGGATGGTGCTGCCGAGCGCCCTTACCGACGATTTGAGCAAGCTCATCGAATACAACACGTCATGCGCGCCGTCGTTCGTGCAGGAAGCGGGCGTCGTGGCCGTGCGCGA
>DATJJH010000145.1:0-65559 GCA_035492395.1 Trinickia sp. | reverse complement strand
TTGGCGAGCACGCCGCGCGTATAGCGCGGCGCGGGCGGCGTCCATGCCGTTCGACGACGCGCCAGTTCCGCTTCATCCACGTTCAACTGCAGCAGCAGCTTGTGCGCGTCGATCGTGATCGAATCGCCCTCCTGCACGAGCGCAATCGCGCCGCCCACGAACGCTTCGGGCGCGACGTGGCCCACCACCATCCCCCATGTGCCGCCCGAGAAGCGCCCGTCGGTGATGAGGCCGACCGATTCGCCGAGCCCCTTGCCGATCAGCGCGGAAGTGGGCGCGAGCATCTCAGGCATGCCGGGGCCGCCTTGCGGGCCGAGGTAGCGCAGTACCAGCACGTCGCCCGGGCGGATCCGATCATCCAAGATGGCGGCGAGCGCGGTCTGCTCGTCGTCGAACACGCGCGCGGGTCCTGTGATAACCGGGTTCTTCAGGCCCGTGATTTTCGCGACGGCGCCTTCGGTGGCAAGGTTGCCCTTCAGGATCGCGAGGTGGCCTTGGGCATACAGCGCCTTCTCGATCGGAAAAATGACCTGCTGATCTGCGCGCGGTGCGCTCGGCACGTGCTCGAGTTCCTCGGCCAGCGTGTTGCCCGTGATCGTGATGCAATCGCCGTGCAGCAACCCGGCATCGAGCAAGATCTTCAAGACTTGGGGAATGCCGCCCGCAGCATGCAAGTCGGTCGCGACATACTCACCGGACGGCTTCAGGTTGCAGATGACCGGCACGCGCTTGCGAATCCGCTCGAAGTCGTCCATCGACCAGGGCACTTCCGCCGCGTGCGCAATGGCCAGGTAGTGCAACACCGCATTGGTGGAGCCGCCCGTCGCCATGATCAGCGCGACAGCGTTCTCGATCGACTCGCGCGTGATGATATCGCGCGGCTTCAAATCGTTCTTCACGGCCTCTACGAGCACGCGCGCCGATTCGGCGCTCGAATCCACCTTCTCGTCGTCGGGATTGGCCATCGTCGACGAATACAGCAGCGACATGCCGAGCGCTTCGAACGACGAGCTCATCGTGTTGGCCGTGTACATGCCGCCGCACGAACCCGTCGAGGGACAGGCGTTCTGCTCGATGCCATCGAAATCTTCCTTCGACATGCGACCGGCCGTGAATTCGCCGACTGCCTCGAACGACGAGACGATCGTCAGATCCTTGCCCTTCCAGTGGCCCGGCCGGATCGTGCCGCCGTAGACGTAGATGCCCGGCACGTTGGTGCGGGCGAGCGCGATCATGCCGCCCGGCATGTTCTTGTCGCAGCCGCCGATCACGACCACGCCGTCCATCCATTGGCCTTGCACGCACGTTTCGATGCAGTCGGCGATGACTTCCCGCGAGACGAGCGAGTATTTCATGCCTTCGGTGCCCATCGACATGCCGTCGGAGATCGTTGGCGTGCCGAACGTCTGCGCATTCGCGCCCGAGTCTTTCACGGCCGCGACGGCCGCGTCCGCCAGCCGCTGCAGGCCCGCGTTGCACGGTGTGATCGTCGAGTGTCCGTTCGCGATGCCGATCATCGGCTTGTCGAAGTCGTCCTTCTTATAGCCGAGCGCGTAGAACATCGAGCGATTCGGGGCGCGTGCCACACCTTGCGTGATGTGCTGGGAACGACGGTTGTATGCCATGGGCGGACTCCGGTTCGTGGATCGAAAATGGGCGCGGCCGTGCACCGGCGAAGGCGCGCCGATGCGGGGAGGGCAAAGCGAGGCGGGCGCCGCGCGTGAGGCTCGAAGCAGCATGACGCGCCTCGTTGCGCGTGTCCAATATATGATTCATGGCGAACTAGGTCGAAGCGCATATCAATGCAAATGGACACTATCCATCGTACGGAGCCGTCGCCATGACCCCCGATCTGCGCCAATTGCGCTATTTCGTCGCCGTCGCCGAAGAGCGGCATTTCGGGCGCGCCGCGCGCAAGCTGTCGATGACGCAGCCGCCGCTTTCGCAGGCGATTCGCGCGCTCGAGGAGGCGCTCGGGGTGGCGTTGTTCGCCCGCACGAAACGCACGGTCGAGCTGACGCCCGTGGGCGCGGATTTGCTTCCCGAGGTGCGCAAGCTGCTTGCCCAGGCGGACACGCTGCGGCCGCTCGCGCAAAGTCTCGCGCGCGGCGAGGCCGGCGCGCTCTCCTTGGCATTCGTGTCGACGGCCGATTACGGCTTACTGCCTGAGTTATTGCGCGAGTTCGCGGTTCGCCATCCACGCGTGCGCTTGAATTTGTCCGAGGCGACGAGCGACGTGCAAATCGAGGAACTCGTCGCGGGGCGGATCGATGCGGGCCTCATCATTCCGCCGTTGCCGCCGCGCCATGCCGCCACGCTGACGTACCTGCCCGTCATGCGCGAGCCGCTCGTCGCCGCGCTGCCGGCTTCGAGTCAGGCCCATCGCGGCCGCGGCGATCCGCCCGACTGGATCGATACGCCGATTTCCCTAGCCGAAGTGGGTCGCTTGCCGCTCGTCGTCTTTCCTCGTCGTTTGGCGCCGGGCTTTTATGACATCATTACGGGCTGCTACGGCGCGGCGGGCCTCACGCCCCGCATCGGACAGGAGGCGATCCAGATGCAGACGATCGTGAGCCTCGTGTCGGCGGGCATGGGCGCCGCGCTCGTGCCGCAATCGCTGCGTAACCTGCGGCGCACCGGCGTGGTGTATCGGCCTCTGGCGGAGCGCACGCCGCTCGTCGAGACGGGCCTCGTCTGGCGAACGGCCGACGTGAGTCCCGTGCTGGCCGGTTTCATCGATATCGTGCGCGCGCATGCGAGCGTGCATGCGCCGTTGACACAGGCTGCCGCGCGCGGCCGCGCGAAGCCGCGCAAGGATGGGTCGGGATAGGCGTCTTATGTCGGTTTGCGTGGCTTTACGCGGTATCCTCGGCCCTCGTTCAACGCCTCATTACTTCATGCCCGAAGCCTTACGATGCTGATTCATCCGAATTTCGATCCCATTGCAATTCATTTCGGCCCGCTTGCCGTGCGCTGGTACGGGCTCATGTATCTCGTCGGATTCGTGCTTGCCGTCGTCATCGCCCGGTTGCGGCTGCGCTTGCCGCATGTCGCCGCGCAGGGATGGACGACGAAGGACATCGACGACATCCTGTTCTACGGCGTGCTCGGCACCATCTTGGGCGGACGGCTCGGCTACGTGCTGTTCTACAAGGCCGACTACTACCTCGCCCATCCGCTCGATGTGTTCAAGGTGTGGCAGGGCGGTATGTCGTTTCACGGCGGTTTTCTCGGCGTCACGTTGGCGATGGTGCTGTTCGCCTATCAGCGCAAGCGGACGTGGCTGCAAGTGACGGACTTCGTCGCGCCGATGGTGCCGACGGGTCTCGCGGCCGGCCGTCTCGGCAATTTCATCAACGGTGAGCTGTGGGGGCGCGTGACGGACCCGAGCGCGCCATGGGCCATGTTGTTCCAGAATGCGTCGGGCGACGATGCGATTTGGCTCGCCTCGCATCCGCAACTCGCGGCAAAGTGGCATTTGGCCGAGATATTTGCGCGCTATCGCATGCTGCCGCGCCATCCGTCCGAGCTCTATGAGATCGCGCTCGAAGGCGTGACGCTGTTTCTGGTGTTGTGGTTCTTTACACGCAAGCCGCGTCCGGTCGGCGCTGCGTCGGCGATATTCCTGATCGGCTACGGGCTGGCCCGGTTCACGGTCGAATTCGCGCGCGAGCCCGACGATTTTCTCGGGCTGCTCGCGTTTGGCCTATCGATGGGGCAATGGCTCTCGTTGCCGATGATCATCGCGGGCATCGCGGTGCTCGTATGGTCGTATCGGCGCGCGCGCACGGCGCCGGCGGCCGCGCGCGCGCAGTGATCGGGGCGGACGTTCGGTAGTCGTGCGTCGGTCCGCTACGGCAATCCTTTCGAGATCTTGCGGCCGTATCAGCGCGTCATCTGTACCGAGCCCGACACGTTGACGGTTACCGTCGACGTGCCGGCCTCGACCGGCAGCGGGGCCGCCGCCTTGGCTTCGGCTGCCATTGCGCGCATCGCGAACATCGGGCGCGGCGGCGGGGGCGCATTGCGGCCCACCTCCACCTCGCGAATCGTATAGCCCGAGTAGCCGAATGCGTTGGCGGACGACTTGGCCTGCGCCCTGAAGTTGTCGATTGCCTCCGTCGTCAGCTTTTCCGCGGCGGCGCGCTGCGCTTCGGGCGACAGCGAATACGCCACGCTGCCCACTTGCATCGTCGAATTGAGCTGGCCCGCCAGACGCGAGGCGGCCCCGAAGTCGCGCGATTCGAGGATGATTTCCGTTCGGCCGCGCCATGCCGAGATGCGGCCGTCGCGATCCGTCGTCGGGTAAATCGAGAACGTCCCCGTGCGCACCTTCACGCCCGCTACGCCCTTGGCCTGCTTCAGCGCGGCCTCGGCATGCTGGTTCAATGCGTTGGTGAGCGAGGCGGCGTCGGGCGCTTCTTGTTCGTAAAACAGCGTGATTTCGACGACGTCCTGGGGCGCTTCGGCGCTGGCTTGCGCCGACAGCGACAGCACGCCCGACGGCGCCGGCTGGGTGAGCACGGTGTCGGCGCGCGCGGGAAGCGCGAGGAGGGTAAGGGGTGCGGCAGCCGCGGCAGCGAGGGCCAACACTGCGGTTGTTCTTTTCATGTGTGCTCCGTTGAGGGCGTTGGGACGTTGACGACCCGGGCAAGCGCCTCGCATCGCGCGCAGTGCGTAACGCATCATGCATCGCGCGCGAAGGACTACGTGAGCTGCTCCGTAATGAAGCGCCATTCGTCTTCGGTCACGGGCGTGATCGAGAGGCGATTGCCCTTGGCCAGCACGCGCATGCCGGCAAGCTCGGCGTGCGCGCGCAGCTGCGCGAGCGGCACGAGCGGCGTCTTCTTCACGAAGCGAACGTCGACGAGCATCCAGCGCGGCGTTTCGCGCGAGGATTTCGCATCGTAGTACGGGCTCTTCGAGTCGAACTGCGTCGGATCGGGATAAGCGCCCGACACGACTTCGGCAATTCCCGCGATGCCGGGTTCCGGACAGCTCGAATGATAAAAGAGCACGCCGTCGCCGATTCCCATCATGTCGCGCATGAAGTTGCGCGCTTGATAGTTGCGCACGCCCGTCCACGGCAGCGTGCGCTTCGGGGCGCCGGCGAGATCGTCGATGCTTGCTTCTTCCGGTTCGGACTTCATGAGCCAGTAGCGCATGGAGGCAGGCCCCAAATGAAAACGGCATCGGAAGAACCGATGCCGTCGAATAAAATCCCCGCCTTGGCCGCTAGGCCGGCATCCTGAACCTGGGGTTCAGAATTGGTCGCAGTTAGCAGCACTTCGGGTACATCAGACAGAGTGACGCGCACGCCCGTGCTACAAATTTCCGCAACCGTGCACATGGCATTGGTTCAAGGAATTTATGACCTTGGCGAACCAGGCAGGGAAGCCGTAAAACCTGTTATGTGAGAACTGCTGCTCGTTGCGTTTTTACCGCACTACAGCGCTTCGTGCTGATCGAGCACCGCACCGAGCTTTTCGTTCATTTGGCGCATTGTACGCCGGATTTCTTCCGCGGGAAACGCTTCGCCGTGACGCACACTATGTTGCAGCTTCAGCAATTCCGACGCCAGCGAGAGCGCCGCCATCACGGCGATGCGGTCGGTGCCGCGCACATTGCTCGACGAGCGGATCTTCGTCATCTCCGCGTCGACGCGCGCCACGGCCTCGAGCAGCGCTGCTTCCGTTTCGGGAGAGCACGCTAGGCGGTAGGGTTGGCCGAGAATCGTGGCTTCGATCTGTTTGGTCGTCATGCATCTTCTCCGTGCTGCGCGGCCGCGCCGTCCGTGGCTCGCCCTTCCTGCTGCGAAGCGAGCAGATCGAGCTGGCTGTCGGAATCGTACGGGCCTTTGGCGCGAGGCAGCTTTTCGAGGATCGCGTTCAGGCGCACCTGGGCGTCGTCGATCTTGGCGACGAGCGCATCGCGTTCCGCTTGCAAGCCATTGCGCTCCTCGCGCAGAAGCGCGAGTTCGGCATGCGCGGCCTCGTTTTCTTGGCGCAATTGCGCGAGCTGCTCTTCGAGCGCGTGGCGAGCTTGCTGCTGGCGTTCGTTAATGGCGATGAGCCGGCCGATATTCTGCGAGAGGGATTCGAGTTCGTTGAGCATCCGCTGCGTCCTCTAAAGACCCCGCATTTTAGCGCTAAATATGGGCGATACCGACGGCGCTCTCGTATCGAGACGTAACCGTTGTTGGCTTTTCTTGCGAAACGCGCGTTTTCGCACGATGTTTGCAGGGGTTTCAGACGCTCACTGGGGGCGATTCTTGACGCCCCGTGCCCCCGCTCATACACTTGCGGCACTTTGGTGCTCGCGCGCTGGGCTCTCCCATGCGCGCGGTTAAACGGGAAACAGGGAGCGAAGTCCGCCCGGACGAGCCAACCTGTGCTGCCCCCGCCAACGGTAAGCGACACGCACGGCATCTCAAAAATCAGCCGTGCGAATACACATCCAATGCCACTGCGTCACCCACGTGGGAAGGCGGATGCGGATCGTCGCCAGCCCGGATACCGGCCAGAGGGGGAGTGCAGCCGCACGTGCGCCGCGCATCGCGTCGCGCGCTCAGGCGGCCGCGCTCGATGACAAAGCAGTCTGCGGGGAGCAGCTGCATGCCAATTCCAAGGAAAACCACACGATGTCCACGCCTACCGTCCGCGCGGCGCTGCTTGCGTTCGCCGGGCTGCCGTTTGTCGCGCTTGCACAGTCCGCGCCGAGTCATTCCGCTTCTCCTGCTTCCTCCGCTTCCGACGCCGCGCCGCGCCCTTCTGCGCAGTCGAGCGCGCCGAACGGTTCGACCGCATCGAGCGCGGCCGTGCCGGAAAAAGGCGGCGTGCTCGAGCCGATCGTCGTCACCGCGGCGCGCGGGCCGCAGCCTCTCGCGGAAGCCATTCCCCAAACGACGCGCTTTTCGCGACAAGATATCGCCGATTCGACGGCGACGGACTTGCCGGGCCTGCTGGAACAAGCGCCCGGCGCGCAAATTATCCGCAACGGCCCGCCCGGGTCGAACGTGACGCTGTTTTTGCGCGGGGGGTCGGCCACGCAATCGTTGGTGCTGGTGGACGGCGTGCGTGTCGATTCGGTGAGCCTGGGACAGGTGCAGATCGGCCAGATTCCGTTGTCGGAGGTCGATCACGTCGAGGTCGTGAACGGCGACGTGTCGGCGCTTTACGGCTCCGGCGCAATGGGCGGGGTGGTGCAAGTGTTCACCAAGGACGGGGCAAACCATCCGCCGCGCTTCAATTTCTCGGTCGGCTACGGCAGTTATCACACGCAGACGCAGCAAGCGGGCGTGAACGGCGCGCTCGACAAGGACGGCAAGACGACGTTCAGCTTCAACGTCTCGCGCTCGAAGACCGATGGCTTCTCGTCCATCGATCCCGCGCTCGCGCCAAGTGCGAACCCCGATGCCAACGGGTATTTGAACGAAAGCGTGTCGGCGATGGTGCGTCACAAGTTCGACGATCGCTGGGACGCCGGCGTGCGCTACTTCCAATCGAACGGGAAGGATAGTTTCGATAATGCGTTCGGCGCGCCGACCGACGTCAACTATCTTTACAGCAAAGTCCGGATGGCGTCGATCTTCGCCAACGGCAAGCTCACCGATTGGTGGACGACACATCTCACCGCGGCGCTTGGCGACGACCGGGCGATCGACAAGACGAACGGGGCCTACAACAACCGGTTCGACACAGACAATCGTCAATTCACGTGGCAGAACGATTTCAAAATCGCGGCGCAGCAGAAACTGCAGGTGGGGTACGAGCGGCTCGATCAAAGCCTCGAATCCGACTCGTTCACGGCCCCCAATCGCCGCGTGAATACGGTCTTCGCCGGCTACAGCGCGCGCTTCGGCGCGAACCAGATCCAAGCGAACGTACGGCGCGACCAATACTCCGACTTCGGCGGCGCGAACACGTACTATCTCGGCTACGGATTCGACTTCACCGAGCATTGGAAGGTCACGGCCAGCTATTCGAGCGCGTTTCGCGCGCCGAGTTTCGATGATCTGTACTTTCCGGGCAGCGGCAACCTGTCGATTCGGCCGGAGCGCAGCCATTCGGTCGAGGCGGCCGTGCAGTATGCGTCGGATGAGCTCGGCGTGCTGCGGCTCACGGCGTTTCAGACGCGGTACGCCGATTTGATCAACTACGTCCCGACGCAAGGTGGGTTGTTCTTCGTCGCCGAGAACGTCGGTCACGCGAAGGTGCAGGGGCTCGAGGGGTCTTGGAGCGGACAAATCGGCAAGACCGACGTGCGCGCGGCATTGACGCTGCAGAACCCCGTCGATGAAGATGCCGGGACCGATCTGTCGCGGCGTGCGCGGCACTTCGCGACCTTTTCGGCGAATCGCTCGCTCGGCGGCTGGCGCGTGGGCGGCGAGTGGATCGTCAGCGGGCCGCGCAACGACAGCGGCGTGAATCTCAGCGGATTCGGTCTCGTGAATCTGTCGGCGCGCTATAACATCACGAAGGCCTGGTATGTGAGCGCCCACATCGACAACCTGCTCGACAAGAACTATGAGCTCGCCTACACCTACAACACGCCGCGCCGCAGCGCATTCGTCACCATCGGCTGGCAACAGCAGTGACGCGCGCGGGACGGGACGCACGCGATGCCTCGGCTTGGCCGCACGTGCGTCCAGGCGCTAAGGTGGCCTCGATGAACGCGCGCCGCGCCGCTTTCGTTTGGCTCGTGCTGGGTGTCGCCGGGCTTGTGGTCTTCGTTGCCGCGCTCGCGCTCGGCAGCGTAACGATCTCGCCGTGGCGGGCCGCGCTCGCGCTCGTGCATGGCAGCGCCGCGGGGCAGCCGAGCGACATCGCCGGTGAAATCGTGCGGACGCTGCGTTTGCCGCGCGCGGTCGCGGGCTTTTCCTGCGGTGCGTTGCTCGCGCTTGCGGGCGCTTTACTGCAGGTGTTGCTGCGCAATCCGCTGGCCGAGCCTTATGTACTCGGGGTCTCGGGCGGAGCGGCGGCTTTCGCGGTGGCGGCGCTGTTCGCCGGATGCGCCTGGTGGCTCGTCGATGCCGCTTCGTTCGGCGGCGCGCTGCTCTCGATCGCGCTCGTGCTTGGGCTCGCGCGCCGCGAATTCTGGCGCGGCGAGCCGCAGGAGGCGTCGCCGCGCCTGCTGCTGACGGGCGTCGTCGTGGCGACGGGGTGGGGCGCGATCATCACGTTGCTCATCGCCCTTGCGCCCGACGACAGGCTTCGCGGCATCGTGTTCTGGCTGACGGGCGACTTGAACGGCGCGGCGACCCCTTGGGCCGCGCTCGCGGCGCTCGTGCTCGCGCTGGCCGTTTGTGTGCCCGTCGCGCCGCAACTGAACGTGCTGTTGCGAGGCGATGCGCTTGCATCGTCGCTCGGCGTGCCGGCGGCGCGGCTGCGCCTGCGCATCTACGTGGTCGCTTCGATTGCAGCGGCGGCCAGCGTGACGACGGCCGGCACGATCGGCTTCGTCGGCCTCGTCGTACCGCACGCCCTACGGCTCGTGCTCGGCAACGACCAACGCATGCTCGTGCCGGCGAGCGCGCTTGCGGGCGGCGTCGCCGTCATGGGCGCCGATCTCGTCGCACGCACGGCGATCGCGCCCGCGCAACTGCCCGTCGGCGTCGTGACGGCGCTCGTCGGCGTGCCGATGTTTCTTTGGATGCTGCTCGGGAGGCGCAGGTGAAGTCGCTGACGAACGTCGACGCCGGCGCGGGCCCGGCTTCGCTGTCTGCGCAGCATCTGACGCTGCAGGCCGGCGCACGTACACTGCTCGACGATTTCACGCATACGTTTTATCCGGGCGAGATCTGGTGCATCGCGGGGCCGAACGGGGCGGGTAAGACGACGTTGATCACGACGCTCGCCGGGCTCGCACGGCCGGCCGCCGGACACGTCGAAGTCGACGGCGAACGCATCGAGGCATGGCCGAGCGCGGCGCTGGCACGCCGGCGCGCGTTGATGCCGCAGACTTCGCACGATGCGTTCGGTGCGACCGTACTCGACATCGTGCTGCTCAATCGCTTTCCCCACCTGACGGGTTGGGGATGGGAGCGTCCCGCCGACCGCGCGGCCGCGCACGCCGCGCTCGAGCTTCTCGGGCTCGAGGCGCTCGCCTCGCGCAACGTGCTTTCCTTGTCGGGCGGCGAGCGGCAACGCGTCGCGCTCGCCGCTGCGTTATGCCAAGAAACGCCGTTGCTTCTGCTCGACGAACCGCTGGCGTTTCTCGATTGGCACCATCAAATCAGCTGCTTGACGGCGCTCGTGGAATGGGCCAAGCCCTCGCCGCGCGCGATCGTGTTTTCCTGCCATGACCTCAATCTCGCCCGCCGCTTCGCGACGCACGTGCTGTTGCTGGAAGGCAATGGCATCGCCCACACCGGGGCGGCACGCGACGTGCTTACCCCGGCGCTGACCAGCCGCGCGTTCGGCTATCCTCTGGTGCTGATCGAACAAGACGGCTATGAGGCGCTGGTGCCTGCGTTGCCGGGCGCGCCGCGCTGAAGTTGCGCACATTCGATGCGTCGAACATGCCCGTTGCGCCAACGCGGCGCGGCGTCGGCGGCGAAGGGGGCGCCCACATAGTGATGTCCCTGGTCTCTTCGGCCCGGTGCGCTGCGGTTTTACCGAATTGAAGCGGGGCGTCCAATGCGAGTATGGTGATGCCTTTGCGATGCCCGTCGGCCCATCGTCGAGATAGCGCACCTCGGCCGCGCATCGCGCGCACCTACATTGAATCGAGCATGAACGCTTCACTCCCATTGCCCGTCGTCGCGCCGCTCGACCGCTCGCTGCGCGACGCACTCACACGCATCATCGATGCCAAGACGAAACCGCCTGGCAGCCTCGGCATGCTCGAAGTGCTCGCGCGCCAGATTGGCATGATCCAACGAAGCACGCGTCCGAGCATCGAACGTCCGGCGATGATCGTATTCGCAGCCGATCACGGCATCGCGCAAGAGGGCGTGAGTCCATACCCGCAGGCGGTCACGGCGCAGATGGTCGCGAATTTTCTGTCCGGCGGGGCCGCGATCAATGCGATCAGCGGCGTGTCGGGACTGACGCTCGAAGTCGTCAACGCGGGTGTCGCCACCCCGCTCGCGCCACTGCCCGGCCTCGTCGACGTGCCGATCGGCCCGGGCACGCGCAATTTCGCACGCGAGCGCGCGATGACGCGCGACGAGGCGCGCGCGGCCATGCTCACGGGCGCCGAGCGCGTGCGTTGTCACGCCGCGCTAGGGACCAACGTGATCGGTTTCGGCGAAATGGGCATCGGCAATAGCTCGTCCGCCGCTTGCCTCATGAGCCGCCTGTGCGAAGTGCCGATCGACGATTGCGTGGGGCGCGGCACCGGCCTCGACAACGCCGGGCTCGCGCGCAAGCGCAATGTGTTGGCCTCCGCGCTCGCGCTCCATGCCGACGTGTTCGAACCCATGGACGTCTTGGCGACGTTCGGCGGTTTCGAAATCGCGATGATGGTGGGCGCGTATCTCGCGGCGGCCGAGACCCATATGACCATCCTCGTCGACGGCTTCATCGCGACCGCGGCGCTAGTGGTGGCCGATGCGATTGCACCGGCCGTGCGCGACTACTGCGTCTTCGCGCATCTGTCGAACGAGGCAGGCCATCGGCGCATGCTCGATTACTTCGGTGCGAAGCCGCTGCTCACGCTCGATCTGCGTCTCGGCGAAGGGACCGGCGCCGCGTTGGCGCTGCCCGTATTGCGCGCGGCAGTCGCGTTCCTCAACGAAATGGCGAGCTTCGAATCGGCCGGCGTAGCGGGGCGTGAAGCGCGATGACGCTCGAGCGCGACCGCTCGCCTACCTCGCTTGATCGCCGCCGCGCGCTGCACGGCGAACTGCGCTACCTCGTCGCCGCGTTCGGCTATTTCACGCGCGTGCCTATTCCTGCCGCGTTCGGCTTCGATCCGCGCGATCTCGCGGGCGCGTCGCGCTACTTCCCGCTCGTCGGGGCGTGCGTCGGCGCCGTCGGCGCGCTCGTCTACTTGATCGCCTTGCGCGTGTTTCCGCCGACTGTCGCCGTGTTGCTGTCGATGGCCGTGACGCTGCTGGCGACGGGCGCGCTGCACGAAGACGGTCTTGCCGACTGCTGCGATGGCCTTGGCGGCGGCGCGACGCGCGAAGACGCGTTGCGCATCATGCGCGACCCTCGCCTCGGCGCGTTCGGTGCGATCGGGGTCGTGATGGCGCTCGCGCTCAAATGGCAGGCGCTCGCGGCGCTGCCCGCGGCGAGCGCCGCGTGGACGATGGTGGGATCGCATGCGGCGAGCCGTGCGTTGGCGGTGAGCTTTCTAGCGACGCACGATTACGCGCGCGAGGACGGTAAAGCCAAAGCCGTTGCGCAGCGCATGTCGCCCGGCGCGCTGGCAGTGGCGTTCGTCCTCGGCTTGCCTTGGCTGTTCGTGCCCGATTGGCGCGCGGGCATCTTTGGGCTGGCCGCCGCGCTGGCGCTGCGCTTCGCGCTGGCGCGGTACTTCGCGCGCAGGCTCGGCGGCTATACGGGGGATTGTCTCGGCTTCGCTCAGCAGCTCTTCGAACTCACGCTCTATCTATCCGCACTCGCGTGGACCTCGTTTTAATCCGGCACCCCGAGCCGGCGATCGGCCTCGGCGTCTGCTACGGCAGGACAGACGTGCCGTTGGCCGGCGACGCCGCGCAAGCCGCGCAGGCGGTGCTCGGGCGGCTTGCGGAGCTTGGCGCGCCCGCGCCGCTGCAACTTGTCACGAGCCCTTTGCAACGATGCGCGCGCTTGGCCGAACGGCTCGCGCGACACTTCGATTGCGCGTGCGGGGTCGATCCGCGCTTGCAGGAAATCGACTTCGGCGATTGGGAGGGCCAGCGCTGGGATGCGATCGACCGCGTTGCGCTCGACGCATGGGCCGCCGATTTGCGTGGCGCGCGCATGCATGGCGGCGAAAGTGTCGAGCAGTTCGAGGCGCGTGTCGGCGATTGGCTCTCGCGGCTGCATGCGCCTTTGGCGTCGCGCTCGAGCTCGCCGCCTTCGAGCGTGCTCGCCGTGACGCATGCCGGGGTGATGCGGATGATCGCTTCGCTGACGCTCGACGAACCTTTGGAGACGACGCTTACGTGGCCGTTGGACATGGCCTCCGTCGTTTGGCTCGTGCGCGACGACGATGCGCGGTGGCGCTTGCTCCACTGGAATGTTTGAACGCGAGCAAGTCGCTCAACCCGAGCGCACCGTCATTTCGGCCGATGCTCGCGCGCGATGTCCAGATCGCGGCACAGTTGTTCGGCGCCTTGCGCAAGGCGCGGCCCCGGGCGGTTGATGAGATCGCCGTCGACGGCGAAAAGATTGCCGCGCGCGACAGCCGTCATGCGCGGCCAGGCATGCCACGACGCAAGGCTCGGCAGCGGTGCGTCGGCGGGGGTGGCCCCGACGCTCGTCGTCACGATTGCTTCGGGATTGGCCGCGACCACCGATTCGGTCGATACCGTCGGCACGAGCGGCGCGAGGTTCGCGAATACATTGCGCCCTCCGCACAGCGTGATGATGTCGCTTACGATATGCGTGCCGTTCAGCGTCATCAGCGGATCGTCCCACACTTGATAGAAGAGGCTGACCGGCGCTCGCGCGGCATATCGCGCGCGCAGGGCGGCGATTTTGCCGCGGTAGTCGGCCGCCGCGGCCTGCGCTTGCTGCTCGGTGCCGAGCAGCTGACCGAGCGCGATGAGATCGGTCGCCACGTCGTCGAGCTTGCGCGGCTCGCTGTGATAAAGCGCAATGCCGAGGGTGCGCAGGCGGTCGAGCTGACGCTCGTCGTTGCCGTGACGCCAGACGATCACGAGGTCCGGCCTGAGCGCGACGATGCGCTCTAGGTCCAACGCGTTGTTGTCGCCCACGCGCGGCAGCGCCTTTGCGGCGCTGGGGTAGTCGCTGTACGACACCGCGCCGACGAGCTTGGCGCCGCCTCCCGCCGCATAGGCAAGCTCCACCGCGTGCGGCGACAGCGCCACGACGCGCCGCGCGGGTTTCGATAGCGTGACGCGCTCGCCCGCGTCGTCGGTCACGCTGATCGATGCTGCACTGGCCCGCTGCGAACCGTACAGCGCCATAGCCGACGCGAGTGCGAGGCTCGCCGCGAACTTCAACTTGAGGCGGCTCACCGCGCGCCGCCTTGTTTGAGCGCCATCGGCAGTCCGGCCACCATCAGCGTGACGTCGCGCGCGAGGGCTGCGATGCGCTGGTTGAGCCGCCCGAGTTCGTCGACATAGCGGCGCGTCATGGCGCCGAGCGGCACAACGCCCATGCCGATTTCGTTGCTGACAACGATGACGGGGCCGCGCGCTTGCGCAAGCGCGGTTTCCAGCGCGTCGATACGCGGTTCCCAGTGGCCGGGGATGCCGGCTTCCTCTTCGCCGTCGACGGGCGAGATCAGATTGACGAGCCATAACGTCAGGCAATCGACGAGGAGGCAGGTGCGTCCGTCGTCGGCGAGCGAGATCGCCCCGGCGAGGTCGACATCGGCCTCGACGACACGCCAATGCGCCGGCCGGCGCGCTCGATGATGGGCGATGCGCGCGGCGAATTCGGCATCGCTGGCCTGGCGAGCGGTCGCGATATAGGTGACGTTCGATTGCCGCGCGGCGGCGAGCGCGAGCGCCAGGCTCTCGGCGTGGCGGCTCTTGCCCGAGCGCGCGCCGCCTAGGACGAAGGTGAGGTCGGGCGTGGTCATGGCGCGATTGTATCGGGGCAAGGCCGCCGGTTAATATCGATCGGACATATAGGCCGGACGGCGAATGGACGGCCGTCGCGTGCTAGTTCAAGATCATCTGCGTGCAACGGAACAGCGCAATCGTATGGCCGTCGGGATCGAAGACCGAAGCGTCCCATACGTGTGTGCTGCGTCCCAGATGAACGGCGGTGGCGACGGCTCGCACGGTGCCTGCCCGGCAGGTGCCGAAGAAGTTGCTCTTGAGCTCGATCGTCGTGAAGCCGCGCGCATGCTCGGGCAAATGCGCGAGGCAGGCGTATCCGCAGCAGGTATCGGCCAGGCCGACGACGGTCGCCGCGTGCAGAAAGCCGTTCGGCGCGAGCAGTTGCGGCCGCACGGCAAGCTTGCCCGTCAGCGTGCCTTGCGCCAGCGCGACGACGCGTATGCCGAGCAGCTCCGGCAGCGTCCCTTGTTGATGCTCATGGATGGTCTCGATCGTGTAATCGGGGCGTAGTGTCGACATCGAATGAGCCTCCTCGAGATAGGGACGATGGCGTGATTTGCCGATATTATCGGGACCTGCGATGCATTTTGATAGCGTTACCGGCTAACCGGCCGCGCCACGCGGCCTTCTACTCGGGAGTGTTCATGACGGTGATCGTGGTAGCGAACCCCAAAGGCGGCGTGGGCAAGAGCACATTGTCGACGAACTTGGCGGGCGCCTTCGCGGCGAACGGCGAATGGGTGGCGCTGGCCGACCTCGATCGGCAGCAGTCGTCCCATGGCTGGCTCGCCTTACGGCCGGAAGGCTTGCCGCCCATCGAAGCGTGGCGCTTCGACCCGGACGCCCCGTCCAAGCCGCCCAGGGGGCTCGAGCGCGCCGTGGTCGACACGCCCGCGGGACTGCACGGCGCGCGGCTTGCCGCGGCGCTCGACTTGGCCGACAAGGTCGTCGTTCCACTGCAGCCGTCGATGTTCGACATTCTTGCGACGCAGCATTTTCTCGAGCGGCTGGCGAAGGAAAAGGCCGTTCGCAAGGGGGACATCGAAGTCGGCGTGGTCGGCATGCGCGTGGACGCGCGCACGCGCTCGGCCGAGCAGCTGCATCGATTCGTGGAAGGCCTGGCCCTGCCCGTGCTCGGCTTTCTGCGCGATACGCAGAATTACGTGCAGCTGGCGGCGCACGGCCTCACGCTCTGGGACGTGCCGCAAAGCCGTGTGGAGAAAGACCTCGAACAGTGGGAGCCGATCACCGCGTGGGCTGCCAAGTGATCGCCCGACGGTAGGCCGCCGCGGCCTACCGGGCGCTTGATGCGCGTTAGGTCCAGCTCTGAACCGGCACGTGGCCGCGGCTGCCCTTCATCTTGTTTTGTTCGTCGACGAACACAAGCTTCGGTTCCCAACCCCCCTTGAGCTCGGCGTCGTCGACCATCGCGAACGCCGCGATGATCACGAGATCACCGAGCTGCGCGCGGCGGGCGGCCGAGCCGTTCAGCGAAATCATGCCGCTGCCGCGCTCGCCGCGGATCGCGTAGGTCGAAAAACGCTCGCCGTTGTTGATGTTCCAGATATCGATGCGCTCGTTCTCGACGATGCCCGATGCGTCGAGCAAATCTTCGTCGATCGCGCACGAGCCTTCGTAGTGCAACTCGCAGTGGGTGACGACGGCGCGGTGAATCTTCGATTTGAGCATGTGTCGCTGCATGATCTTTCCTTCGGACTTCAAACTTCGTAGGGTTGCCCCGCGGTCCAGCGGTCAGGCGGCGGGCAACTTAGATTTCAAGGTTGTCGATGAGGCGCGTCGCGCCGAGTTTCGCGGCCGCGAGCACGACGAGCGGGGCATCGAGTTCGTGAGCGGCCGGCGCGAGCAGGTTCGCGCGTTTGCGCACGGCGATGTAGTCGGGCTGCCAGCCGCGGGCGGCGAGGCTTTGCACGGCTTCGCGCTCGATCGCGGCGAAATCGCGCCGGCCGGCGAGTATGGCGTCGCGCACGCGCGCGAGCGTGCCCGCGAGCATCGGCGCCTCGATGCGCTCGGCTTCGGTCAAATAGCGATTGCGCGAGCTGAGCGCAAGCCCGTCCGTATCGCGCACGGTTTCCGCTGCCACGATCTCGGTCGGCAAGGCGAACTGCTGGCACATCGCTCGCACGATCATGAGTTGCTGATAGTCCTTCTTGCCGAACACGGCCACGCGTGGCTGCACGCACGACATCAGCTTCATGACCACGGTGCACACGCCCGTGAAGAAACCGGGGCGAAACTCGCCTTCGAGAATATCGCCCAAGTCGTGCGGCGGATGGACGCGGTACTCCTGCGGCTGCGGATACATGTCGCGCTCGGTCGGCGCGAACAGGACGTAAACGTTTTCTTTCTGCAGCTTGTCGATATCCGCTTCGAGCGTGCGCGGATATTTGTCGAAATCCTCGTTCGGTCCAAACTGTAGACGATTGACGAAGATGCTCGCGACGACCGGGTCGCCGTGCTGCCGCGCAAGGCGCATCAGCGACAGGTGGCCTTCATGAAGATTGCCCATCGTCGGGACGAAGGCCGTACGGTTTTGGCCGCGCAACTGGTCGCGCAATTCCTGAATCGAGCTGATGACTTTCATAGGCGGGTACGTTGGGCGGTACGAGGCGCGCGCGGAGCCCTACGAGTTGAAGGCGCGCCGATTGTAGTGGATTTGGCGGCCTCTGACATCGACAAAGCGGTGGCTCGACGACGACCGGGCGGCGCGGCGTTCGCCCGTTATGCGGGCAGATACGCGAGACGGACGTAAATCGGTGCAAACGGTTCGGGCTGGGTGATTTCCACGAGCGATTCGCGCGCCAGCTCCAGCATGGCGATGAAGTTGACGATCACGACCGGCACGCCGCGCGTGACGTCGAAAAGATCGGAAAACTCCACGAAGCGCACGTTCTGCAACCGCCGCAAGATCAGGCTCATATGCTCGCGCACCGATAGCTCCTCGCGCGAGATCTTGTGATGCTGCACGAGCTTGGCGCGTTTGAGCACATCGGCCCATGCCGCGCGCAGGTCGTCCATCGCCACGTCCGGAAACCGCGGCGCCATGCTTTGCTCGATATAGACCTCGGCGCGCAGGAAGTCGCGCCCGAGCTGCGGCAACTGATCGAGCCGCTGCGCCGCGAGTTTCATGCGCTCGTACTCGAGTAGGCGGCGCACCAGTTCGGCCCGCGGATCCTCGGGCTCCTCGCCCGTGTCGGCTTTCTTCACCGGCAACAGCATGCGCGACTTGATCTCGATGAGCATCGCGGCCATCAGCAGATATTCGGATGCGAGCTCGAGATTCGTTTTGCGCAGTTGCTCGACATAGCCGAGGTACTGCGCCGTGACGTCGGCCATCGGAATGTCGAGCACGTTGAAGTTCTGCTTGCGGATCAGGTACAGCAGCAGATCGAGCGGACCCTCGAACGTCTCGAGAAACACCTCGAGCGCATCGGGCGGGATGTAGAGATCCTGCGGCAGCTTGAACAGCGGCTCGCCGTATAGACGAGCGAACGCAATGCCGTCGACGATATCGGGCGTCGTATCGGTCGAAGGCGCGGTCAGCGCCGCGTCGGGCGTTGGCCCGCGCTGCCCTTCGTCGGCGGCGTTCACGCTCAGAAGTTCTGGTAGTAGACGTACGAGGTTTGCTTCACGCGCGATTGCTGCTGAGTGGAACGCTCTTCGAGATCGATCGGCTGCTTGTCCCACAGCAGCGCGCGGCCGCGACGCTGATCGGCTTCCAGCGTAGGCTTTTGCTCCTTGAGCTGATTGATGAACTGCGTGATGTCCGATTGATACAGCATGATGCGATCATCCTAAAAATAGGGTCAGGTTGACTCGGCGCCGCCCGACCATGAGCAAGCTGGGATTTTAGCGCATGCGCCGGGGTGCGGAACACCGCGTGCCCCCGCGCGTCGAACCGCGGGCACGCGAATCGCTTCGCGCGGCCCGGGCACGGGCTCATCGGCGCATCGCGCGTGGCCGAGGGTCCGGTGCGCGGCCGTTATGGTCAAATGTCCGCTTTTGTCGGGGCACGGGCGCGGCTCGCCGCGTCGCTCAACGTCTGGGAGGTTCTGTTTGCGGGAAGCCGTGATCGATTCGTCTCGCACCGGCCGCGGCGCACGCCGCGCGGCGGCAACGGTGCGGCCGTCATGGTTCGCGCTCGCGCTCGGCGTGCTGCTCGCCGTGTCTGCCGCGCCCGCGTGGGCCAAGTACGATGTCACGATCGATGCGCCGCGCTCGATGCGAAAGTTGCTCGAAAAGCATCTCGACCTCGCGCGCTTCGCTTCGCGCGACGATGTCACGGACGATCAATTCGACTTTCTCATCACGGCCACCCCGCAGCAGGTGCGCGATCTGGCCGCGACGGACGGCTATTTTTCGCCCGTGGTGCGCACTGACGTGCGGGCCGGCCAAAAGGGCAAGAAGGACGTCACCGTGCACGTCGACCCTGGCCCGAGGGCGATCGTCTCGTCGGTCGAACTCACGTTCTCCGGCCCCGTCGAGCAAGAAGCGCCGACGCGGGAAAACGCGGCCCGGTTCGCGTTCTCGCTCCACACGGGCGATCCGTTCACGCAGTCCGCCTGGACCGACGCCAAGGATGACGCGCTGAAGGCGCTGCAGGCTCGCCGCTACCTCGGCGCCAAGATCGCGCAGTCGCAAGCGCGCATCGATCCTCGCACCCGGCAGGCGGCCTTGTCGGTCACGTTCGAGAGCGGCCCGACATTTACGATGGGCCCGCTCGACGTCTCGGGCGTGCGCCGCTATCCGGGCCGTATCGTCACGAACGTCAATCCGCTTGGGGTCGGCGCGGTGTACGACGCCGAGCGCATCGCCGAACTGCAGCGGCAGCTGCAAAACACACCGTACTACGCGAGCGTCGCGATCGACGTCGACAGCGACGTCGCCAAACCGAACGACACGCCGATCCACGTGAAGGTGAGCGAGTATCCGTACAACAGCGTGCGCGGCGGCGTCGGCTACGCGACCGATACGGGCGCGCACGTGCAGGGCGCCTACACCTATCTCGATACTTTCGGCGCGGCATGGCCGCTCTCGGTCCAAGGCCGGCTCGATCAGATCCAGCAATACGGCCAGGTGCAGCTCGCGATGCCGCCCGGCCCGCGCGGCTGGGTCAACGCGGCGCTCGCGTCGTATACGAATACGCAGGTGGCCGGCACGCGCATCTACAGCGCGCGTGCCGGTCTGCAGCGCACGCGGACCGCGCAGTTCATCGACTACGCTTATTCGATCCAGTACTACGCTGACCGGCTCGACCAGAACGCCGTCGGCCCGACGACGAGCCATGCGCTGGTGCCGCAATGGTCGTGGACGCGGCGCAACGTGGACGATCCGCTGTTCCCGCGCAAGGGCAATCTGCTCCATGTGGAAGCCGGCTTTGCCGTCAAGGGTTTTGCCACCGACCAAACTTTCGGGCGCGCGTATGCGCGGGGCGTGCAGTACGTGCCGCTGTTCAAGCGCGACTTGTTCCTCGTGCGCGCCGAGCTGGGGGGCGTGTTCACGAGCGGCGGCTCCGCAGGCATTCCGGCATCGCTGCTGTTTCGCGCGGGGGGCTCGAACTCCGTTCGCGGCTACGGGTTCCAAAGCATCGGCAACAGCGTCGACGGCTCGGTGTTGCCTGCGAAGTATCTGTTGACCGCCACGGCGGAGTATCAGCACTGGTTTACGCACGATTGGGGCGCGGCCGTGTTCTACGACATCGGCACGGCGGCGGACGCCTGGGGCGAGCGCGTGTTCTATCCGGGCGCGGGCCTGGGCGTGCGCTGGCGCAGTCCCGTGGGGCCGATCAACGTCGACCTCGCATACGGCGTGCGCAATCGCAGCGTGCGGCCGTATTTGACGCTCGGCATCGCTTTCTGACACCTGTCTCGCTCGCTTGGGAATGTTCTCGCATGACGCATGATTCGCCGCCCCCGCCGCACGACGACGCCTCGGACCTCGCCGGTTCCGGAGAGGATCCCGCGCGCGCGAGCGCGGAGCGGGAAGCGGGCGCGCCGAACGAGCCCGGCGCACCGAAGCGGAAGCCGCGCGGCCGGCGCGTGGCCGCTTGGACCGCGGGGGTGCTCATGCTGTTCGCCGCCGTCGTCGCGGCCGCGTTGTACGGCGCGATCGCGACCGAACCGGGCACGCGGCTCGTTTGGCGTGTGGCCGTCGCGGCGACAGGGGCGCGCTTGTCCGGCACGTACGAAGGCGGCACGCTTGCTGAAGGCGTGAGACTCGCCGACGTACGCTGGCGGGACGCGGCCGGCCCGAAGGGCGCCCCGCCTACCGACATTCGGATCGATCGTCTATCGGGCAGGTGGGCGTTGACGCGCTCGCCTTGGCGGCTTACCGTCCAGGCGCTGCATGCCGATACGATCGATGCCCGATTGGCGTCGTCCAAGCGCACGGCGCCGACGCCGCTGCCCGCAGACCTTCGCCTGCCGATCGAACTCGACCTGCGTGCGCTGAGCATCGATAAGCTGCTGGTGCGCAACGGCGCGGCGACGACGGAAATCGATCGATTGCGCATCCACGGGCGCAGCGACGGCCGACATCACACGCTGGCGCTCGACGGCCTCGATACGGGCTACGGCGCACTTGCGGCTCACGTGGCGCTGGACGGCGCGCGGCCTTTCCCGCTGAAAGGGGCGCTCTCCGCCACGGGCACGCTGGCCGGCGAGCCGGCGCAACTGCAGGCGACGCTCTCCGGCACCCTCGAATCGCTCATTGCCGATGCGACCGCCAGCGGTATGAAGCTGGCGGGGCGGGCGCATATCGAGGCGACGCCGTTCGCGGCCGTGCCGCTCAAGCGGGCCACGATCGCCCTCGATCACGTCGATCCGCGCGTGCTCGGCGCGGGCGCGCCGCAGGCTGATTTATCGCTGAGCGCGACGCTCGCGCCCGTGCCCGGCGCCGGCCCGCTCGTCGTCGCGGGGCCCGTCGCGATCGTCAACGCGGCGCCGGGGCCGCTCGGCGAGCATCGCCTGCCGTTCGTCGAGGCGCACGCCGACGTGCGCCTCGACGAACGCGCACAACGGCTCGACGCGCTGAGCATACGGCTCATTCACGGCGCCACGCTGACGGGGGGCGGCACGCTGTCGAAGGGTCGCGGGCGCTTCGATCTGACGGCGCGCGCACTCGATTTGGCGACGCTTACGCCCTACGTGCGGCCGACGGCGCTTTCCGGCCCGATCGGCATCGCCTTCGATGCCGCCGCGCAATCGGTGTCGCTCGATCTGAGCGACGCACGGGCGCGCCTGCGCGCAAGGGCTCACGTCGCCTTGGAGAGCGGCCGCATTGCGTTGCATGATCTGCGGATCGACGCGGGAGACGGCCGCCTTGAAATGAAGGGGGGGCTCGCTCGAGACGCGCACCAAAGCTACGAACTCGGCGCCACGCTGACGAACTTCGATCCGCGGCTCGTGGTAGCCGCCGAACCACCGGCTAGCGTCACGCCGACGAGCGGCGTCAAGCGTCCCGGCTCCACGCGCTCCGGGGCCAAGTCGGCTGCAGGCGAAGCCGCGGCAAAACCTGTGCGCTCGGCCCTCAAGCTGCCGGAAGCCCGCGTGACCGGCCGTTTCAGCGCGGTCGGCGCGCTCGCCCCATCGTTGTCGTCGAAACTGCGCTTCGACCTCGGCGACAGCCTCTACGATGGGTTTCCGCTCACGGGGCGAGGGACGGTCGAAGTCGTCGGCACGCGGCTCTTGCCGAGCGACGCGACGCTTTCGATCGCCGGCAACGACGTCGATCTGCACGGCAGCTTCGGCGGCCCCGGCGACCGCCTGCGTTTTCACGTGAATGCACCGCGCCTCGATCGGCTGGGTTTCGGCGTTGCCGGCACCGTGCTCGCCGATGGGGATCTGACCGGCTCGCTCACTCACCCCGACGTGACGTTGCGCTACGATGCGCGCGGCTTGGCGTTCGGCGAGAACCGCGTGGGCGCCGCGACCGGCAGCGCGCGCATTCGCGACGGGGCCGCCGGCGCGCTCGAACTGTCGACCGATGCGCGCGATGTGCACGCGGGCGTCGTCGATCTGACCACCCTGACCGCGCATGTCACGGGCACGCGGGCGAAACACGCGTTCGACGCCCAGGCGAAAGGGGCAGTGCGCGGCCGCGCCGTCGACACGGCGCTCGCCGGCACGGGCGGCGTGATCGACACGCGCGACGGGCCGCGCTGGGACGGCACGTTGGCGCGTCTCACGAACCGCGGCATGCCGTCGCTCGAGCTGCAAGCGCCGCTGGCGCTGTCGATCAGCGCGGCGCGCTCGACGCTCGGCCCGACGCACCTCGTCATCGAGGGCGCGACGCTCGATCTCAAATCGTTCGTCTACGATCACGGGGCCATTCGTTCGGCCGGCAGTGCATCGAACCTATCCGTGGCGCGATTTCTCGCCATCCGCCAGGCGTTGGCGGGTACGCCCTCGCGCGTCTCGAGCGATCTCGTGCTCGGGGCCGACTGGGACTTCACGCTCGGACGCACCGCCAGCGGGTACGCTCGCATCGAACGCCGCAGCGGCGATGTGACGCTTTCGACGGGCTACGGCTCCTCAGCCCTGGGCGTGACGGCGCTCTCGGCGCGGGCCGACTTCGAAGGCGGCCGCACACTGACGGTGCGCACTCGCGCCGCCGCCAGCCGCATCGGCACGCTCGATGCCAGTGTCAGCGCGGCACTTACGCCCGATTCGACGCGCGGCGCTCTGCTCGAACTCGGCGCCGACGCACCGTTGTCAGGCAAGCTCGCCTTCGATGTCCCCACGCTGAAAACAACGGGCGGGTTGTTCGGCCCCAGCTACGTGCTCGACGGCCATCTTGCCTTGAACCTCGCGCTGGGCGGCACGCGGGCGAAGCCGACCGCATCGGGCGCACTCGTCGGCGACGATCTTTCGGCCACGCTCGTCGACCAGGGCGTGCAATTGAAGGAGGGCGTCGTACGCGTCGCGTTGACGGAGAACCTCGTGGATCTGCAGCGCGTCGAATTTCATGGCGGCGACGGCACCTTGCGGGCGACGGGGCAAATCCGGCTCGATCGCGCCGAACCCGATCTGACGGCGCGCATCGTGGCGGACAAGCTCGAACTGCTCGCGGCGCCCGATCGGCAACTATCGCTGTCAGGCAGCGCGACGATGGCGAACGAAGGCGCGGGCGGCGGCCTCGACATCGACGGCAAGTTCAGGGTCGATCACGCGCTGTTCGATCTGCCCGAGCAACCGGCGCCGCGCCTGTCGGACGATGTCGTCGTCGTGCGCGACCACATGCTCGTCAAGGGGGCGCGGCCAAGGCCGAGCGAGCCGTCGAACAAGAGCGTCGGGCGCTTCGCGCCGCGTGCGAGCGTGGATGTGAACTTGGGCAACGATTTCCGCTTTCGCGGAAGGGGGGCCGATCTGGGGCTGCGCGGCACGGTAACGGCGCTGTCGGCGCCGAATCAACCGCTGCGAGCCATCGGCAATGTGCGGGTGACGGAGGGCTCGACCTATACGAGTTTCGGCCGCAAACTCGCCATCGAAAACGGCTACTTCACGTTCAACGGCCCCGTGGCGAACCCCGGCATCAATATTCTCGCAATGCGCCGCAATCAGGAAGTGGAGGCGGGTGTGCAGGTGACGGGCACTGTCCGTTCGCCCACCGTCAAGCTCGTATCGGAGCCGAACGTGGCGGATAACGAGAAACTCTCGTGGTTGCTGTTCGGGCACGGCACCGACCAGGGCAACAACTTAGGCCAACAAAGCTCGATGACGACGGCGCTCGCCTTGCTCGGCAGCGCAACGGGCAAACGTGTCGCGCAGACGTTCGGCCTCGATGAGTTTTCGGTGGGACGCAGCGAAGTGGGCTTGACCGATTCGCAAGTGGTGATGTTGTCGAAGGCGATCAACGAGCGGCTCGTGCTGGGTTACGAACAGGGCTTGCAATCGGCGAGCAACGCCTTCAAGGCGACCGTGAACCTATCGCGCTTCTGGTCGATCGCGCTCTACACCGGCACCTTCCAAGGCCTCGACGTCAACTACACGCGCCGCTTCGACGGCTGGCACGGTCGCCATTGAGGCAGGGCGTGCGCCGAGCGGAGCCGGCGCACGCCCGAGCGGGGAGTGGATTTCAGCGTACGCGCATGCCCGGTTTCGCACCGCTATGCGGTTCGAGGATATAGAGGCCCGGCTCGGCCTTCTCGTCGGCGCTCGACGCGGCCAGCACCATCCCTTCGGACAGGCCGAACTTCATCTTGCGCGGCGCGAGATTGGCGACCATCACGGTCAGCTTGCCCACGAGATCCTCGGGGCGATAGGCCGACTTGATACCTGAAAACACGTTGCGCGTCTTTTCCTCGCCGACGTCGAGCGTCAATTGCAGCAGCTTGTCCGAACCCTCCACGGCCTTGCAATCGACGATGAGCGCGACGCGCAAATCGATCTTCGCGAAGTCGTCGATCGAGATCGTCGCGCTGGGTTCGGTGTTCGCGGGCGCGGCCGTCTTCGATTGTGCATTGGTCTGGGTCTTCGTCTTGGTCGAAGCCGCCGCTGTCGCCGCCTGCGCGCCCGTTTCCGTCGGCTGCAGCGACGTGCGGTTTGCCTCGACCAGCGCTTCGATCTGCTTCGGGTCGATGCGCGTCATTAGATGCTGGTAAGCGTTGATGGGCTGTTTCGAGGACAGCGGCGTATCGGCGTCGGCCCAAGAGAGCGGGGCGATGCCGAGGAAGGCCTCGACCTTCGCCGCCAGCGCGGGCAGCACGGGCTTGAGCGCGATCGTGAGCAGCCGGAATGCTTCCAGGCTGACGGTGACCGTCTCGTGCAGCGCGACCGCGTTGGCCGGATCTTTCGCCAGATCCCACGGTTTCGCCGTATCGACGTAGCCGTTCACGGCGTCGGCCAGTTCCATCGTCTGACGCACCGCGCGGCCATATTCGCGCGCTTCGTAATGCGCCGCGATCTGCGGGACGGCCGCGCGCAGTGTCGCGAGCAGCGGGTGGTGCATCGCGCTGTCTTGCACGCGCGCGTCGAAGCGCTTGATGAGAAAGCCCGCCGCGCGGCTCGCGATATTGACGTACTTGCCCACGATGTCGCTGTTCACGCGAGCTTGGAAATCGTCGAGATTCAGATCGAGATCTTCCATCGTGGCGTTCAGCTTCGCTGCGAAGTAGTAGCGCAGCCATTCGGGGTTCAAGCCGGTTTCGATGAAGCTGTTCGCGGTGATGAAGGTGCCGCGCGATTTGGACATCTTCGCGCCGTCGACGGTCAAGAAACCGTGCGCGAACACGTTCGTCGGCGTGCGGTAGCCTGCGAATTCGAGCATCGCCGGCCAGAACAGCGTATGGAAATACAGAATGTCCTTGCCGATGAAGTGATATTGCTCGGTTTCGGAGCCGGGTTTGATCCACGCCTCGAAGTCGAGCCCGCGTTGGGCGGCGAGGTTCTTGAAGCTCGCGTAGTACCCGACCGGTGCGTCCAGCCAGACGTAGAAGTACTTGCCCGGCGCGCCCGGGATTTCGAAGCCGAAATACGGCGCATCGCGGGAGATGTCCCAATCGCCGAGCTTAGCGTCGCCGGCTTCGCCGAGCCACTCGCGCATCTTGTTCGTCGCTTCGGGCTGAGCGAGGCCGCTGACCCATTCGCGCAGGAAATTCTCGCAGCGCGCGTCGGAGAGCCGGAAGAAGTAATGGGTGGACTTGCGCCGCACCGGCGTGGCGCCCGAGATGGCCGAATACGGGTTGACGAGGTCGGTCGGCTGATAGGTCGAACCGCAGACTTCGCAGCTATCGCCGTATTGATCCTTGGCGCCGCACTTCGGACATTCGCCCTTGATGAAGCGGTCCGGCAGGAACATTTCCTTGACGGGGTCGTACGCTTGCTCGATTTCGCGCGCGTCGATGAGGCCCGCCTGCTCTAGGCGGCGGTAGATGGTCTCGCACAGCTCGCGGTTTTCCTCGGAATCGGTCGTGTAGTAGTTGTCGAACGAGACGAGGAAGTTGCGCAGATCGCGCGTGTGCTCGCCCCAGACCCGATCGATGAGCTGCTTGGGCGTGATGCCTTCCTTCTCCGCGCTGAGCATGACCGGCGTGCCGTGCGTGTCGTCCGCGCCGACGTAGTAGACCTCGTGGCCGTGCATTCGCAGCGCGCGCACCCAGATGTCCGTCTGGATGTACTCGACCATATGGCCGAGGTGGATCTGTCCGTTCGCGTAGGGCAAAGCGGACGTCACGAGAATGCGGCGGCGGGCGGCGCCCGGGCCGGCTTGCGCGGCTGAATGAGGGGCGGATACGGTCATGAGCGTATGAAAGGAGGGACTGCTTGAGGGAAAGCGACGATTTTAACAGGCACGCGCCGTGCCGACGGGCGGGACCGCTCGCGGTTCGGCGGGACTAAAGGCGTGCGACAGCAGCGCGGGCCGAACGCTAATGGCGGGATGAGACCGGGGCGTCGCCACGGGCACGCGCGGCATCCGAGCGGCCGAACACGCGGATCGGTTCCACGGAGCATCGGCCGACGTCCCATTCCATGCGAAGCGCCGAAACGAATTGCTTGGGCATGCGCTCGCCTTCGTCCGCCAGGGTTGTGGCCATCGCGTCGGCGATACGCTCGATCACGACCGCAGGTTGCTGAACATGGCACACGTTGCGGCCGAACGTGAGTAGTTCGTCCCGCGTCGGATACGAGACGACTTTGTTCAACTTCAACGCCATGGTCCGGTCCGCAGTCTCGATCCCCGTTCTTTGATTTTCGTAGCGATAGACGGATGTCGTCACCACGTCGAAGAGCGGGGAGAGGCGAGGAGGCTCATCGGCAGCCGGGTGGTCGTAGATCAGGCCGAAGTTCTTCAGATGGGCGTCGCCATTGCGCACCATCACGGACAGCGAGAAGTATTCGAAAAAACGCGCGAGGCTCTCGGCGGAATTGCTGCCGCAATTCATGCTGATCGCCAGCGCGACCTTTTCATAGCTGCTGCTGTACTTGAAGTTCGGTTGCAAGTGATTCTTGCCCATCAGAACCGCCATATCTTCGAAGCCGAGTTGCGTGTTCTTTTGGACGTCCACGTCGAAGCGCTCCATGACGAACAGGGTTTGATCGTCGGAGATCCAAAATTGCGGGGCCTCGATACCTGCGTGCCGCGCGGCGCTCATGCACAGATACTCGTTCACGGGCAGATGCGGATAGTCATCTCCGGCTGCCTTCAAAATGAGACTTGGCGTGGTTGCGGTCGTCTTCTCATCGACCTTGTCGCCCACAACCTTGTCCGCATCCGGAATCATCACCTTCGGCTGAAAGCCAGAAATGCCCGATTCGAGGTACGTTTCAACGAGATGCTCGAACAGCCCAGCGTGACTGCCAGTACTGAGGAGCGTTGCCAGGCCTATTTCGGCTCGTTTTCCTCGCGCGGTCTTGCCGGACTCACTGAAGCGGAGCCGACCGATCTGGTTGTTCCCCGTGATCGCGAGTAACGCCATATCGTCAAGCTGCACGTGTTTGAATGCCCGCTGGATCCGTTCGAGCAAAAAGCCTTCCGGCCGGTTCATGGAGAATGCCGGCAACATCGGCGTTTCGGCGTAGGTTTCGGCGCGCAGCGGCATGGTCAGCGACACCTGCCGTGCGGGTTCACGCGTACCGTAGGCGAACACATGCCGCGATTCCTTGATGAGCGTGCCCGCACTGCCTTGCGGCGTGGCGACGGCCAACTCGCGCACCCTATTGCTCGTCATCGAAGATCTCCTTGATCTGATCGTAGTCGGGCCGTGCCGAAACGATGGAAAGGCCTTTCCCGAGCGCGGTGAGCGCAGCCAGGACATGATGCAGCCCGACGTTTTGCCCAGATTCCAATTGGGTGATCGTGAATCGGGCGACACCGGCTTTCTCTGCCACCCATTGCTGAGTGCGCCCTTGTGCTTTGCGTTCGCGCCGAAACGCATCGCCGAAATCTGGAGCAAAGAGCAAAGGGAAAGTAGGCTTGGTAAGGGGGTCTTTGTATGACATAACTTACATTTATGCCAGTTGTTGTTGAAAATGTAAGTTATTTCAGTCATCAATTCAAGGCCATCTTGCCGAAGCAATCCACGCCTGTTGCAGCGTGGGTTAGCCCGAGGCATCCTCGGCCCGTCCCGGCGGGACTGCTGGCGCGCCGACGCGGCGAGCGCAGGTCTGCGCACGGGCGAGATGAGGTTGTGACGAGTGGGATCGGCGCGTTCTGCTGAGCAGTCGCGATGATGCCCGGTGCAGGGCAAGAGACAAGCGGCAGAGCTTGCCGAAGCTGTAAAAAAAACCGGGGCGTTCGGCCCCGGAGCAACAACGACAAGAGGAGAATGGTGACGCAGCGGCGTGTGCCAGCCACGTACCGTACATAGAGACCAACAAAACGCCGACGAGTTCGAAAAATTTTTCGTTTCGTTTACCGGGGCATTCGAGCCGCCTTCCGTTGCGGTTTTTAGCTACCGGCAAGCGTTGACGGAGCTTGGCCGAAATGAAGCGGCCCCGACAGGCGGCTGCGCCTGGCGGGGCCGATGCGGGCCGCTTAGCCTGCCGGTTGCGCCGTTGCGCGCAAATACACCTCCACCCGCCGGTTTTGCGCTCTGCCCGCCTCGGTGGCGTTGTCGGCAACCGGGTTGCTCGGCCCGTAGCCCGTCGCCGCCAGGCGGTTGGGGGCAACGCCGTGCTGGCTCAGGTAAGTCGCCACGCTTTGCGCGCGGTTTTGCGATAGCGTCTGATTCAGCTGCGCGCTGCCCGTGCTGTCCGTATAGCCACGCACCTCAGCCGCAAGCTCCGGATGCTGCTGCATCTGGGCCGACAACTCGTTGAGCGTCGGATAAAGCGCGGGATTGATCTGGTAGCTGTTCGTCGCGAACGTGACGTTGCTCGGAATGTTCAGCTTCAGCGAGCCGTCCGGCTGCTCGGTGACCTGCGTGCCGGTGCCGCGCGAGGCGCCCGACAGCTTGTTGCGGATCGTCTGCCAGTTGTAGCCCGTGACGCCGCCGGCCAGCGCGCCGACGCCCGCCCCGATCGCAGCGCCCTTGCCGCCGCCGGCCAAGGCGCCGATACCGGCCCCGAGCGCGGCGCCGATGCCGGTGCCGGCGGCGGTGTTGCCCTGCTGCTGCGTGGCGCAGCCGGCGAGAAGGGCGCCCGCCACGGTGAAAACGGTCAGGCGGGTGACGATTTTTGCATTCATGTTCGTGTCCTCTCTAGAAAAACAGTCGCTCGCGCGGCTCGCGCGAATCCGGCAACGCTCGAGCCGAACCGGGAAGGCGGCGCATCGGCCGTGCGGCGGCGCGAGCCACCGGTAGTACGACAGACCGGTCGGGCCTGATAGGACCCTTTGGCTTGCCGATGCGCGAAATTGCCCTGCCTCCCGCCATTTGGCAATGGAACGCAACAAATGTTTTCAATTTTTTTGAGATGGAAGTGTTTTTTGCGCGCGTAAGGCCATGGCGGTCATGTCGCAAGGCTCTCCTCGAGCCGAAATCGATGAGCATCGATCGGGCCTTCATGTTCGTTTCCTTTGGGAAAATGCGTTGCTCGTACGCCATGCGCGACGCCGCAAGCGATCCGGGGAGGGGGCCGGCGCATCGGCTTCTCGCGACGACGCGCCCCATCGCTAGCCACTACAATAGTGTTGATGGGCCCCGATGCGGCCCTTTTGCCTTGCGGCCCGGGCGCGGCGTGATCGGTGAGCCCATTTATTGGCAACGGCACGCGAGTTCGCCCTTAAGATATTGTTTTGCCGCAACATTTCCCGCGGCGCCGTCTTTTGTGACGACGCCGTTGCTCGCTTTCCTTCGGAGTCGAATCGATGAGTATTGATCGGGCCCTGGTCGACGCCGCGCTCGCGGCCGTCACCGATCCCAACACGGGCCGGCCGTTCGCGGCCGGCAAGGGTGTCAAAAACGTCGGCATCGACGGCGCGGCCGTCAGCGCCGAGGTCGTGCTCGGCTATCCGGCGATGCGGCAGTTCGATGCCGTTCGCGCGATCGTCGAGCAAGCCCTGCTCAACGTACCCGGCGTGGAGCGGGCTCAGGTCGCGGTGTCGCAGTCGATCGTTGCGCATACCGTGCAACCCGGCGTGAAGTTGTTGCCGAAGGTGAAGAACATCGTTGCCGTCGCCTCGGGCAAGGGCGGCGTGGGCAAAAGCACGACGGCCGTCAACCTCGCGCTCGCGCTTGCCAGCGAAGGCGCGGCGGTCGGCATACTCGATGCCGACATTTACGGGCCGTCGCTGCCCATGATGCTCGGCATCGAGGGGCGCCCCGAGTCGCCCGACGGTCAGTCGATGAACCCAATGAAGGGCCATGGCATCGAGGCCAATTCGATCGGCTTTCTTGTCGATCAGGACAACCCGATGGTGTGGCGCGGCCCGATGGCCACCTCGGCGCTCGAACAGCTCTTGCGCCAGACGAACTGGGGCGAGCTCGACTACTTGATCGTCGACATGCCCCCGGGCACGGGCGATATCCAGCTCACGCTCGCGCAACGCGTACCCGTCACGGGCGCCGTCATCGTCACGACGCCGCAGGACATCGCGCTCATCGACGCGAAGAAAGGGCTCAAGATGTTCGAGAAGGTGGGCGTGCCCATCCTCGGCGTCGTCGAGAACATGAGCATCCACGTTTGCTCGAACTGCGGCCATGCGGAACATATTTTCGGGGCCGGCGGCGCCGAGCGCATGGCGCGCGACTATGGCGTCGACGTGCTCGGCAGCCTGCCGCTTGACATCGGCATTCGCGAACAGGCGGACAGCGGCCGGCCGACCGTGGCGGCCGACCCCGATGGCCGCATCGCCGACATTTACCGAGACATCGCCCGCAAGGTGGCGATCCGCATTGCCGAGCGCGCGCGTGATATGAGCGCGAAATTCCCGACGATCGTCGTTCAAGACACGTGACGCGTGCCTTATCGCACTATTGCGCGGCCGGGAACGCTTTCGGTGCGGCGCAAGGCCCCGATTGTGCTTGCGCACCCCGCGGCGCGGTATCATGTCGCCTTCGCACGAGTCCGGCTCGGCGGCGCGAGGCGCGCCGGGCGCCGGCATGAGGATCGCATGAGAGAACGAACCGGCGGGCGGTGCGCCCACCGTCCGAGCGTCGCTGCCGCCGCCGCCTTGCTGCTGGCGGCGAGCGTGGGGCTGGGCGGCTGCGCCGCCTTTTTCGGCCCCCACGAAAAACGCGCGGACGCGCAGGTGCTGCCCACCGCCGGCAACACGGCGCGTGGCTCGGTCACGTTCATCGAGCGGGCCGACGGCGTGCAGGTGACGTACAACCTCGTCGGGCTGCCGCCTAACAGCGACCACGCCTTGCAGGTGCACGAGCGCGGCGACTGCAACGCCGCGGACGGTTCGAGCGCGGGGGCGGTGTTCGCGCCGGCGGCCGATCGGCTCAAGAGCGGAGTGCGCCGCGCGGGCGATCTCGGGAACATCCATGCCGACGCAACGGGCGTCGCGGCGGGGTTCATCGTCGCGCCCGACGTGGCGCTGGACGGCGTGCGCTCGGTCAGGGGGCGCGCGGTGCTCGTCGCGCACGAGCCGAGCGATCCGGCGTTTCCCGACCGGGGTGTAGGCGCGGCGCTCGCATGCGGCGTGATTCGGCAGTAATTCGCTCTTTTAGCGTCCTTTTATGACCATCAAATCCGACAAGTGGATTCGGCGCATGGCCGAACAGCACAACATGATCGAGCCGTTCGTGCCCGATCAGGTGCGCACCAGCGAAGACGGCCGCAAGATCGTCAGCTTCGGCACGTCCAGCTACGGCTACGACATTCGCTGCGCCGACGAATTCAAGATCTTCACGAACATCAATTCGACGATCGTCGATCCGAAGAACTTCGACGAAAAATCGTTCGTCGACTTCAAGGGCGACGTCTGCATCATCCCGCCGAATTCGTTCGCACTCGCGCGTACGGTCGAATACTTCCGTATTCCGCGCAACGTGCTGACCGTATGCCTCGGCAAGTCGACCTACGCGCGCTGCGGGATCATCGTCAACGTGACGCCTTTCGAGCCCGAATGGGAAGGCTACGTGACGCTCGAGTTTTCCAACACGACGCCGTTGCCCGCGAAGATCTATGCAAACGAAGGCGTGGCGCAGGTGCTGTTTTTCGAGAGCGACGAGGTGTGCGAAGTGTCGTATGCCGATCGCGGCGGGAAGTACCAAGGGCAGCACGGCGTGACGCTGCCGAAAACGTAGCGTCGTTCACCGTCACATAACGGACGCGTAGCGCGTAGACACTAGTAGTTTCGGCGGCCGCTGGCACGTGGGATGCAATCACCCGTGCCCGCGGTCCTTGTTTTTGGAGAATTCGTCCATGAAGTTTCGTTTCCCCGTCGTCATCATCGACGAAGATTTTCGCTCCGAGAACATCTCGGGCTCCGGCATTCGCGCGCTCGCCGAAGCGATCGAGGGTGAAGGCGTGGAAGTGCTCGGCCTGACGAGCTACGGCGACTTGACCTCGTTCGCTCAACAATCGAGCCGCGCGTCGTGCTTCATCCTCTCGCTCGACGACGACGAACTGATGCTCGGCGAAACGGGGCCGGACGGCGAACTGCCCGAACTGGCGACAGCCATTCTCGAGCTGCGCGCGTTCGTGACGGAAGTGCGCAGGCGCAACGCGGACATCCCGATCTTCCTCTACGGCGAAACGCGCACGTCGCGCCATCTGCCCAACGACATCCTGCGCGAGCTGCATGGTTTCATTCATATGTTCGAGGACACGCCGGAATTCGTCGCGCGCCATATCGTGCGCGAGGCGAAGGTCTACCTCGATTCGCTCTCGCCGCCGTTCTTCAAGGAACTCGTCAAGTACGCCGACGAAGGCTCGTACTCATGGCACTGCCCCGGCCACTCGGGCGGCGTCGCGTTCCTGAAAAGCCCGCTCGGCCAGATGTTTCACCAATTTTTCGGTGAAAACATGCTGCGCGCCGACGTATGCAACGCGGTGGACGAGCTTGGCCAACTGCTCGATCACATCGGCCCCGTCGCGGCATCGGAGCGCAACGCGGCGCGCATTTTCAACGCCGATCATCTGTTCTTCGTGACGAACGGAACGTCGACGTCGAACAAGATCGTCTGGCATGCGACGGTTGCGCCGGGCGACATCGTCGTCGTCGACCGCAACTGCCACAAGTCGATCCTGCACGCGATCACGATGACGGGGGCGATCCCGGTGTTCCTGACGCCCACGCGAAACAATTTCGGCATCATCGGCCCGATTCCGCGCGACGAGTTCAAGCCCGAGAACATTCGCAAGAAAATCCAGGCGAACCCCTTCGCGCGCGAAGCGCTTGAAAAAAATCCGAACCTCAAGCCGCGCATTCTGACCATCACGCAGAGCACGTACGACGGGGTCGTCTATAACGTCGAGATGATCAAGGACTTGCTCGGCGATTTCCTCGACACGCTGCATTTCGACGAGGCATGGCTGCCGCACGCCGAATTTCATCCGTTTTATCAGGACATGCATGCGATCGGCGCGGGGCGTCCGCGCACGGGCGCGCTCGTCTTCGCGACGCACTCGACGCATAAGCTGCTCGCCGGGATCTCGCAGGCGTCGCAGATCGTCGTGCAAGATTCGGAGCATGGCGTGTTCGATCGGCATCGTTTCAACGAGGCCTACCTCATGCACACGTCGACGAGCCCGCAGTACGCGATCATCGCCTCGTGCGACGTCGCGGCCGCGATGATGGAGCCGCCCGGCGGCACGGCGCTCGTCGAGGAGTCGATCGCCGAGGCGCTCGATTTCCGCCGCGCGATGCGCAAGGTCGACGCGGAGTACGGGGACGATTGGTTCTTTCAGGTGTGGGGCCCCGAAGCACTGGCCGACGAAGGCATCGGCTCGCGCGAGGATTGGATCTTGCGTGCTGAGGATCAATGGCATGGCTTCGGTCCGCTGGCCGACGGCTTCAACATGCTCGACCCGATCAAGGCGACCATCGTCACCCCTGGATTGGACATGGCGGGCGACTTCGGCGAAACGGGCATTCCGGCCGCAATCGTCACGAAGTACTTGGCCGAGCACGGCATCATCGTCGAAAAAACGGGCCTCTACTCGTTCTTCATCATGTTCACGATCGGTATCACGAAGGGCCGATGGAACTCGATGGTGACCGAGCTGCAGCAGTTCAAGGACGACTACGATACGAACCAGCCGCTCTGGCGCGTGCTGCCCGAATTCGTGGCGCAGCATCCGGCGTATGAGCGCATGGGGTTGCGCGACTTGTGCCAAGCGATCCACAGCGTCTATCGCGCGAACGATATCGCGCGCCTGACCACGGAGATGTACCTGTCGAACATGGAGCCCGCGATGAAGCCGTCCGACGCATTCGCGAAGCTCGCGCACCGCGAGATCGACCGCGTGCCGATCGATGAGCTCGAGGGGCGCGTGACGAGCATCTTGCTGACGCCGTATCCTCCGGGCATTCCGCTGTTGATCCCGGGGGAGCGCTTCAACAAGACGATCGTCAACTATCTGCGGTTCGCGCGTGAATTCAACGAGCGATTCCCCGGTTTCTCGACGGATATTCACGGGCTCGTGGCGGAAACCGCTAACGGCCGAACCGAATATTTCGTCGACTGCGTGCGCGCTTAACGATGTTGCGACAGAAGAACTTCTCGACGGCGCTTGCCGTATGCGGGGCGATCGGCGCGCTGGCCGTCGCGCTGTCGGCCGCGCCGGGCGCCGCGCGGGCCGAAGCGGCGCGCGCCGATCCGATCGACACGGCGATGCAAAATTGTCTCGCGCGGGCGGATCGCTCGACGGCGGCGGGCCAAGTGCAATGCATCGACGCGGCCCGCGACGCCTGGCAAGCGGCGATCGATGCGGCGCTGCGCTCCATTTCGGCTAGCGCGCCCGACGACGACCGGCGCGGCTGGGAGGCGAGCCAGCGCAAGTGGCTCGCATGGCGCAAGGAAGAAGTGCCGTTCGTGCATGCGGTGTTCGATACGACGAAAGGCAGCGCTTATTCGATCACGCAGGCGAATGTGCTGCTGCAGTCGGTGCGCGATCGCGCGCTGGCAGTGCGGCACGCGGCGTCGCGGTTCGCACCGCCCCCGCCGGTAGCGGCTTCCGGGGCATCGACCGCGGGCGCGTCCGCTTCCTCATCCTCTTCCTCGCCGGGGTCGACCGCGGCAGGTTCAGGTGCGGCGGGGACGTCGATTGCGTCGATCGTCGCAAGCGCAGCCGCGACGAGGGCTCAAAGCGACGACGCCCGTGCGCACAACGAGCGCATGCGCCCGTGTACGGCCGACGCCGCATGCGAACATGCCCAATTCGATTTGCGGCGATACACGCGCGCGTTGCGCGAGAAGCTGCCCACTCATGCCCGACCAGTCCTGCTGCGCGCGCAACGTGCATGGACGGCGTACTTCGAGACCACATCCTCGCTCGGCACCGAAGCCGAGCGCGCCGATCTGATCGGCGAGCGCGTGGCGACGGTGAAGCGCTTGTCGGAGACGGTCGGCAACGATTGAGCGTTGCCGCGGGGGGGTCAGAGTGTCTTTCGCACCGCGTGAATGGCCGCGCGCACTTGTTCCGGCGCCGTGCCGCCCACGTGATTGCGGCTCGCGACAGAGCCTTCGAGCGTGAGGTAGCCGAACACGTCCTCGCCGATCAGATGCGCGACGTTCGGTAGTTCGGCGCGCATTTCATCGAGCGTGAGATCGGCCAGATCGCAACCGCGATCGACGCAGATCCTTACTGCGAGCGCCACCGCCTCGTGTGCGTCGCGGAACGGCAGTCCGCGCTTGACCAGATAATCGGCCAGATCGGTCGCCGTCGAGAAGCCTTGCAGCGCCGCCGCGCGCATCGCGTCGGGCTTCACGGTGATGCCCGCCACCATTTCTGCGAAGATGCGCAGCGTGTCGGCCACCGTGTCGACCGTATCGAACAGCGGCTCCTTATCTTCCTGATTGTCCTTGTTGTAGGCGAGCGGTTGGCCCTTCATCAGCGTGAGCAACGCCATCAGATGGCCGTTGACGCGGCCCGTCTTGCCGCGTGCGAGTTCGGGCACGTCGGGGTTTTTCTTTTGCGGCATGATCGACGAGCCCGTGCAGAAGCGGTCGGCCAGATCGATAAAGCCTACGCGCGGGCTCATCCACAGCACGAGTTCCTCGGACAAGCGCGACACGTGCGTCATGACGAGCGCGGCGGCCGCCGTGAATTCGATCGCGAAATCGCGGTCGGACACGGCGTCGAGCGAGTTGGCGCAGACGCCGTCGAAGCCGAGCGTCGCGGCCACCGCGTGCCGATCGATCGGATAGCTCGTGCCGGCCAGCGCGGCCGCGCCCAGCGGCAGCCGGTTCACGCGCGCGCGGCAGTCGCGCATGCGCTCGCCGTCGCGGCCGAACATTTCCACATAGGCGAGCAGATGATGGCCGAACGTGACCGGCTGGGCGACTTGCAGATGCGTGAAGCCCGGCATGATGGTTTCGGCATGCTGCTCGGCCAGATCGACGAGCGCCGTGCGCAAGTCGTTGATGAGCCCGCCGATGCGGTCGATCTCGCTGCGCAGCCAAAGGCGAATGTCGGTGGCGACTTGGTCGTTGCGCGAGCGGCCCGTATGCAGGCGCTTGCCGGCATCGCCGATCAGCGCCGTGAGGCGCGCCTCGATATTCAGATGGACGTCTTCGAGATCGAGTTTCCACTCGAATTCGCCGCGCTCGATCTCGCCCTTGATCGTCCCCATGCCGCGCTCGATCGCCGCGAGATCGTCCGCACCGATGATCTGTTGCGCGGCCAGCATCTTCGCGTGCGCGAGCGAGCCTTCGATATCGACGAGCGCCATGCGCTTGTCGAAGAAGACCGACGACGTGTAGCGCTTGACGAGCTCGGACATCGGCTCGGAGAAGCGAGCCGACCAGGCTTCGCCTTTTTTGTGCAGTTGAGACGTCATGATGATGGGCAGTAGGAGGTGCGCCGAAGCGGCGACGAAGCCGTCGATTTTATCACCGCTGCCCGCGCTGCCCGCCGAGCGACGCGAAGCGCCGCCTCGCCGCGGTCGGCTCCATCGATTCCTATGCGCTCAGGCTGTCGCCATCAGCGCGCCCTCGCAGACGACCGGGCCACTTGGCCCGTCCGCGCGCCGCGAGCCGCCCATCGGCTCGACCGACACCGCCAGCTTCGCATACACGTTCATGCCGTGCATTTTCATCGACACGATTTCGCCGGCCGGCAGCATGCCGAGCGACACCATGCGGCCGTCGTGCATGACGCCCCAAAGCTGCTCGGTCTTGCCGGGCGGCGGGGCGTTGCCCCCGCTCATGCGGTGCACGTTCACCATGGAGGTCTTGTCGTCCCACATGACGAACACCATCGTGGGGCTTTTCGGGCGATCGGGCGCGACCAGCGCCGCCACATACGCCACGCGCTCGATCTTCGCGCCGCGTGGGACTTCCGTTTGAGCCGTCTGCGTCGGCTGTCCGCCGGGCGCGCCGCCCTCGGGCGCGAACGGGTGCAGCGTCACCGCCAACGCGATCGCCGCGGCCAGCGCCACGCCCGTGGCGCCGATCGACCAGCCGCGCCAGAACGCGAGCGATTCGAACCAGCGCGCACGGGCGCGGTCCAGCGCGCCGTGGCCGGCGGCGGGCCGAGCCGCCGGCCGCGGCGGCGCCGGCGCAACGCCTTCGTCGCGCGCCGCCGCGGCCGTGAAGCCGAGCCGCCGTTCGACACCTTCCCACGCCCCCGCCGGGGGCTCGACGCTCGGCGCGAGTTCGGTCATGGCGCCGATGCGCGTCTGCCAGCTTTCGATAGCCTCGCGCACGTGGCGGTCTTGCCGCGCCAGTTGCTCGAAACGCTTGCGCGCGCCGCCGCGCAGCACACCGAGCGCATATTCCCCGGCGAGGCGATCGACGAGATCGGGATACCGGTGCAGATTCATATTTGCCTCCCGCTTTGCCGCCCAACGGGCAGGTAGAGGCCACCTCAGGGGGTAGCGGATGGAGTGGACGTGGGGACCGTCATGTCAGAGGCTCCCCATGCAAGTCTTCAATTTTTCGAGGCCGCGGCGCACCCACGACTTGACCGTGCCCAGCGGCACCGCCAGCTGTTCGGCGATTTCGCTATGGCTTTGATCGCGCAGGTACGCGAGCGAGACGGCTTGGCGCTGGCTCGCGTCCAGCCGCGACAGGCAGATCGCGAGTTGCTTCGCCTGTTCGGACAACAGGGCGGCATCGGCCGGGTCACGCTCGTCGCCGGCGAGGACTTCGTCGAGCGCGTCGTTCCATTCGACGATCGCGGTCGAACCGTCGGACGAAACGGCCCGCTGCCGCCGCAGGCTGTCGAGCGCGCGATTGCGTACGATCGCGGCCATCCACGTGAGCGGGGCGGCCAACGCTTCGCGGTAATCGCCCGCATACCGCCAGATGTTGACGAACGACTCTTGCAAGGCCTCCTCCGCCCATTCGCGCCTCACCAATATACGCAGCGCGACCCCGAACAGTTTCGCGCTGGTGAGCTCGTACAGCGTGCGCAGCGCCGCGGCGTCTTCGGCCGCCACGCGCGCAAGCAGGGCCGCGAGTACGGCCGGCGTGGGTTCGTTGGGCATGGTGGTCAAGTCGTTATCGCTCAGGCGCGCACGAGCACGACGAGCAGCAAATCCTCTCGGTGCGCGGGCCTCAGCGTAATCTGCTCGTATAGAACGCGTCCGTGCAGCGGATGATCGAACGTGCGTGGGCCGCCTTCGCGCTCGCCCACGTCCTGCGACGCCCAAAAGCGGCCGAACGCCTCGCTTTCGGTCGTCAGGGCGTCGATGAGCGCGCGCGTGGGCCCGTCGTTCAGGTGACGAATCGAATCGGCGCGAAACTCCGCGACAAGGCGCCGCGCGCGGGTGTCCCAGTCGACGATCAGGGCGCGCGCAGCCGGTTCGGTAAAAGTGAAACGCAATAAGTTGCGCTCGCGCGCCGGATCGGGGGCGCCGTCCAGCCAGCCGACGAACAGTTCGGCCGCGTGGCGATTCCATGCGAGCGCGTTCCATTGCCGATCGAGCACGTAGGCGGGCGCGTCGATGAGGTTGACCGTTGCGATCAGCGCCGCGGGCGCGTCGTTCGACGCGGGCGTGGGCTCGGCCGGATCGCGTTCGCCGGCAAGCTCGAACAGATAGGCGCGCTCGGCGCGCGAGAGCTGCAGGGCGACGGCGATGCGCGCCAGCGCATCGGAGGAGGCCGACACGGGCCGGCCTTGCTCGATCCACGTGTACCAGGTGGGGCTTACGCCGCATAGCTGCGCGACTTCCTCGCGTCGCAGGCCTGGCGTGCGGCGACGCGGGCCGGGCGGCAGACCCACGGCCTGCGGCGAAAGCCGCTCCCGGTGAGCGCGGATGAATTCTCCGAGCGCACGGGCAGGGCTGGCGTCGAGGGGCGCGGCAACGCCTTCCGCCGCCGGGATGGCGGAAGGCGGGCTCTTGCGCGGGCGGGGCGACTCAGCGGTGGTCATGAAGATCGAATCGGCAAATCGGTCGTTCGGCAAATCGGTGGTGCGGCAAGCCGGTAACCGGTACATCAGGCGGATCGGCCAGGCGGGCAAGGGCAATCGCAGCCGGGTAAATCGGATACCAGGATAGTTGCTTGCCTTGTACCGGTACTCGGCGAGCCATATTGTAGCGGGACGCGCAGTCGACGCGGCTGGCCCGTTAGCCGGGCAGGCCGCGACGCACGGGCGGTCGCGAAGCTCCGTCCGTCTTTTATTTTTGCCGCCAAGGAACGCCCCGATGAAACACCACGACCAGGTCGCCGACGCATTCGGCGCAACCGCCGCCGCTTATTTAACGAGCCAGGTTCATGCAAGCGGCGCCGACCTGCAGACCCTCGCGCGCGAGATCGCGTCGACGCCGGATGCCGACGTGCTCGACCTTGGGTGCGGCGCCGGTCACGCAAGCTTCGCGGTCGCGCCGCATGCGCGCTCGGTGCTCGCCTACGATCTTTCCGCGCCGATGCTCGCGACCGTCGCGGCTGCGGCGCGCGAACGCGGATTGGCCAATGTCCGCACAGAGCAAGGTGTGGCCGAGCGGCTGCCGTTCGCCGATGGGTCTTTCGATTGGGTCGTGAGCCGTTTCAGCGCGCACCATTGGCACGACGTGCCGCTTGCTTTGGCCGAGGTGCGGCGCGTGTTGAAACCGGGCGGGCGTGTTCTGTTCATCGACGTGGCCGGCGCCGACCATCCGCTGCTCGACACGCACTTGCAGGCGGTCGAGGTGCTGCGCGACGGCTCGCACGTGCGCAACTATCGCGCGGACGAATGGGCGGTTTTTTTCGCCGAGGCGGGTTTGCAGGCGAACGTGCGCGAGCGTTGGCGCTTGCCCATCGAGTTCACGTCGTGGATCGCGCGCATGCGCACGCCGAACGAGCGTGCGGCGGCGATCCGCTCGCTGTGGCAGAGCGCGCCCGACGAGGTGCGCGAATACTACGGCGTGCAGGCCGACGGCTCATTCATGCTCGACGTGCTGATGGTCGAAGCCTGCTGAGAGTTCAACGCGCGAGCGCCGCGTACCGGCTCGCCCAGGCGAGCGCCCATTGCGGCAACGCATCGCCGAGCATGGGTGCGCCGACGAAACGGCCTTGCGCGACCTCGCACGACATGTCGCGCAGCACGCACCAATCTTCTAGGTCATCGATGCCTTGGGCGATCGTGCGCATGTTCAATTGGCGCGCGAGCAGCAAACTCGCCTTGACGATTGCGTTGAGCGAGGCATCGCGGCTCGCGCCGTGGACGAAGCTGCCGTCGAGTTTGAGTTCGTCGAACGGCACGTCGTGCAAATGCGCGAGCGACGATTGGCCCGCGCCGAAATCGTCGATGAGCAGACTGATGCGTTTGAGCCGCAGACGCGTCAGGACGTCCAGCGAAACGAGCCGATCGCGCGTCATGCGCGTTTCCGAGATTTCGAGCACGAGCCGGGAGAGCGGGAAGTGCGCGCTCGCCGCTGCGTCGACGATGAAATCGGGGAAGTCCAGCGCGGATAAGTCGTCGATCGACAAGTTAACGCCGATACGAAAATCCTCGCCGAGGTGCCGCCACTGCATGGCCTGTTCGAGCGTACGGGGCAGCATCGTGCGCGTGAGGTTGTTTAGAACGCCGGCATATTGGGGGCCGCCGAGCAGACGCTCGACCGGCACCAGCCCATCGCGCGGGTGCTGCCAACCGATCATCGCTTCCACGCCCAACACTTCGCCGGTGGCGAATGCGACCTGCGGCTGATAGCAGGTGACGAACTGGCTGGCGGCGATGGCTCGCGCTACCTCGTCGGGCGGATAGGCTTCCGGCTCGATGCGCTCGGGCTCGAGCGTCGCGGCGCCGGTCAATTGCTGCTGCACTTGTTCGCGCGTGGCCGGCTTGGCCAGCGAACCGAGCACGCGCAAGCCGCGCGAGTAGGCGAGCTTTTCCGCGCTCTTCAGGATGCGCGCATCTTCGCCGCTGACGAGTACGACCTGCCCGTCGTAGCCTCGCTGCACGAGCTGACGTAAAAACTCCACGCCGTCCATGCCCGGCATCTGCAGATCGGTGAAGACGACGTCCACTTGGTGATCGTCTAGCTGCAGCACGGCGAGCGCATCTTGCGCATGCTCGTACGAGAGGATGTCGCGATAGCCGAGCTGCGTCAGTTGACGCACGAGTACTTTGAGCACGAACGGCTCGTCGTCGACGACGAGGATTCGGCGAGGGGGTGTCGACTGCTCCATGTTCTTTACATCGCTTACCACGGGTTGATGTCGTTGCCGCGCCTTCCGGCGCCCCTATGAAGCCGCCAAGGCCGGCATGAACTGACGCAATTTCTCGTGCAGCGTGTTCTTGTCGAACGGCTTCACGAGAAAATCGGCGGCGCCGGCCTTCAGGCTTTCGACGACGATGTTGCGTTCGCTATGCCCCGTGACCATGAGGATCGGCACGTGCCCGAACTGCGCGATCGACTTGATCTTACGCGTCGCTTCCACGCCGGTCGTATCGGGGAGCCCGACGTCCATGAGCACGAGATCGGGCTTGCGCTCCCACATCCTTTCGATTGCCTCGGCGCCGGTTCCCGCGAAGAGAATCTCGATGCCTAGCCCGTTCATCAAGCGGCCGATCAGCTTCTGCTGAAACTCGTCGTCCTCGACGATGAGCACGGCCAGGGGCGGCGATGCGGCGTCGGCTTGCGCTGACATGCTTTGCCGCGCTTGCGCGGCGGCCGATCTTGCCGCCTGCGCGTCGGCCAGCGTGGCGCCCAGCACGACGGTATCGGTTTGCGCTTCCACGCGCGCCGGCCGCGGGGCGGGCGGCGCACTGACGCCTGCCGGAGCCGCGCGCGGCGCCACGTCGCCGGCTTCCGCCTTGGCCGTCATGATGCGCAGCGCCTGATGCACGGACATGCGAATGCGCGGCGCATCGTTGGTCGCGGGCCAAAACAGCACGTAGTCGTCGAAATGGCCTTTGCTGCACAGGTCGTAGACGGTCCACACGTCATGCTTGTTGCACAGGACGACGACGCGGTGACGCGTTTCATGCACGACGGTGCTCAGGCGATACAGCCCGATGTAATAGCGCTGCGCCGCTTCGAGCGTATCGAATGCGAGCACCAGCACCGAGGGTCGATGCGTTTCGAAATCCTCGACGGCGAAGTCCGGCTTCGTCGATAGACGCACGTTGTGGAATTCGTCTTGCAGCAGTTTGCCGACGAGTTCGGCATCGGCCACCGATTCGCTCGCGACGAGGACCGCCGCGCGCTTGGGAGTCAGATCGGTATCGTCCATGATGTTTGATCCGTCCTTGTCGTTTCCAATCATTTCGTTTCCGCCGCGAGCAGCTGCTCGAGCGCGTCTTCGACGGCGGCGAGCGCCGCGTCGAACTGTTTGGCCCAGTTGGCCAACTGAGCGAGATCGCCGGCCTTGCCGGCGTTTTCAAGCTCGGCGCACAGATCGCCGAGCGTGAGCGCGCCTACCGAGCGCGACGACGACTTGAGCTTATGCGCGATCGCGCCGGCTTCGCGTCCGCGCCCCGCGTCGCAGTGGGCGCGCAGCTCCGCGGCGAGGCGGCCGACCGATTGCTGATAGTCGGACAGCAGCTCGCGCACGATGTCGGGGTCGTCGCCGACTATCCCCTTGAGGACTTCGATATCGACCGCATGCGCGTGCGCCGGTTGCGGCGCGGCCACGACGGGGGCGAGGGCCGCAGGCGGCTCGGGCGCATCGTGCGTTGGAAAATGCGAATCGAGCACGGCTTGGAGGCGCGCGAGCTGCAGCGGTTTGGTCAGGTAGCCGTCCATGCCGACGGCTTTCGCGCGCGCGGCTTCGCCCTGAACCGCATTGGCTGTCAGGGCCACGATCGGTAAATGCGTACCCGGCGCTTCCTCGTGGCGGATCGTTTCCACGAGTTCATAACCGTCCATCTCGGGCATGTGCAGGTCGGTCAGCAGCAAGGCGTAGCGGTTAGCGCGCCACAGCGTGAGCGCTTCGCGCCCGTCGCTCGCGATTTCGGCGACGTGGCCCAGCAGCCCGAGCTGACGAAGGATCACCTTCTGATTGATCGCATCGTCTTCGGCCACGAGGATCAGGCGGCCCATCTCGCGTGCTTGCGCGACGGAAAGCACCGGCCTGTTCGAAGCGATCGGCGCCTTGCCGCGCCCGCCGCCGTTCGAGGGCGAAAGGGCGCTCAGTTCTTCGCTTTGTTCGCCGATGTCGAGCGGCAGGCTGACGATGAACGTCGAGCCCGACCCGAGTTCGCTCTGGGCGGAAACGTCGCCCCCCATCAGCTCGCACAGGCGGCGGCAGATTGCGAGGCCGAGCCCCGTGCCGCCGAATCGGCGCGTTGTCGACGCTTCGGCTTGCGTGAACGGCTTGAACAGCTTGGGCAGCGTATCGGGCGACATGCCGATGCCGTTGTCGGCCACCTTGAAGGTGACTTGCGCGCGGCGCGGATCGCTCGGGTGCGGCGCGGCTTCGACCGTCACGCTGACGGCGCCTGGCGTGTCCGCGCGCCCGCCGGAGAACTTGATCGCATTGCCCACGAGGTTGTAGAGCACTTGGCGCAGCCGCGTGTCGTCGGAGAGGACGACTGGCGGAACGTCGGGCGAAACCGACTTCGTGAGCTTGACCCCGGCGCGCTCCGCCACGGTTTTGAGCGAATGACAGAGCCCGTCGACGAGATGGCCGATCGAGAGAGGAACGCGCTCGATGTGCAGGCGCCCCGCCTCGATCTTCGAAAAGTCGAGAATGTCGTCGATGAGCGTGAGCAGCGCATTGGCCGATTCGCGGATCGTCCCGACCATATCGCCCTGATCGCCCGAGAGCGGCGTTTGCGAGAGCACTTCGATCATGCCGATGACCCCGTTCATCGGCGTGCGGATCTCGTGGCTCATCGTGGCGAGGAATGCGCTTTTCGTGCGCGAGGCGGCCTCGGCGTCCGCGCGCGCTTGTTCGAGCTGGCGCGTTGCGCGGCGGCTTTCCGTCACGTCGCGCGCGGTGGCATAGACGAGCCCTTCGAGCTGGATCGCTTTCCATGACAGCCAGCGCGTCGCGCCGTCCTTGCACAGGTAGCGGTTTTCGAACTGATCGATCGGCTCGCCCGGGCTGCGGCTGTCGATTTCATGGATCGTGCGTGCCCGGTCCTCGGGGTGGACGAATTCGATGAACGGGCGAGAGAGCAGCTCCTCGGCCGACCAGCCGAGCACCTTCGTGAAGGCGGGATTGACGCGTTTGAAGTTGCCGGCCGGATCGGCCAAGCAGGTTAGATCGAGCGACAGGTCGAACAGACGATCGCGTTGCGTCTCGGCTTCTTTGCGGCCGGTGACATCCTGCAGCATGACGAGGGCGCCGCGCACGCCGTCGAGTTCGTAGGGCACCGCGGTCATTTCGCCGATGAACGCCGTGCCGTCCAGCCGCAGGCATCTGACTTCCCGTGCGGGCGCGGCCGTATAGCGAAGCAGTAACCGCCCGATGCGTTCCTCGACCACTTCGCGATGCTCGGCGTGGACGAATTCGACGATCGACAGCCCACGAATTTGCGCGGCCGAATACGCGCCGAGCATCTCCAGCGCCTTCGGATTGGCGAATGCGATCGTGAACTCTTGAATGAGAAAAACGGCGTAGGGCGAGAGTTCGATCAGTTGCCGATAGCGCGATTCGCTTTGCATGAGCGCCTGCTCGCTGGCATGTTGGCGGCTCATGTCGCGGATCAGCGCGATCACGCCGTTCGAATCGGCGCCGCGACGCTCGACGCGCATTTCGTAGACGCTGGGATAAGGCGTGTCCAGCTGGAACACCGCACTCGCGGAATGCTCGAGCGACGCGCCGCGCAGCATGGCCGCGAACCTGGCCGATTTGTCGTCGCGGTCGGCGCCGCCGTCGTTGCGGAAGAAAGCCTCGGCGATCTGCTCAGGCGTGGCCGTTGCGATTTCATCGCCGCTCCAGCCGAGCAGCTCGATGAGGCGCGGGTTGTAGCCGTCGATCCGGCCGTCCGCGGAGAAGGCGAGCGCGGCATCGGGGATCGCCTTGAACAGCGCATCGGCCCGCGTTGCTTCGCGCGCCGTGCGAGCGTGCGCTTCACGTTCGCGCTCGGAGGCGGCCTGCAAACGACGGAATAGCCGCCCTTGGTGTCCTTCGGCCACGAAGATCAAAATCGTCAGGACGATGCCGGCGAACAACAGGGCGAGCGTGCGCAGCCGGAACGCCGAGAGGAAATCCGCGTTCGAAAAGCCCGCCAGCACGACGAGCGGGTAGTCGGGCAGCGTTTCGTAGGAGATCGTGCGCTCGATGCCGTCGACCGCGCTCGGTGCGGCGAAATGGCCCCGCGGTGCTTTCGCGAGCGCCACGCGCAGCGGCGCCTTGGCGGGCAAGCGCTGCCAATCGAGGTTTTCGCGCGTGCCGCTGCGGCGCGCGCGGAAGGCGAAATCGTTTGCGCCGACCACCGCGACGACGCCTTGGCGGCCGAGCCGCAGCGGCCCGTACATTTCGGTCAAGTACGAGGGCGGCACGGAAACGACGATGACGCCCAGAAAGCGGCCCTGCGCATCGTTGATGCGGCGCGACAGCTGGATGGAGGACTGTCCGCTCACACGCCCGATCACGGGCCGGCCGACGTACAGCCGGGTGCTCGGATCGTTCATATGGACGCGAAAGTGCTCCCGATCGGAGAGATCGATGGGCTGGAAATCGGCGATCGTCGATGCGCGTAGGATCCCATGCTTATCGATCACCGCGACCTGGATGAAGACGTCGAGCGCCAGCAGGCCCGAATGGACGTAATCGCCGAGCGGCAAAGCGACGCCGTCGCGGCGCACCTGCCAGGCGACGACCGAAGCGACTTGATCGGCTTCTCGAATGACACGCGAGGTATGGGCGGCAAGGGCCTCGGCCAACGTGTCGGCCTGCAGACGCTCGTTCGCCAGCTCGGTTTTGGCGTCCCAAGTCGCGAAAGCGCCCAGCGCAGTCCACACGGCCAGGATCAACCCCAGCGCCATCGCGTGATTGACGCGAAACGAATGCCGTATATCGGTCAGCGATCGGCCCAGACGGGTAAAGTTAATCATCTCTCAGCAAGCACTTTTTGCCGGTTTGTGCGTTTTCTCGTGAAACCGACTTCTTCCGATTTTTTAACGACAAAAGTGCGGCAAAACTTGAATGGCGATTAAAGGGTGTAAACGCTTAAGGGTTCATTCCGCCCGAAAGGAAGAAAGGGGGTCAATAAAAAAGGGCTGCCCGCCTTCGCGTCCAGCCCTCGTTTTGCTGCAGCGCCGCGCAGACGGCGTGCCCCGGTTTTACCTCAACCGGTATTGCGCAAGCCTGCCGCGATGCCGTTGATCGTCAAGTGAATGCCGCGCCGCAAGCGCGTATTCGTATCGCCCGAGCGATGGCGCTTGAGCAGTTCGACCTGCAAGTGGTTGAGCGGGTCCAAATATGGGAAGCGGTTTTTGATCGAGCGCGCGAGCAGCGGATTGTCCGCTAGGCGCTCGTCCTTGCCCGTGATTTCCGAAAGTGCATGCGAGGTGCGCTCCCACTCCGCCACGATGCGTTCGAACACGTGTTTGCGCAGTTTTTTGTCCTGCACGAGCTGGGCATAGCGGGACGCGACGGCCAGATCGGTCTTCGACAGCACCATGTCCATGTTCGACAGGAGCGTGGAGAAGAACGGCCAGCTCTTGTACATCTTGCGTAGCGCCGACAAGCGCCGCGTGCGCTCCGCTTCGCTCGCCGCACCGTCCAGATGCGCGGCCACGGCGCTGCCGAAGCCGTACCAGCCCGTGAGCAGCAAGCGGCACTGTCCCCATGAAAAACCCCAAGGAATCGCGCGCAAGTCTTCGATACGGCGATTTTTCGGGTCCTGCAGCTTGCGCGAAGCGGGCCGGCTGCCGATGTTCAGTTCGGCGATCTCGGCGATCGGCGTGGACGAGAAGAAGTAATCGGTGAAGCCCGGCGTCTCGTAGACGAGCGCGCGATAGGAAGCCATCGCGGCGTCGGACAGCGATTGCATCGTTTCCTCGAAGGCCGACAGATTCGCGGGCGCATTGCCTTGCGGCACGAGCGACGCTTCCATCGTGGCGGCGACGACCGTCTCGAGATTGCGCCGCCCGATCTCGGGGTTGCCGAACTTGCTCGCGATGACTTCGCCCTGCTCGGTCAAGCGGATTTGGCCGTTCACGGTGCCCGGCGGCTGCGACAGGATCGCCTGATAGGTCGGGCCGCCTCCGCGGCCGACCGTGCCGCCCCGGCCGTGGAACAGGCGCAGCGTAATGCCGCGTTCGCGAAAGAGCGCGACGAGCGCGAGCTCCGCGCGATAGAGTTCCCAATTGGACGTGAGAAAGCCGCCGTCCTTGTTGCTGTCGGAGTAACCGAGCATGACTTCCTGCTCGCCCCCTTGGTGCGCGGCCAGCGCGTCGACGCCGGGCAGCGCGAAGAATTCGCGCATGATCACGGGCGCGTTGCGCAAGTCGGGGATCGTCTCGAACAGCGGAATCACCATCAGCGCGTTTTTCGCATGCGCACCGTGTGCGCCACTGCCGAGCGTACCCTCGAGCAAGCCCGTTTCCTTTTGCAGAAGCAGCACTTCGACCAGGTCGCTGACTGTCTCGGTATGCGAAATGATGTAGTTGCGCACCGCTCGGGCGCCGAAGCGCTCGCGCGTGACACGGGCTGTCTCCAGCACCGCCAGTTCGCTTTGAACGAGCGGCGAGTACTCGATATACGGGGAGCGCAACAGCCGAGGCTGCTCGAGCTGCGCCAGCAGCACGCGCAGCTTGTCGGCTTCGGACAGCGCGGCGTAGTCGCGCTCGACGCCGGCGCGCGCAAGCAGTTCGGCGATGACCGCTTCATGCACGTCCGAGCTTTGACGCAAATCGATCGAAGCGAGATGGAAGCCGAACACCTGCGCGGCGCGCGCGAGCGGCGCGAGGCGGGGCGTGGCCAGCGAGGCACCATGGTGCGCGCCGAGCGAATCGACGAGCACGTTCAGGTCGTGCGCGAACGCCTGTGCGTCGGCATACGGTGCGGCATCGCGATGCACGCCGCTGCGCGTGTGCACCGCGCCTTCTCCCAGCAGCGTGCGAGCCGTCGCGGCGAGCCGCGCATAGACGCCGATCAGCGCGCGACGATACGGCTCGTCCACACGGTGCGGCGACTGATCGGGCGAAGCCGCGGTGAGCGCCTTGAGCGCGTCGCTCGAGCCGGCGAGCATGTTCGACACCGACAGCTCGGCGCCGAGCGCGTGCACTTGCTCCAGGTAATGTTCGAAGATGACGGCCGCTTGACGCGTGATGGCGTGCTCGAGCGTAGCGGCCGTGACGTTCGGGTTGCCGTCGCGGTCGCCCCCGATCCAACTGCCCATTTGGAAGAAGGCCGGAAGACGCGTGCGCTCGCCGGTATGCTCGGCCAGGGCCGTCTCGATATCGTCGTATAGCGCGGGAATTTCGTTCAAGAACGTCGCCCGGTAGTAGGAGAGCGCATTCTCGATTTCGTCCGCGACGGTCAAGCGCGAATCGCGCAGCATGCGCGTTTGCCATAGCGTCGTCACGCGTGCGCGCAGCATCGCTTCATTGTGCGCGCGCTCGCGTTCCGTCAGCGGTTGATCGCGCTCGGCCAGAAGACGTGCGATGTCGTGCTGCGCATCGAGGATGCTCTTGCGCTGCACTTCCGTGGGGTGCGCCGTCAGGACCGGCACGATCAATGCGTCGTCGAAAAAGCGCTTGAGCGTGTCGGCGTCCAGGCCGCCGTTCAGGGCGAGACGGCCGAGCGCATAGGCGACCGTCCCCGCTTGGGGAGCGGAGCCCGCCAGCGCGTGAATGCGGCGGCGGCGATTATGGTGGCGATCCTCGGCGATATTGGCCAGGTGCGAAAAGAAGCTGAACGCGCGTACGACGCTGACGGTTTGTTCCGGCTGCAACGCGCGCAACTGCTTCTCGAGCGATTGCGCGGCGCTCGTGTCGTCCTCCCGGCGGAATTTGACCGCGCTTTGACGAATCGTTTCCACGACGTCGAAGACGGCGTCGCCTTCCTGCTCGCGCACGACGTCGCCGAGCAGGCGGCCGAGGTAGCGGATGTCTTGGAACAGCGGCTGATCTTTGTCCTCGCGGCCGCGCGCGGCCGGTTTGCCCGGCATGGCGCGATTCGCGCCAAGGGCGCGCGAGGCAGCGGCGGCGGGCGCGGCGGATTGAGCGGACGAGCGGGGCGTTGCATCGTTGCGGCGGGCGGTGCGCGCCGATCCGGAAGACGTCACGGTGAGTTCCTCAGTGAAGCCAGATGAAAGGGGCTGACAGCGGACAGCGGACAGCTACACAAAACTGACGAAACGACTGCAAAACGTGCTGGGGTGCGCCGTGGGACCGGCCGCGCGGCGCTCGTGGCAGCCGCGTCCGGATGCTGGCGACGCGCGGTCAAGCGCGCCTTGGCGCCGGCAAGCGCGAGAAATGGGGCTAGGCTTGCGTGCTACCATTTCTCGATGTTCCATCCCGTCATTCGAAGTGTGAATCATGAATTCCGAGACGCTTTCAGCCGCACCGCCTACCGAACTCGTGATCGCCTCGCGAGAGAGTCGTCTCGCGATGTGGCAGGCCGAGTTCGTGCGCGATGCGCTGCGGAAATTATATCCATCTTGCGACGTCCGAATTCTCGGCATGACGACACGCGGAGATCAGATCCTCGATCGAACGCTCTCGAAGGTCGGCGGTAAGGGGCTTTTCGTCAAGGAACTCGAAACGGCGCTGGCCGATGGCCGCGCCGACTTTGCCGTGCATTCGCTCAAGGATGTGCCGATGGCGCTGCCCGACGGTTTCACGCTCGCTGCCGTAATGGAGCGCGAGGATCCGCGCGACGCTTTCGTTTCCAACGATTACGCTTCGCTCGAAGCGCTGCCGGCCGGCAGCGTCGTGGGCACTTCGGCCCTGCGGCGCGAGGCGATGCTGCGTTCGCGGCATCCGCATCTCGTCGTCGAGCCGCTGCGCGGCAATCTCGACACGCGGCTTCGCAAGCTCGATCGCGGCGAATACGCGGCCATCATTCTAGCGAGCGCGGGCTTGAAGCGGCTCGGCTTGGCCGGCCGGATCCGTACCTGGCTCGACATCGACGCCAGCCTGCCTTCCGCCGGCCAAGGCGCGCTCGGGATCGAAATCCGCACGGGACGACCCGAACTCGAGGCCTGGCTCGCTCCGCTCAAGCATGAACCCACGCGGCTGGCCGTCGAAGCCGAGCGGGCCGTTTCCCGCGCGCTCGGCGGCAGTTGCGATGTGCCGCTCGCCGCGCATGCCACGTGGAAGGGCGATTTCCTGCAGCTCGCGAGCCGCGTGTCGATGCCCGACGGCAGCCGCGCCGCGTTCGCGCAAGCGTCGGCGCGCGTGGCGAGCCTCGCCGATGCCCTCGCCCTGGGCGATACCGTCGCGCGTTCGTTGGAGGCGCAGGGGGCGCGCGCCGTGGTGGACGAGCTCGCGGCCGCACGCGGCGCCGAGCCCGCCGCCTGACGCGCCGCGCGCATCGATGACGAGCGTCGAGCCGGGCGGCTTGCGACCTAGTTCAGGCACCGGCGCGGCGCGCTTCACGGCGGTGCTCACTCGCCCCGCGGGGCAGTCGTTCGCGCTTGCCGCGGCGCTCGAGCGCGAGGGCATCGATGCCTTCGACTTTCCTCTGATCGATATCGTCGCCGCCGCGGACGAAGCGCCGCTGCGCGCCGCCCTCGACGCGCTCGAACGTTTCGCGCTCGTCGTCTTCGTCTCGCCGAACGCGATCGAGCGTACCTTCGACGCCGTGCCCGGCCTCGTTTGGCCGGCGGCGGTGCCGATCGGCGTCGTCGGACCGGGCAGCGTCGCAGCGCTGGCGGCGCGGGCGATAGCGGCGCCGACCCATCGGGTGATCGCGCCGGCAGGAGCGGATGCCGTGGCGGGCGCACCGAACGCGGGCGAAGGCGGCGGCGAACCCGGCGTGCGTTTCGATTCGGAGGCTCTGCTCACCGCGCTTTCCGAGCGTCTCGGCCTTGCCGCGTTGAATGGCCGCTCCGTGCTGATCGTACGCGGCGACGGTGGGCGCGAATGGCTGGCCGATCGCTTGCGCGAGGCGGGCGCCCAAGTCGAGGCCGTCTGCGCCTATCGGCGCGTGCTGCCGACGCCGCCGGCGCAGGCATGGGCTCGCGTGCGGGCGCTCTTGCAAGGCGCGCCGCATGCTTGGCTGCTCACGAGTTCCGAAGGCGTGCGCAATCTCGACGCGCTCGCTCGCGCCGTACTCACCGATGCCGAGCGCGCCGCGTTGAGCCGCGCGCCGCTCGTCGCCCCGCACCCGCGCATCGCCGAGACGGCGCTGGCCTTAGGTTTTGATACGATTACGACATCCGGCCCCGGCGATGCTCGCATTCTCGGGGCGTTGCGCGCTTTATCCGAATCGTCTCGCGCCTTCCTCGACCAACCGGCCCGGGCTCCCATGGCTCCGGACTTTTCCTCGACCCATCCGCGCATGACTGATACGAACCAAGAATCGTCTTCCGCCTCGTTCCAGCCGGCCGCCACGCCGCCGTTTCCTCCGCCCATGCCGCCCGTCTACGACGCGCCGCGCCGTTCCGGGGGCGGCCTGGTCTGGGTCGTCGTCATCTTGCTGGCCATCGCGACAGGCGTTGCCGCCTTTGCGTTCAACCGCAAGCTCGACCGGCTCGATGCGCGGCTCGCGTCGCGGCAGCAGGCGCTCGACGCGCAAACGGCCGAATTGCGGATGAAGACCGAGCAGGCCATCGCCACGGCGCATCAAGCCGACGCCTCTCTTTCTCAACTGGAAGGCAAGCTGGCCGACGCGCAAACCGCCCAACAGGCGCTGCAGCAGCAGTATCAAGACCTTGCGCGCAACCGAGACGACTGGACGCTCGCCGAAGTCGAGCAGACGCTCTCGAGCGCAAGCGAACAACTGCAGCTCACGGGCAACACGCAACTCGCGCTGTTCGCGTTGCAAAGCGCCGATACGCGCCTGGCCGCATCGGCCAGCCCGCAGGCGCTCATGGTGCGCAAGGCGATCGCGCAGGACATCGACAAGCTCAAGGCCGCGCCTTCGGCCGATCTGAGCGGCCTCGCGATCAAGCTCGATGACGCCATCGAACAAATCGACACGCTGCCGTTGCTCGGCGAAGCGCCGGGCGCGCATGCCGCGCCGGCAGCCGGCGCATCGGCGCCGGTCGCGGCCAGCGCCGCGGCCCCCGGCGAATCGCGCGTCGCCCACTGGTGGCGCGTGTTCTCGCGCGCTGCCGGCGACGAGCTCAAGAGCCTCGTGCAGGTGCGTCGCCTCGACAACGCCGATGCGATGCTCAACACCCCGGAGCAGGCCGAATTCATTCGCGAAAACGTGAAATTACGCCTCCTGTCGGCGCGGCTGGGCTTGCTCTCGCGCAACGGCGCGACGCTCAAGTCGGATCTACAGGCGGCCGATGCCGCGCTCGCGCGCTATTTCGACGGCGCGTCCAAGCGCACGCAAAACGTGCGCGCACTCCTGAAGGCCGTGGGGCAAGGGGCGGCGGCCGTGGAGATGCCGAACTTGAACACGAGCCTTCAGGCCATCCACAACTACAAGAGCCGAGGCTGACGATGGCGCTCAGAGGACTCCTGTGGTTGGCTCTGCTTTTCGTGCTCGCGGCTGTTTTGGCCACCGTCGGCCATTTCGACGCAGGGCAGGTGCTGATCGTCTACCCGCCGTACCGCATCGACGTGTCGCTCAACCTGATCGTGGTCGGCGTGATCGCGCTGTTCATCCTGCTCTACGCGCTGATCCGCATTGGGCGCAACGTCTGGACGATGCCGCACCGCGTCGCCGCCTATCGCGTGCGATCGAAGGAGGCGAAGGCGCATGCGGCGCTGCGAGACGCAATCGGCAACCTTTACGCCGGACGCTTTTCTCGCGCTGAAAAAGCGGCGCGCGAAGCGCTGACGCTCGATGCGAACAAGGGTGCGGCAGGCCTCGTCGCCGCGGCGGCCGCGCACCGCATGCGCGAGTATTCGCGCCGCGACGAGTGGCTAGCCGCGATAGACGCGCCCGATTGGCAGGATGCGCGCTTAATGGCGAGCGCCGACATGCGTGCGGACGGCCGCGATCCCGACGGCGCGCTGACGGCGTTGACGGAGATGCAAGCGCAAGGCACGCGCCGCATCCATGCGCAGCAGATCGCGCTGCGCGCGCAGCAGCAGTTGAAGAATTGGGCGGAAGTGCTCAAGCTCGTCAAGACGCTCGAAAAGCGCGAGGCGCTGCATCCGGCCGTCGCCGTACGGCTGCGTCAACAGGCGGCGGAAAGCCTGCTGCGCGATCGTCGCCATGATCCCGATGCGCTCCTGACCCTTTGGCACTCGTTGGCGCCGGCCGAACGGCAATCGCCACGCTTGGCCGATCTGGCCGCCGAACTCCTGATTGCGCTGGACCGGCATCAGGAAGCCCGCAAGATCGTCGAGGAAGCGCTGGTGCACAACTGGGATGCTCGCCTGTTGCGCCGCTACCCGGACACGGCGCAAGCGGGCGATGCGCTGCCGCTGATCCAAAAGGCCGAGGCATGGCGCAAGGAGCGTCCGGAGGATCCGGACCTGCTGTTCGCGCTGGGCCGTCTGTGCCTGCAGCAGCAACTGTGGGGCAAGGCGCAGTCGTTCCTCGAAGCGGCCTTGAGGCTGGCGCAAGACAACGACGCGCTCGTCATTCGCACGCACCGCGCGCTCGCCCGGCTGTTCGAACAGCTGGGCGAGACGGCCCGCGCGGGCGAACACTACCGTGCGAGCGCATTGGCGATGAAGATCGTCTAAGGCTCTGCTCGAACGAAACTACTTGTTCACGAGCCGCGCCGGCACGCTGAGCGCGAGCGCGGCGCCGAGCACCATGAACGCGGCGAGCATGTACATGCCCGAGTCGTTCGCACCCGTAACCTGCTTGAGCCAGCCGACCGCGTAGGGGCTCAGAAAGCCCGCTAGGTTGCCGATCGAGTTGACCATCGCGATGCCGGCCGCGGCGCCGGCGCCGGCCAGAAACGCCGTCGGCAGGCTCCAGAACAGCGGCAGCGAGGTGATGATGCCGGCCGTGGCGAGCGTGAGCGCCGCGAGCGCCAATCCCGTGTTGTGCGCCCATGTCACCGACAGCACGAGCCCGAGCGCGCCCGCAAGGCCGGGCAGCGCGACGTGCCAGCGCCGTTCGCGCCGCTTATCGGCGCTACGCGCCACGACGATCATCGCGACGACGGCCACGGCGAACGGAATCGCGGACAGCAGGCCGATCTTGAACGCATCGGTCACGCCCGTGGCTTTGATGATGGTCGGCAGCCAGAAGCTCACGCCATAAAGGCCCATCACGAACGACAGATAGATGATGCTCATGAGCCAGACGCGGGCGCTCGAGAGCACGGCCAAAAGCGGCAGCTCTTCCTTGCCGGCGTCTTCCGCGCTGATGTTGCGCTCGAGCAGGCGCTTTTCCTCGTCGCTGAGCCAGGGGGCCGTCGCAATCCGGTCGTCGAGCATGAAGAAGACGACCACGCCGGCGATGACCGAAGGCAGCCCTTCCAGCAGGAACAGCCATTGCCAGCCTTGCCACCCGTTCGCGCCGTCGAACGACTTGAGGATGTAGCCCGACACCGGCCCGCCGACGACGCCCGACAGCGCGACGGCCGTCATGAACCAGGTCGTCATGCGGCCACGCCGGTGCGCCGGATACCAGTACGTCAGGTAGAGAATGATGCCGGGGAAGAACCCTGCTTCGGCTAGACCGAGCAAGAAACGCATGGCGTAGAACATCGCGGGCGTCGTGACGAACATGGTCAGCGCGGAAATCACCCCCCACGAGACCATGATTCGCGCGATCCACAGCCGCGCGCCGACGCGATGCAAGATCAGGTTGCTCGGGATTTCGAAGAGAAAGTAGCCGAGGAAGAAAATGCCGGCGCCCAGGCCGTAGACGGCATCGCTCAAATGCAGCGCCGACGCCATCTGCAGCTTGGCGAAGCCCACATTGACGCGGTCGAGATAGGCGACGAGATAGCAGACGAGCAAGAGCGGCAAGAGGCGCCACGACACCTTGCGATAGGTGGCTTCCTCGAAGTTCGACGAAGGCGCGCCGGCGCCGGGCATGGCGAGCGGATCGACGGGGTTAGGACTGGCCATACGGACTGTCTCCTCTTCGTTATGTACGTGTGGGGTGAAACGGGGGCAATCTTTTAAACGCAGCGTCCGCCGTCGACTTCGAGGCTGACGCCGGTGATGAACGCCGCGTCGTCGGACGCGAGATAAAGCGCGGCGTTCGCCACGTCCTGCGGGGTTGAAAACCGGCCGAGCGGAATGCCCGCAAGAAAGCGTTGGCGGTTTTCGGGCGTGTCTTCGCAGCCCATGAACTCGGTGAGCAACCCGGTTGCTCCGATGACCGGGTTCACGCAATTGACCCGAATGCCGTCCGGCCCGAGTTCGGCGGCCAGCGCCTTGCTGGCCACGAGCACGGCGCCTTTGCTGCCGTTGTACCAGACGAGGCCCGGGCGAGGGCGCACTGCGGCCGTCGAGGCGATGTTGACGAAAGCGCCGCCGCCGCGCGCGCGGAAATACGGCACGAACGCCTGCATGCTCCAGTAGATGCTTTTGACGTTGACGGCGTAGACGCGGTCGAATTCGGCCTCGGTCACTTCCATGACCGGCTTATTGCGGTGCGTCGTCCCGGCGTTGTTGACCACGATCTGGACGGCGCTGAAATCCTCGATTGCCGCGTCGCGCAGGGCGTGCCAATCGTCGATCTTCGTCACATCGCCGGTGACCGCGATCGCACGGCCGCCCGCGAGCGCGATTTCGCTGGCGACGCGCTCGGCGGCGGCGCCGTTCAAATCGTTGACGACGACATTGGCGCCTTCACGCGCGAACGTCTTCGCGATGCCTTCGCCGAAGCCCGAACCGGCGCCCGTGACCACCGCTGTCTTGCCCTGCAGTCGCATGATGTCTTCCTCCAGGCCGTCGCGGCCGCTTGATTTCGTATCTAAGTTACGTGCCTCGGATATCCATGCGCCGGTCGATGCAAGCGCCGTTACGTTAGCCGTGGCGGATCGCGATGGTTTTGAGCGTCGTGAAACCGTATAGCGCCTCGAAGCCTTTCTCGCGGCCGTGCCCCGATTGGCCCGCGCCGCCGAACGGCAGCTCGACGCCGCCGCCGGCGCCATAGTTGTTGATGAAGACTTGCCCCGCGCGCAATCGCCGTGCGAGTCGAAGTTGGCGCGCGCCGTCGCGCGTCCAGACGCCGGCGACGAGCCCATATCGCGTGCCGTTCGCGAGCGAGAGCGCTTGCGCTTCGTCCTCGAACGGCGTGGCGGCGAGCACGGGCCCGAAGATCTCCTCCTGGGCGAGGCGATGCTCGATAGGCACATCGGCAAAAAGCGTCGGCGCTTGATAAAAGCCACCGCTCGGCGCGTTGGCGTCGATCTTGCCGCGTGCGGCGAGACGAATGCCGTCGCGTTCGGCGTTGGCGACGAACTGCGCGACACGCTGGTGCTGTTTCGCATTGATGAGCGGGCCGCAGTCGGGGTCGAGCGCGCTCGGGCCTGCCCGCAGCGCGGCGAATGCCGCCGACAGGCGCTCGAGCAGCGGCGCGTAGACGGCGCGCTCGATCAGCACGCGGCTGCCGGCCGAGCACGTTTGCCCCGCGTTTTGGATGATGGCGGAAACGAGCGTAGGCAGGGCGGCGTCGAGATCCGCATCGGCGAAGACGATTTGCGGCGATTTGCCGCCGAGTTCGAGCGTCGTCGGCGCATGATGCTCGGCGGCCAACTGCGAGACGAGCGTTCCCACGCTCGGCGATCCGGTGAAGGAAATATGGTCGACGCCCGGATGCCGCGCCAATGCCGCGCCCGCTTCCGTGCCGTATCCCGTCACGATGTTGAGCGCACCCGCGGGCAAGCCGGCTTCGGCCGCGATCTCGGCCACGCGCAGGATCGTCAGACAGGCGTCTTCGGAGGGTTTGACGACGCAGGCGTTGCCGGCGGCGAGCGCGGCGCCCACGCTCCGTCCGAAGATTTGCATCGGGTAGTTCCACGGCACGATGTGGCCCGTGACGCCATGCGGCTCGCGCACCGTCATCACCGTGTAGCCCGGTTGATAGGGCAGGGTCGCGCCATGCAGCTTGTCGCAGGCGCCGGCGTAGAACTCGAAATAGCGGGCCAGCGCCGCCGCGTCGGCACGCGCCTCGCGCAGCGGCTTGCCCGTGTCTTTCGCTTCGAGGCGAGCGAGCTCTTCGCCGCAGGCCGCGATCAGCATCGAGAGCCGGAACAGGATGCGGCCTCGTTCGGCGGCGCTCTTCTGGCCCCACGCACCGTCGTAGGCCGCGCGGGCCGATGTGACGGCCGATTCGATGTCGGCGGCGTTGCCGCGCGCGATGCGAGCGAACGGCTGACCGTCGCAAGGATCGATCATGTCGATCGACTCGCCGCTTGCCGGGGCGGTCCAGCCGCCGCCGATGAAGTGCTTCGCTTCTTCCATCCAAGGCTCCTGCCAAGAGATCAGAACCGTCAGTCGAAACGTCACCGGCCTCGATTATGGCCCGATCCGGGGGCAAAGTGCGCATGCGCCGCTCGGCTATAATGGCGCGCAACGCATGCCGCCTTCGGCGGCGCGCTTCTCGAGCGCGTCGGCATCACCGCGGCCGCCACGCCTGGCGGCGCGAGCCTCGGTTTTTCCGGTTTCCCTTTCCATTTCGTCAAGAGAACGCCATGAGCTTCAATCACGTCCCCGCAGGCAAGGATCTTCCGCAAGACTTCAACGTCGTCATCGAAATCCCGGCGCAGAGCGATCCGGTCAAGTACGAAGCGGACAAGGAACTTGGCTTGCTCGTCGTCGACCGCTTCATCGGCACGGGCATGCGCTACCCGGTCAATTACGGCTACATTCCGCAAACGCTGTCGGGCGACGGCGATCCCGTCGACGTGCTGGTCATCACCCCGTTCCCGCTGATTCCGGGCTGCGTGGTGCGCTCGCGCGCGCTCGGCATGCTGCAGATGACCGACGAATCGGGCGTGGACGCCAAGCTCGTGGCCGTGCCGCACGACAAGCTGTGCCCGATGACGGCGCACATGAAGTCGATCGACGACGTGCCCGGTTACCTGAAGGATCAAATCAAGCACTTCTTCGAGCAATACAAGGCGCTCGAAAAGGGCAAGTGGGTGAAGGTCGAAGGCTGGGCCGGCATCGACGCCGCGCATAAGGAAATCACCGAAGGCGTCGCGAACTTCAAGAAGTAAGATCGCGTTCGGTCAACACCGACGCCAGCGTGCGCTCGCCCGCCGCGAGCGCGCGCTTCTCCACTGCGGTGAGCTGCTTGACCCGGTATTCGGCGCGCAACGCGCTCGAGCGATCGGCCACCTCGAACGAAGCCAATAGCGACACAGGTTTGCGCGCACGCGTGTAGCGAGCGCCTTTGCCCGTCACGTGTTTTTCATAGCGCGCTTGCACGTCCGTGGCAATGCCGGTGTAGACGCTGCCGTCCGAGCATTCGATGAGGTAGACGAACCAAGCCATCGTCGATTGTGGCGCTTTCGTGGGTGGATTTCGAGTTGGCGGAATTGTATGTCAGCCCCGACCGTTACCGCGAGGCGCTATTCCTACCGCTTCTTGAACGGATCATGTTCGCGCAATTCATCCACATGCGCGTGAATCAGATTGGCTTCGTTCGCTAAGAACCTTGCGACAGCATCCGAAAACGCCGGATGCGCCAGCCAATGCGCCGAATGCGTGACGGTAGGCATGAACCCGCGCGCCATCTTGTGTTCGCCCTGCGCGCCGCCTTCGAATACGGCGAGCTTCTCCTCGATACAGAACTCGAGCGGCTGATAGTAGGCCGTTTCGAAGTGCAGACATGGCACGTGTTCGAGCGCGCCCCAGTAGCGCCCGTACAGCACGCCGCCTGATTGCGCATCGCGCTGATAGACGAGCAGCGAACTCGCGATCGGCCGGCCTTCGCGTTCGGCGATCACGAGCAGCAGGTTCTCGGGCATCGTCCGGCCGATCGTGCGAAAGAATTCGAGGTTCAAGTACGGTGAAGAGAAATGCTCGCGGTACGTTTGCTTATAGCAGCGGTTGAAGAAGCGCCAATCGGCGTCGGTCGCGTCTTCGCCGCGCACGCGCCGGAACGTGACGCCGGCGTCTCGCACCTTGCGCCGCTCCGCGCGAATGTTCTTGCGTTTTTTTTGTTCGAGCGTCGATAGGAACGCGTCGAAATCGCGGTAGCCGTCGTTGAGCCAGTGAAACTGAATGCCTTCGCGTCGCATCATGCCGAGCTCGCCGAGCGTTTGAGCCTCGGCGTCCGTCGGAAACAAAACGTGCAGCGACGACACATCCGATTGCTCCGCCAGCGCGACGAGCGTCGCCGCTAACTGCCGACGGGCCGTGTCGTTAGCTGCGATGAGCCGCGTGCCTTGCACGGGGGTGAACGGCACGGCGCAGACGAGCTTCGGATAGTAGGGCAGGCCGTTGCGTTGATAGGCATCGGCCCAGGCCCAATCGAACACGTACTCTCCGTAGGAGTGAGTCTTCACGTAAAGCGGCGCGGCGGCGGCGAGCGCGCCTGTTTGCGCGTCGACGAGCGTGACGAAGCGCGGCGCCCAGCCCGTTTCCTCGGTCGTGCACTGCGTGGACGTGAGCGCGCTCAAGAACTCGTGGCGCAAGAAAGGCGTGGGCTGCGCCTGGCGAGCGACGAGCGCGTTCCACTCGCGCGCGTCGACCTCGAGCGGCGAGCCGAGAAGCCCCATGCGATAATCGATGCGTTCCTGTTTCAACTGTCGTCTGACCGTGTGCTTCGGGACGGCGCGATGCGGATCGCCACTGTCGTGGTCCATCGCACCGCGCGCCCGACGTTTCTCGTTCGTACCGCCGAGTCGTTCGGCCGTACCGGCCGCTTCCCGCTCAACGCTATGAAGACCCGTATTGCTTTAGCTCAAATCAACGTTACCGTCGGCGATTTCGCCGGCAATATCGCCAAGATCGTCGACGTGGCCCGTGCAGCGCATCGCGACGGCGCGCGGCTCGTGATCACGCCCGAGCTGTCGCTGTCGGGTTACCCGCCCGAAGATCTGTTGCTGCGCCCTGCCTTTTACACCGCCAGCGCCGCGGCGCTCGCGGAGTTGGCTGAAAAGCTCGCGCCGCTCGCGGGGCTGCACGTGATCGTCGGCCATCCGTACCGGACGCCGGCCTCGGCGAGCGGTCATGGTAATGCAAACCGGCCGATCGAGCGCGGCGCGGCGCCCGACGATACGTATAACGCGGCCTCGCTAATCGTCGACGGGAAGATCGTCGGCACCTACTTGAAGCAGGATCTTCCGAACACCGAAGTGTTCGACGAAAAGCGCTACTTCGCCTCGGATACGACACCGTTCGTCTTCACGCTCGACGGCGTCAGGTATGGACTCATCATTTGCGAAGATGCCTGGCATGCGTCGGCGGCGCAAGTTGCGAAGGCGGCGGGCGCACAAGTGCTGCTGATTCCGAACGGCTCGCCGTTTCATCTGAACAAGGAGGCGGCGCGCGTCGACATCGTGCGGGCGCGCATCGCCGAAACGGGCCTTCCGGTCGTCTACGTCAATCTCGTGGGCGGGCAGGACGAGTTGATTTTCGATGGCGGATCGTTCGTGCTCGATGCGCAAGGCGAGATGGTCGCGCGCATGGCGCAGTTCGTCGAAGGCCACGCGATCGTCGAATTCGAAGGCGCCCGCCCGCTCGCCGGGGACGTCTCGCCGGCAGAATCGCTCGAGGCGCAGGCCTACGCGGCGCTCGTGCTCGGTGTGCGCGACTACATCGGCAAGAACGGTTTTCCGGGGGCGATCATCGGGCTGTCGGGCGGCGTCGATTCGGCGCTCGTGCTCGCGATCGCCTGCGATGCGCTCGGCGCCGATCGCGTACGGGCCGTCATGATGCCGTCGCGCTATACGGCCGATATTTCGACGTCCGACGCCGCTGAAATGGCGCGACGCGTGGGCGTGCGCTACGACGAAATCGCCATCGCGCCGATGATGGACGCGTTCCGCGGCGCGCTGTCGGCCGAATTCGAAGGCTTGCCCGAAGACGCCACCGAGGAAAACATCCAGGCGCGCATTCGCGGCACGCTGCTGATGGCGCTCTCGAACAAGTTCGGCTCGCTCGTGCTGACGACGGGCAACAAGAGCGAAATGGCGGTGGGTTATTGCACGCTCTACGGCGACATGGCGGGCGGGTTCGCTGTGATCAAGGACATCGCCAAGACGCTCGTCTATCGCCTGTGTCGCTACCGTAACGGCGCGTCGTCTTTCGCCAAGCGCGATGTGATTCCCGAGCGGATTCTCACGCGCGCCCCGTCGGCGGAATTGCGCGAGAACCAGACCGACCAAGACAGCTTGCCGCCCTATGACGTGCTCGACGCGATTATGCGCATGTACATGGAAGAGGACAAATCGCTCGCCGAGATCGTCGCGGCAGGTTATGCGCGCGAACATGTCGCGCGCGTGACGCGCCTCATCAAGCTCAACGAATACAAGCGGCGTCAAGCGCCGATCGGAATTCGCGTGACGCACCGTGCCTTCGGTCGCGACTGGCGCTATCCGATCACGTCCCGCTACACCGAGCCGATTCAGTAGAAGTCAATCGTGCGCCGTGCGCCGCGCCGGGGCGATACCCGGGCCGCGGCGCGCGCGGCGTAGAATCGCTGCATCCGATTGTCCGTTTCCCCGTTCGTCCGATTCTTACGAGGCACCTCATGAAACGCATCACCGCCATCATCAAACCGTTCAAACTCGACGAAGTACGCGAGGCGTTGGCCGAAGTGGGCCTGACCGGGCTGACCGTCACCGAGGTCAAGGGTTTCGGCCGCCAAAAAGGCCACACCGAGCTGTATCGCGGAGCCGAGTACGTCGTGGATTTCCTGCCGAAGGTGAAGATCGAAGTGGTGGTCGCCGCTTCGCAGTGCGATCAAGTCATCGACGCCATCATCGGCGCGGCCCGCACGGGCAAGATCGGCGACGGCAAGATCTTCGTCACCGAAGTCGAACGCGTGATCCGGATTCGGACAGGCGAGGAAAACGAAGCGGCAGTTTGAGCCGCGTAGCCGGAGCGCTGCCACCAAAAAAAAGGTGCGATGCCCTGTCGGGACACCGCACCGATACGCGCCTCTCGCAGCAGCGTGAAACTTGAAACTGTAAGACTCGATTACGTCTGTTCTTTTAGACTACGCCGCTCGCTTAGAACGAGTGCTGAATGCCGGCGTAGACGCCCGATTGGCTGTGACCGACCACCGGGTTTTCGATGTTGCCTGCGCCCGGCTGGTTCGCGTTCAGGCTGAAGTTCGCGTTCTTGCTGTTGCGAACCGTGGCGATCTGAAGGTCGAGCAGCGTGCGCTTGGACAGGTTATACGTGCCGCCGATCGTGTAGATCGTCGCATTGCCCGCGCCATTGTTGCCGTTCACGTGGTACACGGCTGCGATTGCAGCAGCGGCCGGCGTGGCTTGCCACGTAATGCCGCCCCATTCGTGATCGAGCGTCGACGGAACGCCGGCGACCTGCGTCGAGATACCCGACGTGCGGATCGCTTGGTACGCGCCTTGGATCTTGAACTGACCCAGGAAGACGTTCACAGCGGCCGTGTATTCACGCGAGTAGTTGAACGCGCCCGTGTTCGCAGCGTTGCCGCCTGCTGCAACCGTGCCGTTCAGCTGACCGTTCGCCGGGTCGCGGATTTCGTCATAGATACCGCGCACTTGGAACAGCGGGTTCGTGTACGTGATCTGCAGACCGGCTTCGCGGCCTTGGCCGTTCGCATTGTTGCCGTTCCACGCCGTTGCGTTCGACAGGGCGTATTGGCCGTAGAAGTCGAAGCCGTTCCACTTCGGCGATTGGTACGCGAAGTTGTTGCTCGACTGCGGCCAGTTGCGGCCACGCACCAGCGATGCCGACGACCAGTTCGATTGACCGAACGGATCGAAGTCCCACACGCCGTTCGAGATGTACAGCATACGGCCCATCGAGAACGTACCGTAGCTGTCGTTGGACAGACCGATCGTCGCCCAGCGATTCCAGAGGTTGCCGGCGCCCGGGCCACTGCCGTTCATCGTGTTGAACGAGCCTTCCAACTTGAACAGGACCTTGTTGCCACCGCCGATGTCTTCGGTGCCCTTCAAGCCCCACAGGCTCGTACCCCAGTCACCGCTTTCTGCACGCCAACGCGAGGTCGAACCGCCCGCGCCGTTTTGCAGACCCGTCTGGTACTCGAGGCCGGCATCCAAACGGCCATACAACGTCACGCTGCTTTGTGCATGCGCGATGACGCCAGCCGACATGAGCGCCGCGGCGAGCAATGCTTTCTTCATCTTCTCCTCCATACCCTGTCAAAAGTGAAGCCACTACTGCGAATAGCGCTCGGGTGAGAGCATCACCCGAGCGGGAATCCGTTGCAAGGGAGATCCATCGGAACACACGAGGGCCAGCTGCGGGCTTGGTGGGCCGTTACGCGCTGCGCTCGGGTCCGAGGCCGCACGACAGGCGGTGTCTCCTCGTTTGAAGTAAAACTACATTTGCAGAACTTTGTTTTGCTACTTTGGTTACTAATTTAGCAAAAATACATCCTGGTAGCCAAGCAAATCGTAGTCTTGCTAGCAGGTGTCGCCAAATTGCCATATTCAGATGGTGGGACGGGCGCCAGCAGCCGGCCGGAGCGCCTTGCGGGACCATGGTGCAGCAATGCACTCACATGTTGTGCAACGTCGTCGTTCAGGATTTCTGGTATTGACGAAAAATTTTGGACGCGCTAGGAAAAACGCGCTTTCTGAGGCCCGTTGTTCATGGATTGGGCGAATTACGGTGCAAACGTTTGGCGTTCGGGCGCATTGCCTGGAGCTTTCGGCGACCAAGCCGACGTCGCGTGAGCGCAACGCTTGGATTTGTCTCGATCCTGCGAAATTGAGCGCATGACCCATCGCCGATTGGCGATCCATCGATTAAAATCGCGCCCAATAAAAACGCAAAGATGTCTGAGAGGGCCGATCCATGGGATCTCATGTACTGTCCGAAGCCGCATTCGCCGGTGGCGGACAAAATGGACGTTTGATTCGACTCGATACGCCGCTGGGCGACGATTGGCTGCTGCCTTTGTATGCGAAAGGCCGGTCGCGTTTGGGCCGAGACTACGAATTCGTCGTCGATGCCGCGTCCGTCAAGGGGCGTGAAATCGATTTGAAAGCCTTGATTGCGCAGCCCGTCACGCTGTGGCTTCAGCAATCGGACGGCGACTATCTGCCTCATCACGGCTATGTGAAATCGTTCTCGCGATTGGGTAGCGACGGGTATCTGACGTTTTATCAATTGCGCTTCTCGTCGTGGATGTGCTTTTTGCCATTACGGCGCGACATGCGCGATTGGCAGGAACAGACGGGCGAGCAAATCGTGGCCGATGTCTTCGACCAACACCCGCAAGCGCAAGGCGCGTATCGGTTCGATCTTCGGCAGGCCATGCCGCAGTACTCGAACCGCGTGCAATGGGAAGACGACTGGAATTT
>DATJJH010000144.1:0-9390 GCA_035492395.1 Trinickia sp. | reverse complement strand
AGGCCGCCCACCCGAGCAACACGAGCCCCGCGATGAGCCGCAACGCGGCCGCATGGACTGCCAGCCCGAGCACGAGCGCCGACGAAGTCACCGCGAAGATCGAGGCGGCATGTCCGAGCGCGAGCGGCGGCAACGCCGCGGCCAATGCGGTGCGGCTGCCGCGCTGCAATCCGAGCGCCGTGGCGAACAGCCAACCCATCGCCGGATTGACGCCATGGAAGATGCCGCTGCCGAGCACGGCGAGCCAGCCGGCCGCCGCGCCGGCATCGGAAGCGAACATCATCGTCGCCACCTTGTCATGGCCCGGTCTCCTGCCGAACCCGCGCGCTCGAGAGCGGCGAGCGCGCTCACGGATAGCAGTAGGAATCGGACGAGGCGTCGCCCCCCTCGAGCCGGATTTGATGCGGGCGGTGCGTCTTGGGCCACTCCAAGAAGAACTCGCGATCGAGCGACAGGCCGCTGCCTTCCGGCGCATCCACCTTGACCATCCAACCTTCGATGCCGTCCGGATAGAACTGTTCGTCGATGGCGCCGTAAAGCGAGTTCGTGAAATAGACGCGGCGACCGTCGCGGCTCACTTCGACCATCTGCGGCCCGCCGTTCAACGCCCGGTTGCCGGCGCCAGGGTGGCTCGCCCGATCGACGATGCCACCGATCCTGACCGACCCGACGAATTCCGGATGATGCGGATCGGAGACATCGTAGCGGCGCAACTCGCCCGTGCCCCAGCAGGCCACGTACAGGTAGCGATCGTCGAGCGACAGCGCGATGTCGGTCACGAGAGGCGGCACGGCGTTGAAGCGCTTGAGCATGGGCGGCAGCCGAGCCGGATCGGCGGGCTCGGCGGGAATTTCGATGACCTTGCGCGCGGCCCAGCGATCGCCGTCGCGATACCACGTCCAGATCGATGCGGACAGATCCTTCAAACTGATGACCGAATTGACGAAGCCGTGCGCCTTGGTGGGATCGTGCGCCGGGCGCAATTCGAACACGAGTTGGTTTTCCTCGCCGAAATCGATGGTTTGCTTGTGCTTGCGCGTGTTCAAGTCCCAGAAGTGCAGCCGATGGCCGTACTTGCCGCCGAGCAGCACCTCGGGCACGAGGCCGTTTTCGAACGTGGCGGGCAAGCCCCATTCGCTCGAGACGAGCGTGTCGAAGCCCAGATGCCACCAGGCATCGTAGGCGAGCTGCTGCGGGCCGCGCTCGATCTCCCACTGGCCGCGAATGTCGAACGTGTCGTGATCCATGAGGAAGATGCCGCCGGGCGCGTCGCCTTCCGCGTTGGCGAGCGACACGACGAAGATGCCCTGCGGGCCGCAGTGAATCGTGTGCGGGCGCGTGTAGCCCGATTTGCCCGCGACTTCGTCGGGCTCCAGCACGCGCACGATGCGCGGACGGCGCGGATCGGGCTTCGTATCGAGCACGTGAATACGGGAGCTACGGAGGCCCGGCACGATCAAATAGCGTCGTTCGGAATGCGGATGAGGCGCGTTGGGACACAAATGAGAACTGCAGGCGTTCCAGCCGAAATGATGCAATTCATCGCCCGTATTGGGCATGGCGATGCGTTCTACGATTTTGCCGTAATCGGGCGAACCCGGGTCGATATCGACGACGGCCAGTTCGTCGGGAATGCGCCGCGTCGGATCGAAGCTCGCGACATACGCCAGCGTTTCCTTCGGTGCTGTGGCGGCAAGGCGCGCGGAAGGGTAAAAAGTCGGATCGGGTTTCCAAGACGACATGAGCCTCTTCCTCTTTTTATAGGGTAAGGCCGTTATCCTAAGAGCCGAGAGAACGAAAAATCAAGAAACAAAAAGGAATAAGAATAAAAGGATGGCGATGAGGAATATTTTACATAATTAGCCTATCAATTCTGGGGGTTGTTATTTAACAATTCGCATTCATTCCCGTTGATGGTCGAATTCCTATTTCGAATAAGGCAAGAATGCCAAGTGCATGGGCGCCAGGCGCATGGATGCGCCCATTACGTCGCTATCGGCGGCCCGCGTCGCCTGCGCCCGAGCACGCCCTTGGCCGCGGCGCCGACGATGCGCCGAAACGTCGGGCATTCCATGTGGCTCGGCGCAGGGCAGGCGGCGGCATGCCGTAATCCGTCGCGCATGGCGGTGAGCTGGCGGATCGTTCTATCCAGTTCGTCGGCCTTGGCCGAGAGCTGCGCACGATCGATGTGCGGCTTGCCTTGACCGACGAATAGGCGCGCCATGTCGTCGAGCGAAAAGCCGGCCGCGCGCCCGAGCGCGATGAGCGCAAGGCGCTCGAGCACGAGCGGGTTGAACTGCCGGCGCAGTCCGCGTCGGCCTGTCGAGGCGATCAGCCCTTTTTCCTCATAGAAGCGCAGCGTCGATGCCGGCACGCCCGAGCGCCGCGCGACGTCGGCAATGTCCAAGCTGCCTGCGTGCTCCATGGCTTGACCTCAAGTGGACTTGAAGTCGTACAGTCTAGCTCGGGGTGGGACACATGTAGTTCGATCAACGGTTGTGCATAGGATAGGAGGTCACCTTGAACCTTTCGAAGAGAGCGTCGAGCAAGCAAGCCGAGTTATGGAATGGCCGTAGCGGTAGGGCCTGGGTGGAAGCGCAGAACGTGCTCGATGCGACGTACAAGCCGTTTGAAACGGCGCTTGTGGATGCCGTGCGCGCTCAGTCCGCGCGCCGCATCCTCGATGTCGGCTGCGGCACGGGAGCGACGACGCTCGCGCTCGCACGGGTCGTCGGCGAACAAGGGGTGTGCGTCGGCGTGGACGTGTCCGAGCCGATGCTGGCGCTGGCCCGAGACCGGGCTCAACGCGAAAACGCCTCGGCGCGATTCGTTCACGCCGATGCGCAGACGCATGCATTCGAGCCCGGCGCTTTCGACATGGTCGTATCGCGCTTCGGCGTCATGTTCTTCGACGAGCCGGTCGAGGCGTTCGCCAATCTGCGGCGCGCGGTGAGGGCCGGGGGACGCTTGCGCTTCATCGCTTGGCGCGCGCCGGCGGACAATCCGTTCATGACGGTGGCCGAACAGGCGGCGGCGCACCTGCTGCCGGACTTGGCCACGCGCCCGGTGGGGGCTCAAGGGCCGTTTGCTTTCGCCGATCCTCGGCGCATCGCCGATGTGCTGGACGCGAGCGGTTGGAAAGAGGTGGAGGTGGCGCCGATCGACGGCGCGTGCACGATGCCGGAGGCGGAACTGGCCGGCGTTTTCACACGATTGGGGCCCGTCGGCGCGGCCTACGATCAGGCGGACACTGCCCTGCGCAAGCAGATTGTCGAGGCCGTTCGGCCCGCGTTCGATTCGTTCGTGCAGGCCGGCGTGGTGCGCTACACGGCGGCGTGCTGGAGCGTGAGCGCGGCTTCGCCCGGTGCGTGAGTGCGCTCGCGCGCGGGGGCGGCCGTTTCGGCCGTCCGGATCATCCCGCGTCGAGCGCGCGGCGGCCGGAGAGGCCGCGGCCGCGCGTTTGCCGCAAATAGAGGCTGATCGACAGCAGCGCGGCACTTGCTGCCGCGATCGCGGCGACGAGGAAGACGGACGGATAGCCGAACTCGCCGGCCACGTAGCCGGCGAGCGGCCCCATGATGCCGAGCGACAGGTCGAAGAAAACCGAATACGCGGCCAGTGCGGCGCCGCGGCTAGCCGGCGGGACGAGTTCGACCGCTTCGACGCCGAGCGACGGAAACACGAGCGCGAAGCCGAAGCCCGTCACGGCCGCGCCGACGAGCGCGGCGAGCGGCGCACTGGCGAGCCATAGCGCGACGAGGCCCGCGCATTCGAACGAGAACGAGACGAGCGCCACGCGAAACCCGCCGTACGTGCGGATCGCATTGGCGAACAGCAGGCGTGCGCCCACGAAACAGGAGCCGAACAACGTCAAGGCGAGGGCGGCATGCGACCATCCGCGCGCCGCGTAGTAGAGCGCGATGAAGGTCGCGATCGAGCCGAAACCGGCCGTGCCGAGCGCGAGCCCCACGCCATGCGGCAGCACGCGCGCGAAGACGCTCGCATAGCCCATGCGCTCGCCGTGCACGAGCGGCACGGCTTCGATGCGTCGGGCTAGCGCGTAGCCGAGCGCCGCGAGCGCAATCGTCACTACGCCGAGCGCCCACGGCCCGACCGAATGGGCGAGTGCCGCGCCGACCGGCGCGCCGATCGCCAAGGCGCCGTACGTGGCAATACCGTTCCAAGAGATGACGCGGGCGTTGTGCACGGCTCCGACGCGCCCGATGCCCCACAAAATCGCGCCCGTTCCGACGCAGCTTTCGCCGAAGCCGAGTGCGAAGCGGCTTGCCACCAGCACGCCAAGGCTCACCGCGGGCCAGTGGCGGCAGGCCACGGCGGCGATCAGCAGCGCGCCGCTCAGGCCGCACGCCGCGAGGCCGATCGCCACCGACTGCTTTGGGCCGAGCGTATCGGAGAAGCGTCCGGCATGGGCGCGCGAGAACAGCGTCGCCGCGTACTGCACGCTGACCGCCGCGCCCGCCAGCACCGCGCCGAGCCCCAGTTGCCCCTGCACGAAGCCGGGCAGCACGGGCAGCGGCAAGCCGATGATCAGGTAGCAGATGAACGTGAAGAACACGATCGGGACGATTTGAGCCGTGGCGGCGCGATCGGACAAGGCGGGAGAGGCGGCGGACATGGGCGGACGCAAAGACGAGGCGGCGACGATGGTAAGGGAAAACCAGACTTGAAGCGAGGGGACAGTTATGAACTAAGCGGGCATTGTCTCATGGAACCGGTTTCTTTGCAGTGCAACAATTCAGGGTGGAATCGCGAGCAAAGGCCGGTGCGACAGGGCATATCGGTACGCCAATATGAGCGGCATGCGATGCCGCCTATGGGTGGCGCATATTGGCGGTGATAGCTTTCGATCGAACGCTCCTACATGCGTGCCCTGAGGATTTCCGCTTCCACGACCATGAGCCAACCGATCCGTTTCTACCATCGCAATGCCATCCGCGAAGTCAGCGACGCGCCCGTCACGCGTACGGTCCTGCAATACCTGCGCGAGGACGCGCACTGCACGGGCACGAAGGAGGGGTGTGCGGAGGGCGACTGCGGCGCCTGCACCGTCGTCGTCGCCGAGCGCGACGACGCGGGCGGCATGAAATTTTCGGCGGTCAACGCCTGCATTCAGTTTCTGCCCACGCTCGACGGCAAGGCGCTGTTCACCGTCGAGGATCTGCGCCAGCCCGACGGCTCGCTGCACCCGGTGCAGCAGGCGATGGTCGACTGTCACGGTACGCAGTGCGGTTTTTGCACGCCGGGCTTCGTCATGTCGATGTGGGCGCTTTACCGCCAACACGGCGGGGAGGGAGCACCGGGGCGGAACGAGGGCGAGGTTTGGGAGCACGAGCAGGCGTACGCCCACGCCCATGCCCACGCCTGCGATCGGTCCCGCGCGCCTTCCCGCCAGGAAATCGCCGATGCGCTGACCGGCAACCTTTGCCGCTGCACGGGCTACCGCCCGATCATCGACGCGGGCGAGCGGATGTTCGAGTTGCCGAAGCCGCGTTCGCCGATCGACCTCGCCGCGCTGTCGCGCACGCTCGCGACGATCGAGCGCGACGACACCTTCCATTACGAGCACGGCGGCAACGCGTTCGACGCGCCGCGCACGATCGATGCGCTGGCCGCGCTCAAGGTCGAGCGCCCCGCGGCGCGCCTGCTCGCGGGCAGCACCGATGTGGGCCTGTGGGTCACCAAACAGATGCGCGCCCTCCCCGACATTGTCTATGTAGGCCGCGTGGCCGAACTTCAACGCATGGCGACGTCGGCCGACTGGATCGAGATCGGCGCGGGCGTGAGTGTGGAACGCGCCTATGCGGAACTTGCGCGTCACTATCCCGAACTCACCGAAATGTGGAAGCGCTTCGCCTCGCTGCCGATCCGCAATGCGGGCACGCTCGGCGGCAACGTCGCCAACGGTTCGCCGATCGGCGATTCGATGCCGGGCCTCATCGCACTGGGCGCGCGCGTAGTCCTGCGCGGCGGGGAGCTCGAGCGTGAACTGCCTCTCGAAGATCTCTACCTCGCCTATCAAAAGAAGGACATGGCCGAGCACGAATTCGTCGCCGCGCTGAAAGTGCCGACGCGCACGGGCGAGCGTGCGGCGCTGCGGTTTCGCACCTACAAGTTGTCCAAGCGTTTCGACTCCGATATTTCCGCTGTTTGCGCGGCGTTTTCGTTCATTGCCGAGGGCGACACGATCCGCGAGCCGCGCATCGCGTTCGGCGGCATGGCCGCGACGCCCAAACGCGCGACCCATGCCGAAGCCGTGCTGGCCGACGCGGCTTGGCACGAAGCCACGGCGCAAGCGGCCATGCAAGCGCTCGCGCGCGACTATGCACCGCTTTCGGATATGCGCGCCACCCATGAATACCGGCTGCAAACCGCGCAGAACCTGCTGTATCGCTTCTGGCTCGAGACGCGTGCGAACGATCCACTGCCGCCGCAGGCCCTGAACGTCCGGTTGGTGGATCTCGAGACGCCGGCGTGAACCTGCGTATGGCAATGGAAGACAAGCCCCGGAAGGGAAGCGTCGCAAAGACAGAGAGACAGACAGAGAGCCAACCTTGAATCAGCAAGCCGAACCGTTCCTGACCGAGCTGGCGCGCGAAGCACGCGAGCGCGAGACGACTGGCCAAGTGCACGTATCGCGCCCGCACGAATCCGCGCATCTGCACGTAAGCGGGCGCGCGACCTACACCGACGACATCCCGCTCGTGGCCGGCACGCTGCACGCGGCGCTCGGTCTATCGGTGAAAGCTCACGCCAAAATCGTCTCGATGCAATTCGACGCGGTGCGCGCGACGCCCGGTGTGGTCGCCATCTTCACGGCGGAGGATATCCCCGGCAAGAACGATTGCGGGCCGATCGTTCACGACGATCCGATCCTCGCGGACGGCGTCGTGCAGTACGTCGGGCAGCCGATGTTCATCGTGGTGGCGACCTCGCACGAGACGGCGCGCCTTGCCGCGCGCCGGGCGCAGGTCGAATACGAGGAATTGCCCGCCGTGTTGACGGCGCAGGCGGCGCGCGCGGCCAACCAGTCCGTGCTGCCGCCGATGAAGCTCGCGCGCGGCGAGAGCGCGAGCAAGATTGCGCGCGCGCCGCATCGCGCCGGCGGCGAGTTCACGCTCGGCGGGCAAGAGCAGTTCTACCTCGAAGGGCAGATCGCGTACGCCGTGCCCAAGGACGACGACGGCATGCATGTCTGGTGCTCGACCCAGCACCCGACCGAGATGCAGCACCACGTCGCGCACGCATTGGGCGTGGCGTCGCACAACGTGCTGATCGAATGCCGGCGCATGGGCGGCGGCTTCGGCGGCAAGGAATCGCAGTCGGCGCTGTTCGCCTGCTGCGCGGCGCTCGCCGCTTGGAAGTTGCTGTGCCCCGTGAAGCTGCGTCCCGATCGCGACGACGACATGATGATCACGGGCAAACGGCACGACTTTCACTACCGCTATGAGGTTGGCTACGGCGAAGACGGCGCGATCGAAGGCGTCTCGGTCGACATGAGCTCGCGCTGCGGTTTCTCGGCCGATTTGTCGGGCCCGGTGATGACGCGGGCAGTCTGCCACTTCGACAACGCCTATTGGCTGCCCGACGTGACGATCGAAGGTTTCTGCGGCAAGACGAACACGCAGTCGAACACGGCGTTTCGAGGCTTCGGCGGGCCCCAGGGCGCCTTCGCGATCGAGTACATCATCGACAACGTCGCACGCGCGCTCAAGCTCGATCCGCTCGACGTGCGCCGGCGCAATCTGTACGGCAAGACCGAACGCAATGTCACGCCCTACGGCCAGACGATCGAAGACAACGTCATCCACGAACTCATCGACGAGCTCGAAGCGTCGAGCGACTATCGCCGTCGCCGCGCGGCCGTGCGCGAATTCAACGCGCGCAACACCGTGCTCAAGAAGGGGATCTCGCTCACGCCGGTGAAGTTCGGCATCGCGTTCAACGTGACGCACTTCAATCAAGCCGGCGCGCTCGTGCACATCTATACGGACGGTTCGGTGCTCGTCAATCACGGCGGCACGGAGATGGGCCAGGGGCTGAACACGAAGGTGGCGCAAGTGGTCGCGCACGAACTCGGCATCCCGTTCGCGCGCGTGCGCGTGACGGCCACCGACACGAGCAAGGTGGCCAATACGTCGGCCACGGCCGCCTCGACGGGCTCGGACTTGAACGGCAAGGCAGCGCAAGATGCCGCGCGCCAGTTGCGCGATCGGCTCGCGGCGTTCGCCGCCGACCGGTTCGGCAACGGCCAGACGAAGCCGAGCGACGTGGTGTTCGACAATGACACGGTGTATGTCGGCGAAGCCGGCGTGCCGTTCGAGGAAGTGATCGCCAAGGCGTATCTTGCGCGTGTGCAGTTGTGGTCGGACGGGTTCTACGCGACCCCCAAGCTCCACTGGGATCAGCAGAAGCTGCAGGGGCGGCCGTTTTTCTACTACTCGTATGGCGCGGCCGTGTCGGAGGTCGTCATCGACACGCTGACCGGAGAAATGCGCGTATTACGCGCCGACGCGTTGCACGATGTCGGCGCTTCGCTCAATCCCGCGCTCGACATCGGGCAAGTGGAGGGCGGCTTCATTCAAGGGATGGGCTGGTTGACCACGGAGGAACTCTGGTGGAACGCGGGCGGCAAGCTCATGACGCACGCGCCGTCCACCTACAAGATTCCGACGGTCAACGATTGTCCGCCCGATCTGCGCGTGCGCTTGTTCAATAACCGCAACGCGCAGGACAGCATCCATCGCTCGAAAGCCGTCGGCGAGCCGCCGTTGCTGCTGCCGTTCTCGGTCTTCTTCGCGATTCGCGATGCGATCTCGAGCGTGGGCGAGCATGAAGTCGATCCGCCGTTGAACGCGCCGGCCACCGCCGAGGAAATTCTGAAGGCCGTGGCCGCCGTGCGCGCTGCACGAGCGAAAGCGGGAGCGGCGGCATGACCACCCGCGCACTGGCGGCGCGCTCCGGCCCGGCGCCGCTTCACGTCGTGTTGTTCGGCGCGGGGCACGTCGGTCATGCGCTCGTCACGCTGCTCGGCGCGTTGCCGTGCGTGGTTCAATGGATCGACGCGCGCGACGAGTGCTTTCCGGAAGAAGTCCCCGCCAACGTTCAAATCGAGGCGACCGATACGCCAGAGGCGGTGATCGATGCCGCGCCGGCCGGCAGCTGCTTTCTCGTCATGACGCACAACCACGCCCTCGACCTGGCCCTGGCCGAGCGGATCATGCGGCGACGCGATTTCGCCTACTTCGGGATGATCGGCTCGAAAACCAAGCGCGTGAAATTCGAACGCCGATTGATCGAGCGCGGCGTCGCCCCGGAGCGATTGCACGAGATGGTGTGTCCCATCGGCGTAACCGGCATCGTCGACAAGGC
>DATJJH010000143.1:0-7058 GCA_035492395.1 Trinickia sp. | reverse complement strand
GTGGACATGTCGTGTTGTAGTGAGTCGGGCGCGCGAATGAGTCTGCCGCGGGGTCTAGGTGCGGGAGCGCACATGATATACGCGACGAAAACCGCGCGTGAAGTTCGTGGTCAGGGAGAGACACAAACGAGCCCGAAACCCGCGCTGAACGCGTGCGGCGGCCAGCGCACGGCGCAAAAGACAAAGGGCGGCATCTCGTCGATGCCGCCCTCGCGTTTGTCGGCCCTGCCGCCCGCCGTTACTTCGCGACCGGCTTCGTCACGTCGATGCCGAACCACTTATCGGAGATCTTCGCGAACGTGCCGTCGGCTTCGAGTTGCGTCATGGCGTCGTCGATCGCTTTCGCAAACTTGGGGTTGCCCTTCTTGAAGGGAATGGCCGAGGGGTTGCCCGTGCCCACCATCGCGCCCGCCCTGAGCGGCAGCGTCGATTGCTTCAACAGGTAAGCGACCATCAGGCGATCGTTCAGCGCGGCGTCGAGCCGCCCGTCCGCCAGGTCGCGCAGGTACTCGGGCGCGCCCGGGTACGTTTTCACGTCGATGCCCGGCACCGATTTGGCCATGTCCATGTAATTCGTGCCAAGGCCCACGCCGAGCTTCTGTCCCTTCAAAGCTTCAAGCGAGTTGAACGCCCGGTCGTCGTTCTTGCGCTGAATCAGCTCGGCGCCCGAGTACGTGTAAGCGGGCGAAAAATCGAGCACTTGTTTGCGCGCGTCGGTCACACCCACTTGATTGACGATGACGTCGAACTTGCCCGCCTGCAAACCGGCGATGATCCCGCTCCACTCGGTCGTGACGAACTCGGGCTTCAGGCCGAGCTTGGCCGCGACCGCCTTGGCGATGTCCACGTCGAATCCGACGAGCTCACCCGACGGGGCCTTGGAATTGAACGGAGGGAACGTGCCTTCGAGACCGATGCGCAACGTGCCGCGGGCCTTCGCCTGATCGAGCAGATCGTCGGCATGCGCCGTTGCCGCCAAGCAGGTGAAGCCGATCAGGCCAGCCGTGAGAATTTTCTTCAGCGATGCAAACTTCATGTTTTGAATCTCCTTGATCGACCGGAACCTGCACTTCGGACACTGCCATGCGCATCGGATCCGGTCTCATGCGAGGCCCCCCGTGGGCCTCGATGCGTGCGGCAACGATAGCGAAAATGCAATCGAGCTACAAATATCGTTTGTTTATGTCTATATGCGGGTTGTGCGTGCGATTGCTTCGACGCATTCGCCGATGAGCGCCGGCCCGCGGTAGATGAACCCCGTATAGACCTGCACGAGCGAGGCGCCGGCCGCGAGCTTCGCGACCGCATCGTCGCCGGAGAAGATGCCGCCCACACCGACGATGGCGACAGCGTCGCCCACTTCGGCGCGCAGCTTCGCGATCACGGCATTGGACGCGTCGAAGACAGGCCGGCCCGACAAACCGCCGGTTTCCTGTGCATGCGCCATGCCCGTGACGGCCGCGCGCGACAGCGTCGTATTCGTCGCGATGACGCCCTCGATGCCGTGGCGAAGCAGCGTGCCGGCGATGGCCTTGATTTGCTCGTCGTCGAGATCGGGCGCGATCTTCAGCGCGAGCGGCACGAGCTTGCCGTGAAGATCGGCCAGGCGTTGCTGCTTGTCCTTCAAGGCGCCGATCAGCGAATCGAGTTCGTTCGCCCCTTGCAGCTGCCGCAGATTCTTCGTGTTCGGCGAGGAGATGTTGATCGTCACATAGCTGGCGGACGGATAGACCCGTTCGAGGCAGTACAGATAGTCATCCGCCGCGCGCTCGATCGGCGTATCGGCATTCTTGCCGATGTTCAGTCCGAGCGGCCCGCGATAGCGCGCGGCTTGCACGTTCCTGACGAACTGATCGACCCCGCCGTTGTTGAAGCCCATCCGATTGATGAGCGCCCCGGCTTCGGGCAGCCGGAAAATGCGCGGACGCGGGTTGCCCGGTTGCGCGCGCGGCGTGACCGTGCCCACTTCGATGAAACCGAAGCCGAGCGCCGACAGCCCGTCGATGCAGGCGCCTTCCTTGTCGAGCCCGGCCGCGAGGCCTACCGGGTTGCGGAACGCGATGCCCATCACGGTACGCGGCAAATCGGGCACGTGAGGAGCGAGCAGGCGGGCGAGCCCCGTGCGGCCGGCGGCGCCGAGCATGTTGAGCGTGAGGTGGTGGGCGTCTTCCGCATCCATGCGAAAGAGGCGGGCGCGAACGAGCGGGTAAAGGGAGCTGAGCACTTGAGCGGTCGGTGGGCGAAAAATGAAAACCGGCTATTTTAGCGGGTTCGGCCGGCTCGCCCAGCGGCGGCCCGGCCGAGTCGTTCCGATGCGGGCTATCGCCTTGCCGCATTCGGTTCGCTCGCCCGCGCTTTCGTCAGCTTTGCACGGCATCCGGACGAGCGCCGGCTAAGAGGCGAAGCGCGGCCCAACGTCCGTCCACGAGCCCTTCGAGCGGGCGGAAGTTGGCCTTGTAGGCCATCTTCGCGCTCTCGCGGATCCAGTAGCCCAGATAGACATAGGGCAGTCCCAAGCTGCGAGCTTGTTCGATCTGCCAAAGTATGTTGTAGGTGCCGTAGCTCGCGTGCGGCGCATCGGGCTCGAAGAAGGTGTAGACCGACGAGAGGCCGTCGCCGAGGATGTCGATCATGCTGACCATGCGCAGCGTGCCGGCGTCGTGCGCGGCGTCGGGCGGCTCGCGAAATTCGACGAGGCGCGAGTTGATCCGGCTATGCAGAAGGAACTGTTCGTACTGATCGCGGCTGTCCCTGTCCATCCCCCCGCCGGCATGGCGCGCGGCTTGATAGCGCATGTAGAGCGTGTAGTGCTCTTCTTCGTAGTGCAGCGGCGCGACCGACGCCACGAGCGATCCATGCCGCTTCCAGACGCGCCGCTGCGTGCGGTTAGGCGTGAACGCGGCGACGGGCACGCGCACGGGAACGCAGGCGCGGCAGCCCTCGCAGTACGGCCGGTAGGTGAATACGCCCGAGCGCCGGAAGCCGGCTTTGACGAGCTCGGTATAGACATCCGAGTTGATGAGATGACTTGGCGTCGCGACCTGCGAGCGCGCGATGCGGCCTTCCAGATAGCTGCAGGGATAGGGCGCGGTCGCGTAAAACTGCAGTGCGGAAAGCGGTGAAAGCGGCAGCTCATTGGGGTGAGTCATCGGCGGCTCTCAATGCATCGTCCGTGGGTCTTGCATCGGCTCGATCTCGACGAGCGGCGCAAGCGCGTCTTTACACCGCATGCGGCAGGACTTCGAGCAACGCCGTCTTGTCGAAACGCCACGGAATCGGGGCCGTGGCCACAGCGGTGCGCACGTGCGCGACGAACGTCTTGCGCGCGATCTCGCGCCCGCCAAGGGACGCCAGATGCGGCGTGTTTTGCTGGCAGTCTATCATTTCTATTTCGTGACGGCGTAGATGTCCCACGAGCGCGGCGAGGGCGATTTTCGAGGCATCGCTCACCTGCGCGAACATCGATTCGCCGAAGAACATGCGGCCGAGCGAGACGCCGTACAGGCCGCCCACGCGCCTGCCGTCGAGCCAGGTTTCGACGCTGTGCGCATTGCCGGCTCGATGCAGCGATGCGTAGGCGTCGACGATTTCCGCCGTGATCCAAGTGCCGCGCTGGCCTCGGCGCGGCGCCTGAGCGCAGTTGCGCATGACGGCTGGAAAGTCGGCGTCGACGCGAACCTCCCAACGCGGGTCGTACAGCACGCGCTTCAAGGTCTTGCGGAAGGAGGGCGAAACCTTGAACTCGCGTGGCAGCAGGACCATACGAGGGTCGGGACTCCACCACAGAACGGGTTGACCGTCCGAATACCAAGGGAAAATGCCTTGGCGGTAGGCATCGACCACACGCCAGGGGAGCAAATCGGAACTCGCGGCGAGCAGCCCCGGTGCGCCGCTCGCGTGCCCGAGCGCGCGTTCGACAGGCGGAAAGGGATCGTCCGGGCCGAGCCAGGGGACCATGACGGGCCGATCAGCCTTCGCGCAGCGAGCGGAAAATGTCGCCCGTATGCAGGCCGTAGGTGCCGGCCGACCGATCGGCGAAGAAAAAGCGCAGCGTTTGACCGACGGTGGGGAACGCGATGTCCTCCCATGGAATGTCGCGTTCGTCGAACAGGCGTACTTCCAGGCTTTCTTCGCCGGCGGCGACTTCGATATCGAGCAGCCGCGCCAGGTAGAACAAATGCACTTGATGCACGTGCGGCACGTTCAGCAACGAGAACAAGTGCTGCACTTCGACGCGGGCGCCCGCTTCCTCGAGCGTTTCGCGCGCGGCGGCTTCGGCCGTCGTCTCGCCCATTTCCATGAAGCCGGCCGGCAGCGTCCAGTACCCGTAGCGAGGCTCGATCGCGCGCCGGCAGAGCAGCACTTTGTCTTCCCAGACCGGAACGGTGCCCACGACGTTGCGCGGGTTCTGATAATGGACGGTGCCGCAACTTTCGCAGACGAATCGCTCCCGGTTGTCGCCAGGCGGGATGCGTAAGCAGACTGCTTGACCGCAGATGGAGCAAAATTTCATAGGAAGCGCGCGGAACGAAAGTGATGCGAGTTTATCACCGGGCGCGCCGCATGCCGCGCATCGCCGCGGATTCGGACGAAGCGCCCTATGAAACGAAAAAGCCGGGCCGATCGACCCGGCCCGGCTCCGCGCGCCTGCGGTGCAACGCTCGGCGTTAGCCGAACAATTTCATCGCTTGAGTGAGCGTATTGACGACGCCCCAAGTCAGGGGGATCAGCACGTAAGCCCAAAATACGACGAGGCTGCCGGTGCTCGTTTGCCGCGGCGTTTGCTTGGCGTGTTCCATGTGAGGTCTCCTTATCGTTCGGCCGCGAGTTGCTCGTCGCTCATGTGATGCTTCGCATCGACACGCTTGACGAGCAAGTTGCATACGAAGCCGACGACCAGCAGCGCGGCCATGATATGCACCGTCATCGTATACGCGTCGGCCTTGGCGACGCCGTGCGCGACTTCATAGGCGCGGATGTAGTTGACGAGAACCGGGCCCGCCACGCCGGCCGCGGCCCATGCCGTGAGCAGCCGCCCGTGAATACCGCCGACGAACGCCGTGCCGAACAAGTCGGCCAGATAGGCGGGAACGGTGGAGAAGCCGCCGCCGTACATCGACAGGATCACGCAATACGACAGCACGAACAGGGCGATGTTGCCGGTGGTCGCAAAGCTTGGGACGAAGTAATAGAGCACGGCGCCGAGCACGAAGAACACGAAGTAGGTGTTCTTGCGGCCGAGCTTGTCCGAGGACGATGCCCAAACGAACCGCCCGCCCATATTGAACAGCGAGAGCAGGCCGACGAAGCCTGCCGCGGCCGTTGGCGTCACGGTGTTCTTGAAGCTCTCCTGAATCATGACCGACGCTTGGCCGAGAATGCCGATGCCGGCCGTGACGTTCAAAAAGAGCACAAGCCAGACGAGGTAGAACTGCGGCGTCGTGAGCGCACGGTCGATGTGCACGTGGTTGCGCGTGATCATCCGATGCGTCGTGTCCGGCGGCACCCAGCCGGCCGGCTTCCAATCGGCGGGCGGGACGCGAATCGCGAGCGCGCCGATCGTCATCGAGATGAAGTAGGCGATGCCGAGCACGGCGAACGTTTCCGCCACGCCCACACTCGTTGCGCTCTTGAAGTGGTTCATCAGCGCGACCGACAGCGGCGCGGCGATCATCGCGCCGCCGCCGAAGCCCATGATCGCCATGCCCGTCGCCATGCCGCGGCGATCGGGGAACCAGCGGATCAGCGTGGAGACGGGGGAGACATAGCCGAGACCCAGCCCGATCCCGCCGATCACGCCGTAGCCGAGGTACAGCAGCGCGATCTGATGCAGCCAGACGCCAACGGCGGAAACGAGAAAGCCGCCGCCGAAGCAGCATGCGGCGGTAAACATGGTGCGGCGCGGCCCCACGTGTTCGAGCCATTTACCCGCGAACGCGGCCGAGAGGCCGAGAAAGACGATCGCCAGCGAAAAAATCCAGCCGAGCGTGGTCAGCGACCAGTCGTTAGGGGCCGATTGCGTGATGCCGATGACTTTCGTCAGCGGCCCATTGAACACCGAGAACGCGTAAGCCTGGCCGATACAAAGGTGAACCGCGAGTGCGGCGGGAGGAACCATCCAGCGCGAAAAACCGGGCGCGGCGACGGTCGCTTGCTTCGAGAAAAACGGCGGCGAGCCGGCGAGGCCGGTCGAATCGGTCGTGCTGCTCACTGAGGTCTCCAAGACGTGTCGTGTCGCTGGGTGGCCGGCAAGGCGTTCTGGTTCTGCTCGAAAATGCGCATGCTCGGCCGTTTATCTGTACTACTTATTGTGTTGCGCGCTCAACGATATGAGCGGCGGCAGGGGGGCGCAATAGGAAACCGGAATGCATAAAGGGTTAGGCCCGATTCGGCCCGGCTGCGGCCCCGATTCGGGATGTCCCGAGCGCGTTCTTCCGGCCGCCTCCTCAAAACAAAAAACTCAAACAAAAAAGCCCGATCAGGGATCGGGCTTCAATGTTTTTGCGCCGTTCATCAGCCAACAGCTGGGAACCGGCACTTCAGTACTTCATGATTCGACAATCAGGCTTTGGTTGCGGGGGTAGGATTTGAACCTACGACCTTCGGGTTATGAGCCCGACGAGCTGCCAGACTGCTCCACCCCGCGTCCGTCGAAAGATGAGATTATAGGGGTAACCATGATCTCGTGCAACATAAATCGACGAAACGAACAAATGCGCGGCGCGTTTGCAAAGGCGAGGTCGTGCACGGGTACGCTAGAATCGGCCGACGGGCCCACCGGCGACGGCTTCGGCGCTGTTCGAATTCGGACGGTTGTCCGTCCGTGCGTCGCCCAATTCGTTCGTGCTTGCTCGCTAGTGTGCCGGCGAGCGCTGGCTCCTCTTCGTTTCCTTTCCGCTCATGAACCTCGATCACGATCTGCAAGCCATCGCCAAACAGGAGCACACGCTGGTTTTTCCTCGGTTCGATGCGGCTCGCGCTTGGAAGCTCGGGGCATTTCTGCGTGAGCTGGCGCTCGCGCGCAGCCATCCTATCGCCATCGACATCCGTACCTTCGG
>DATJJH010000142.1:0-11336 GCA_035492395.1 Trinickia sp. | reverse complement strand
CGCCGAAGCTGCCACGAGCGGCGCCGAGCGTCTGCTGCTTGCGGCGCGCGCCGCGGGCGCCGAGATTTGCTTTGCCAATCCTGGTACGACGGAGATGCCGCTCGTCGCCGCGCTGGATGCCGTACCGGGAATCCGGGCCGTGCTGGGGCTATTCGAAGGCGTTTGCACGGGGGCGGCCGACGGATACGGACGGATGACGGGCAAGCCGGCGCTCACGCTGCTGCATCTCGGGCCGGGGTTCGCGAACGGCATTGCCAACTTGCACAACGCAAGGCGGGCGCGCACCCCGATCGTCAACATCGTCGGCGATCACGCCAGCTGGCATCTGCCGTACGACGCGCCGTTGACCTCCGACATTCACTCGCTGGCTCGCCCGGTGAGCGGTATGGTCAGAACGATCGAATCGACGACGGATATCGAGGGCGATACGGTCGAAGCATTTCAAGCTGCATTGCAGGCGCCAGGCAGCATTTCAACGCTCGTGTTTCCCGTCGATCACCAACAACATCCCGCCCCGCCGAGTACCGGGGCGCACGCGTTGATCGCCTCCCCCCGCACATTCCACGAATCGCGCGTCCAGGCCGTCGCGCAGATGCTGCAGGCGGGCAAGCACGTGGTCTTCCTGCTCGGCGGCGGGGCGCTGTCCGAGCGCGGGCAGCGCGCCGCCAGTCGAATCGGCGAGAACGCCGCGGTGCGCTTCTTCAGCGAGACCTTTCCGGCTCGCACGGAGCGCGGCGGCGGGCTTCCCGATATCGATCGTCTGCCGTATTTCCCAGAGAAGGCGATCGAGCAACTGCAGGCAGCGGACGCGGTGGTGCTAGTCGAAACGATCGCGCCCGTCGCGTACTTCGGCTATGAGGGGCTGCCCAGCCTGCTCGTCGATGAACGACGCTTGATGACGCTCGCCGATGTGACGGAATCCGGCGAAGGCGCGCTGGAGCGCCTTGCGCAGATCGTCGGATCGACGGGCTCGGAGATTGGGGTGGAGGCGTCGCGCTATTCGATCCCCGACTGCACGCTCGATCCCGCGCTCGTCGGCAAGGTGCTCTCGAACGCGTTGCCCGATCGGGCGATCGTATCGGTGGAAGGCGGGACATGCGGCTATCCGTTCGTCACCGCGTCGGCTTCGGCCGCCCGCCACACGATTCTCACCAACACGGGAGGCGCTATCGGACAAGGCCTGCCCGTCGCGTTGGGCGCTGCGATCGCCTGCCCGCAGCGCCGCGTGTTCGCCTTGCAATCGGACGGCAGCGCTCAGTACACGATTCAGTCGCTGTGGACGATGGCTCGCGAGCGCCTGCCCATCGTCATCTTGATTACGTCCAATCGCCGCTACGGAATATTGCAGACCGAGTTGCGCCGGGCAGGCAGCGTGGCGTTCGGCCCTCAGGCTCGCGCGCTGACGGAGCTCGACGATCCCGCGTTCGACTGGCCCTCGCTGGCGGCGGGGTACGGCGTACCCGCCGTTCGCGCGGCGACCACGCGGGCGCTCGAAGCGGCGCTCGATGAGGCGCTGGCGCATACGAGCGGCCCATTCTTGATCGAAATGGTGCTCGCCTGAGCACCGTCTACCGGATATCTAAATATGTTCACCGACGTTAGCGGTTGGAGCGATCTTATCGGCGAAGCGGCGCGTCGTTTCGCAACGCGCCCGCATCGGCTGTTCATCAATGGGGCTTGGTGCGACGCGGCCGAGGGGACGACGTTCGACACGTTAGATCCTGCGAGCGCAACGGTAATCACCAGCGTGGCCGACGCAGGGCCTGCGGATGTCGATGCCGCCGTGCGCGCCGCACGCGCGGCGCTCGAATCGAACGCTTGGCGAAAGATGACACCGATCGATCGAGGGCGCTTGCTGAACCGCTTGGCCGATCTCATCGAGGCCAACGCGCAGGAATTGGCCGAGCTCGAATCGCTCGATAACGGCAAGCCGCTGACGGCCGCCCTAAACGGCGACGTGGCGGGCACCGCGAAGATGTTTCGCTACTTCGCGGGTTGGCCCAGCAAGCTCGAGGGCGCAACGATTCCCGTATCGCCGAGCGGAGGGCGGACTTTCTTGAACTACACGCGCAGCGAACCGGTGGGTGTGTGCGGGCTGATCGTGCCGTGGAATTTCCCGCTTTCGATGGCGGCCTGGAAGTTGGCGCCCGCGCTTGCGGCCGGCTGCGGCTGCATCTTGAAGCCCGCCGAGCAGACGCCGCTCACCGCGTTGCGATTGGCCGAACTCATCGACGGGGCAGGCTTTCCGGCCGGCATCGTGAATGTCCTGACGGGTCGCGGCGCGAGCGCGGGCGCCGCGCTCGTCTCTCACCCCGGCGTGGACAAGATCGCGTTCACGGGCTCGACGCAGGTCGGCAAAAGCATTGCGAGGCAATGTGCGGATTCGCTCAAACGCGTCACGCTCGAACTGGGCGGGAAATCGCCCAACATCATCTTGCCGGATGCCGATCCCGCCGAAGTGGCGGAAGCCGCGGCTACCGCGATCTTCTACAACCAAGGTCAGGTCTGCACGGCGGGCTCCCGGCTCTATATCCATCGAAAGCACTTCGATCGCGTCGTGGCCGATGTCGCATCGAAGGCCCAATCGATTCGGATCGGGCCAGGGCTTGCAGCCGGCACGCAGATGGGGCCGCTCGTCTCGTCGCTTCAGCATGAGCGCGTGAGCCAGTACGTGGACATCGGGCGCAGCGAGGGCGGCACGACGCTCACCGGTGGCGGCCGCCCGCACGACCGACCGGATGGCTACTTCTTCGAACCGACGGTGTTCGTCGATACCCGAGACGGCGCCCGCATCGTCAAAGAAGAGATATTCGGCCCCGTGCTGACGGCGATGCCTTGGGACGATATCGACGACCTCGTGAATCGCGCGAACGATTCGCCGTTCGGTCTCGCGGCGGGCGTGTGGACGCGGGACGTCAAGCAAGCGCACCGGATTGCAGCGCAGCTGAAGGCCGGCACCGTCTGGGTGAATTGCTACAACGTGACGGATCCTGCGTCGCCTTTCGGCGGCTTCAAAGAGTCGGGATGGGGCCGCGAGCTGGGCCGCAAAGGCATCGAAAACTACCTCGAAACAAAGAGCGTTTGGATCAACGTGGATTGAAAACGGAGCGTGACATGGATTTGGAATTGCGAGGCCAAACGGCATTCATTACCGGGGGCAGCATGGGCATCGGCAAGGCCATTGCGGAGCAACTGGCCGGTGAAGGCGTGAATGTCGTGTTGGCCGCACGGCGCATGCAGCACCTCGAAGAGGCCGCGGCCGAGATCCGCTCGCGCTTGCCGATCGGTTCGGGGGAAATCGCTTGCGTGTCGGTCGACACCTCGAGCACTGCGTCGGTGGAGGCTGGCGTCGAGCAGGCGGCGAAGCGCTTCGGTCGCATCGATATCTTGATCAACGGCGCGGCGCACCCAGGCGGCCTCGTCCGTTCCGAACTCGAAGATGCCGACGCGGACGGCCTCTTGAAAGACATCGATATCAAGGTCGTGGGCTACTTCCGCTGCGCGAAGGCGGTCGCGCCGATCATGAAGCGCCAGCGGTACGGACGCATCGTCAACATCGGCGGGCTGACGGGACGCGGGAGCAAGCAGTTGTCGGGCATGCGCAACGTGGCGATCGTCCACATGACGAAGGTGCTGTCCGATCAGTTGGGGCCGTTCAACATCACCGTCAACACGATACATCCGGGCGTCGTCGAAACGCCGCATATCCATGAGCTCTACGAAAAGGAAGCCGCCAAGCAGGGACTGACGGCCGAGCAAGTCGAGCAGAACTACATCAAGGTCACGCCGGTTCGCCGCGTGCTTCAGCCCGAGGAAATGGCGTGGATCGCCACGTTCATGGCCTCGCCTAGGGCGGCGGCGATCACGGGAGAGTCGATCGGCGCCGATGGCGGGATCTCGCGAGGCATTTTTCTGTAAAGAGGAGCAGCTAGTGAACAAAACCATTCTGGTCGCAACCGCCGGCCAGGGAATCCTGCGGAGCTCCGATAACGGCAAGTCGTGGAAGCGGCTCGACCTGGATCAGGACATCGAATTCGACGGCGTGGTGCGCAGCCTGGCGGTGCATCCGGCCAACCCGTCCGTGGTGTACGCCGGCGCCGATGTCGGCCTGTGCAAGAGCACGGATGGCGGCGTCAATTGGAAGCGTATCGATTCGATCCTGAACGGCCAGACGGTGTGGTCGATCTGTTTCGATCCGAGAAATCCCAACCATATGCTCTGCGGCACGGGCGCTCCCTCGCGCGCCGGCTTCTTTCGCTCCACCGACGGCGGCGAGAGCTGGACGAAGCTCCCGCCGGAAATTCCCGAACGGTGCGCCGGCGTGAGCAAGCCTCGCGTGCTGACGTGCGCGATCGATCCGTCAAATTCGAAGCACTTATGGTTCGGTATCGAAGAGGGAGGATTGTTTCGCAGCCGGGACGCGGGCGAAACCTGGGAGCGGATCGACAGCGAGCGAGGCGGGGTGGCCAACTCCGATATTCATTGCGTCACGTTCATTCCCGGGCCGCCGCAGACTTTGCTCGTCGTCGTAGTGAATGCGATTTATGTCTCCAAGGACGACGGTAAAACCTGGAAGGGTTTCAACGCAAAACTCGAATGGACGCTGCGTTACGCGCGCACCGTGCGGGTCCGGCCAGGCACCAACGAAGCGTTCCTCGTGATCGGCGATTCCACGCCCGGTCATACGAGCAAGGTGCTCAAGTCGACGGATCTCGGCGAAACGTGGGCCGAAGTGCCGCTGACACAAACGCCCAACTCGGCGTTTTGGGCCGTCGGCGTACACGAAGCGGATCCGCTGCTGATGTTCGCCGGTTCGAAATACGGCCACTTGTTCAGGACCGAGGATGGCGGGCAGACCTGGTTCAAGGAATGGCGCGAGTTCAGCGAAATCACCGATGTCGCGTGGACGCCAGTCCTCACCGTAGATAACCCTCCTCAACATCATTGAGGCCTTACATGGAAAAACCCAACGTCAAACGCACGCACATTGCGCTTTACGTTCGCGATCCGATCGCATCCGGTAAGTGGTACGAAGAAGTGCTCGGCATGGAGGAAACGGCGCGCGGCGAAGCGTGGGTGTTTATGTCCTTCGGCAAGAAGCACCATGACATCGCGCTGATTCGCACGGACGAATCGAAACCGCCCATCAAGCGCGGCCTGCAGCACTATGGCCTTGAGATCGGCGATGACGTGACCTACCTGCGGCGCTTGTACGGAATGCTCTTGCGCAAGAACGTGGAGGTCGTGAAAACGACCGACCACAAGATCGGGTACGGGTTGTACTTCAACGATCCGGACGGCAATCGGCTCGAGTTCTTCTGCGACTTGGTATTCGACGATAGCGAGGGCAAGCGCCTTCTGCACGAGTATCACGCGCCTAGCGATCCGATCGATCTGAAACCTTTATTCGACTAACCGGTATCCCGACATGAAAACGTCTCCCAATTTCGAAAGCTTCCAAGTTCGCAAGTGGTACACCCAAATCGAAGACGTCCTCACCAACGAGAGCGGACTTCACGCCGACGGCGCCCCGCTGCGAAAAATCGTGATCGCCGCCGCGATTCTCAATCCTTTTGCGGGCAGTAGCGTGCACGACCTGAGCGAGGTCGTGAATGCCTCGCCGGCGCTCGGCCACGAATTCGCCCGGCGCATTCGGCAGTTGCTCGGCGATGACAAGGTCGAGAGCTACGGTAAAGCCTGCGTCGTCGGCGCGGATGGCGAATACGAGCACGGCAACGCATTCCTGACGAGCGTGTTCGCCGATCCGGTGCGCGATGCGGTAGGCGGCGGCAAGGCGTGGGTGCCGTCGACGGGTAAGCGCGGCGGCGTCAACACGACGATCGACATTCCGTTGGCGCACAAGGATGCGTTGTACGTGCGCTCGCACTATGACACTGTCTCCGCCCTGTTCGCCGACGCACCGAACCGGGACGAAGTCGTCATCGCGTTCGCATTCGCTTCGCGCGGCCGGCTGCATGCCCGGCTCGGCGGCATCAAGGCTTCGGAGATCAAAGGCCAGGACGGCTTGCATTGATAGCCTGCGATAGGGGTGGCGTGCGATGAATGAGTGGCAACCGAGAACGGGCGAATTTCGCAGCGGCGCATTGACGCTGCGATATGTCGAATGGGGTCCGCAGGACGGGCCTCCGGTGATTCTGCTGCATGGCTTGCGAAGCTATGCGATGACCTGGGAGCCGACGGCCAGGTTCCTTTCCGGCGAGCGGCGACTGATCGCGCTCGATCAGCGCGGACGCGGCGACAGCGATTGGGATCCGGCAGGCAACTACTACACCCAAGCCTACGTCGACGACTTGGAAGCGATGGTGACCCACCTCGGTATCGATACGTTCATATTGATGGGGCACTCGCTGGGCGGCACGAATGCGCTGGCTTATGCGGCGCGCCATCCGGAGAAAGTGAGCGCGCTCGTCATAGAGGACATTGGCCCGCGCTCCTCGAGTTCGACCGAGGGCGCGAAACGCATCGTGCGTGAAATCGAGTCCACGCCGTTGCGCTTCGACGGTTGGGATGCCGCTCGGCGGTTCTGGCGGGACAAGCGGCCGACAATTTCGGAGCAAGCCTTGAACTCCCGGCTCGATTACACGTTGAAGCAGAGCGACGATGGCGGCGTGGTCTGGAAGTACGACGCCGAGGGGATCGGCCGCGCGCGCATCGAGCTCGCGAGGCGGCCCGAACTGGGCGTCGACCTGTGGCCTATCGTGGACGGTATCTCATGCCCAACGCTCGTCGTTCGCGGAGAGCACTCGGACTTCCTGTCTAGCGACACCGCGCAGGAGATGTGCCGGCGCAATACGCACATCATGTGGTGTGAAATCGCCAATGCGGGGCATTACGTGCATGACGACAACGCCGTCGGCTTCCTGCTCGCCCTCGACGAATTCCTGGGAAAGCTGAAGGCCGGGCAGGCCGTGTGAGTTAAGACATCATGGAAAAGATATGTACCAGCGTGGCGATCGTCGGCGCCGGGCCGGTGGGATGCACCATTGCGAACCTGCTGGGCGTGTACGGCATCGACGCCATTCTGATCGACCGTAGCGAAGACATCCTGCCGTACCCGCGCGCGGTGGGCATGGATGACGAAGCGTTGCGCGTCTTTCAGATGGCCGGCGTCGCCGACGCCTTGCTCGACGACATCATCCAAAACGTTTCATTGAGGATGTTCACGGCGAAAGGCGGGCTCTTTGCCGACATTCGCCCCGCCACCCGAGAGTTCGGCTGGTATCGACGCAACATCTTCATGCAGCAGCTCGCGGAGGCGACGCTGCGGGAGCATGTGGCTAATTTCCCGCACGTCCGGATGCGGCTCGGCGCCGAAGTCACGTCGCTTCGCCAGGGAGCGAAAAGCGTGACGCTGACGGTAACCGACCGCGACGGCGTCGTGCGCGAGATCGAAGCGCAATATTGCGTCGCCGCCGATGGCGGCCGCAGTACGCTGCGGGACCTCATCGGCGTGACGCTGGTGGGCAACACACACCCGATGAAATGGCTCGTCGTGGACGTGCGCAATGCCGAGTTGGATGCACCCTACACCGCGCTGCACTGCGATCCACGGCGGCCGAACGTTTGCATTCATTTGCCCTTCGGCTACCGGCGTTGGGAATTCATGGTGTTTCCGCACGAGGATGCGGATCGCTTGGTCGAAGAATCGTCCGTCAAATCCTTGATTGCGCCGTACGTCGACGATGTGGAACGTCTCGAGGTGGTAAGGGCGCGCATCTATACGCATCACTCGCGCGTGGCGAATCGGTTCGTCGTGGGTCGCACAGTTTTTGCCGGCGACGCGGCGCACCTTAGCCCGCCCTGGATCGGGCAGGGATTGAACATCGGTTTGCGGGACGCGGGCAACCTTGCATGGAAGCTTGCTGCCGTGGTGAAAGGCCAGATGGATTCGTCGATATTGCTCAGCTACGAAGTGGAAAGGCGCAACCACGCGAAGGCAATGATCGATCTTGCCGATACCTTCGGCCGAATCCTGATGCCGACGAACCCCGCTATCGCGTTGCTTCGCGACGCGTTTTTCAAATCGTTCGGCTCGTTTCGCACTGTGCGCGACTATGTGCTGCAGATGAAGTTCAAGCCGATGCCTCGTTATGACGGGGGGCTCGTCGTCGAGCCGTCGGCCAACGTGGCCGCTACGGCCATCGGCCGTATGTTCATCCAGCCGGACGTCGAAATCGGGTGGCGCAAAAAGCGGAAATTGGACGACGTACTCGGGCCGTGGTTCGCGATCGTCGGCTGGCGCACCGATCCCTACGAAGCGCTCGATGAAGAAGGCCGAGCATTCTGGCGTTCGATGAATGCCACTTTCGTTCGCGTCGAGCGCTCGCGCAGCGGCGTTTCGCGAAACGAGCGGCTCGCCGGGACGGAGCGGACGGTTTGCGTCGAGGATCTCGAAAACGCGCTGGAACCTTGGTTTCAGCAACAAGGACACACCATCGCCGTCATTCGTCCCGACCGGTACGTGGCGGCGCTTGCGGATGGCGCATCGTTTGCGCAAGTCACGCGCGCGTTTGCGGCGAAGGTGGGTTCGACACGCGATGAATTGGAGGCGGTGCTGTGATACTCGAAGAACGAAGGTACACCCTGGTACCTGGTGGCGTGCCGCAATACATCGCGCACTATCAGTCGATGGGGCGCGAATCGCAGGAGAAACACCTGGGCCCCATGGTGGGTTGCTTCCAATCGGAGGTGGGCGAATTGAATCAACTCGTTTTCCTATGGCGCTACGAGAGCATGGCCGATCGTGAAGTGCGCCGCAAGGCGCTGATGGCCGATGCGCAATTCACGGAGTTTAGACAGCGCGTGAGGGGTCTGCTGGTGCAGCAAAGAAACTGCATTCTCAAAGCGGTTGCTTTTCCGGAGGGCAAGCAGTGAGCGAGACGAATAGAGAGATCGATCGGGTGTCGCTGAACGATCCTGCTTTGCTGCGCAGTGGAGCCTTCATCGGTGGGCAGTGGCGGGCGCCCGACGCGGGCGGCGTCATCACGGTGACAAATCCAGCCACCGGCGGGATTGTTGGAACGGTGCCGCGGTTCGGCGCGGCGCAGACGCAAGAGGCGCTTGCGCTAGCGGCGGACGCGGCGCACGGCTGGCGCCGGACACCGGTGAAAGCGCGCGCAGGCGTGCTGCGCCGCTGGTGTGAACTCATGCTCGAGAACATCGATGACTTGGCCCGGATCATGACGGCCGAGCAGGGCAAACCGCTGGCCGAGGCGGTCGGCGAAGTTCGTTACGCAGCCGCCTATTTTGAGTGGTTCGCGGAGGAAGCGAAGCGCATCGACGGCAGTGTGATCGCGGGACCGTCGGCGGACAAGCGAATCCTCGTGACGCGTGAGCCGGTAGGCGTTTGCGCGGCGATCACGCCGTGGAATTTTCCGCTCGCGATGATTACGCGAAAGGCAGGCCCGGCCCTGGCGGCGGGCTGCCCGATCGTGGTGAAGCCAGCATCGCAGACGCCGCTGTCCGCGCTGGCGCTCGCGGCGCTGGCGGAGCGCGCCGGCGTTCCGGCGGGGGTGTTCTCTGTGATCACGGGTTCGGCCGGCGAGGTAGGAACGACGCTCGCGACCAGCCCTCTTGTCAAGAAGCTTTCGTTTACGGGGTCGACCGAGGTAGGGCGCACGCTGATGACGCAGGCGGGCTCGACGCTCAAGAAGGTGTCGATGGAGTTGGGCGGTAATGCGCCGTTCATCGTCTTCGATGACGCGGATATCGACGCGGCGGTCGAGGGCGCTATCGCGAGCAAATTCCGAAACACCGGGCAGACGTGCGTTTGTACGAATCGCTTCTACGTTCAGGATGCCGTGTACGACGTATTCGCACGCCGTCTTTGCGCGGCCGTCGAAATGCTGAAGGTGGGCAACGGCGCGGAAGACGGCGTAACGCAGGGGCCGCTGATCGATGATTCTGCCGTCGATAAGGTGATCGAGCATATCGACGACGCCCTGGAGAAAGGCGCACGACGGTTATGCGGCGGTAAGCGCCATGCACTCGGCGGGACCTTCTTCGAGCCGACGGTGTTGGCGGATGCGACAAGCGCCATGAAGGTCGCGCGCGAGGAGACGTTCGGCCCCGTGGCGGCGCTATTCCGCTTTAGATCGGAGAGCGAGGTGATCGAACTCGCCAACGATACCGAGTATGGGCTGGCCAGCTATGTTTACAGCCGCGACCTGGGCCGGGTATTCCGCATGTCGGAGGCGCTGGAATACGGCATGGTCGGCGTCAATACCGGCCTGATTTCCAACGAAATGGCGCCGTTCGGCGGAGTCAAGCAATCCGGCATGGGGCGGGAAGGTTCGCGGTTCGGCATCGACGACTATACGACGCTGAAATATACGTGCATCGCTGGGCTGTGAGCGCGCGGGGATGACAGGCGCGTATCAGCGCGGACGGCTGTCCCCCAGCCTATCGAGAAGCGCCATGGCGGCCGCGGCAAGCTGGCGTGCTCGGCTCCGCCCAACCATCCAGCGCCTTTTGTGCGTCACTATCTGCGGTGCGCGTACCGCAAGCTGGGAATGCGCGACAAAAGCGAAATTCCGCGGCTATGCGCTGCCCTCGTACAACAGGGCGCGGTGCTCGATACACACGCTTTGCCCACACACGAATAGACGCGCGAGCTAATCGCGGCCCCGTGCGAGCTCGCGTCTACGGCACATGGTCCGCGACCGTGAAGCCCCAGTCCTACCGCTCCGATAAATCGAGCGCTCAGTGGCTTTCTCGGCGCGTGATATCCATCAAATGGATGTCGATTCGTCAAATTGATTGATTTGACAAATATTTGCCTGCTCCTTAGCGTATCGCTCTAAGGCAGTACCTCTTTTGCGAACCAGCGTTGCGAGCAGATTCCCTGCCTCGCAGCGTCGCGCGCAGCGTTTCGTTTAATAAGCAAGTGCTATGACTTCAGTGACGATCGAACGTATCGAAACCCGTCTCGTCGATTTGCCGACGATCCGCCCGCACAAGCTGTCGGTCGCCACGATGTATGGGCAGACGTTGATGCTCGTGAAGGTGACGTGCAGTGACGGCGTGATCGGTATGGGCGAGGGCACGACCATCGCGGGCATGGCCTACGGCCCGGAAAGCCCGGAAGCCATGAAGCTGGCGATCGACGCCTACTTCGCGCCGGCAATGATCGGCAGGGACGCTACGCGCATTCAATCCTTGATGGCGCATCTGAGCAAGCTCGTCAAATTCAATCACTTCGCCAAGAGCGCGCTCGAAACTGCGCTGCTCGACGCACATGGCAAGCGCCTCGACATACCAGTCAGCGAGTTGTTGGGCGGCCGGCGCCGTGATCGCCTGCCGGTAGCGTGGACGCT
>DATJJH010000141.1:0-37049 GCA_035492395.1 Trinickia sp. | reverse complement strand
AATGCACGCCGCCCGCTCGTCATGGTGACGCTCGACGGCTTAGTCGAGTACGTAAACGACGCTTTCGTCGAAGCGCTCGGATGGACGCGCGATTCGCTGCGCGGCACGGCGGCGGCGTCGCTACTTGCGGACATACCTGCGGCGGTGCTGCGTGATATTCAACGGACGGTGCGTGCAAATCGCCCCTGGATCGGATCGCTGCCCTATCGAACCGCAACCGGCGATCTTTTGTGGGCGCGCTCCAATCTTATGCCCGGGCGCCGCGGCAAACGGGCCATCGCCCTCATTGAGGCCATTGGACCGGCGCAGAGCGCTCAGGCGGCGGAGGCGTATCGCATGATGGATGCCCGCCGCCCCGGCTGGTCGATACGCGCTGGAAGAATCGCGAAGCGACGATGGTACGGCGCACCGAGCTGGATAAGTCGCGCGGGCTTACGTTGGAGAATCGTGAGTATCGTTTGCTGCCTGTTCTTGGTTTCCTTCGCAGCGTGCGTTGTTTCGTCGCGGAACATCTCGTTGGCGATCGTGTGGATCGCTTTGCTGCCGCTTTTCGGGGGCGCCGGTTTGCTGTTGATGAGGCTGATTCATCGCCCGCTCCAGGAGGTTACACGGGTGGCCGTTGATCTGGCCGCGGGCCAACTGGACACGGCGCCCAGCGTACCTGGCGATGGCGAGCTAGGCGACGTGTTGATCCTGCTCAATCAGGCGATCCTCAATCTGCGGACTGCGGTCGCCGATGTGCGCGATGGCGTCACACAAGTATCGTCGGGCACTGCAACGCTTGCTGCCGGAAACCAAGACTTATCCGTGCGAACAGAGCAACAAGTCAGCAGTGTTCAGAATACGGCGGCGAGCGTTGAACAACTCAACGCGAGCATATTCAACAACTCCGAGTCTTCGGCCGAGGCCGATAGGCTCGCGCGCGAGTCGACACTGGCCGCCCGCGCCGGCGGCGAGACCGTGGAGCGCCTGATCGAGATCATGCGCAAGATCGATGCATCCAGTTCGGAAAGCGAGAGCATCGTTAGCGTCATCGACGCGCTTGCGTTTCAAACGAATATCCTCGCGCTGAACGCCGCGGTTGAAGCGGCCCGTGCGGGGCCTAGCGGACGGAGTTTCGCGGTTGTCGCATCCGAGGTCCGGGCGCTGGCGCAACGAAGCGCTGCTGCCGCCAGCCAAATTCGCGTTCTTGCTGGCCGCAGCCTGGATCTGGCGCGGGAGGGCCGAGGAGCGGCGGAAGAAGCTACGGCCAGAATGCGAGAGACTCAGGCCGCGGTGGCGCTCGTGAGCGGTTTGGTCGGAGAAATCAAGGATGCGTGCGCGGAACAAAGCCGCGGCATGGCGCAAATCGAAGAGGCGATTACGGCGATCGACCTCACGACACAACAGAATTCAGCGCTGGTCGATACGGTTGCTTCGATCTCCGAGGAGATGCGTGAGCGGGCCACGGGAGTGACGCAGGCCTTGTCGCTGTTCGACATTTGAGTTCCGCAGGCCAGTTCCACCAGGACCATGGGGTGATTCAACGCCAAGTCGAAAGCGATTAAGTCGATGAGCGCCTCATTGCGCTCCCGAAAGTGCCCGATCCAAACCGAAGTGTCGACGAGGACACTCATTGCGAGCCGACGCCTTCACGACGACGCGGCACATCCTGAATTTCCGGCATCGTGCCGCCTAAGGCTGCTAGTCGCTTAGCCGCTTGCACCCGCACGAACGTTTTGATTGCTTCGCGGAATATCTCCGCCTTGTCCATATTGGGGTCGGCCATTTCCAACGCCTTTTCATACAAAGCGTCGTCGATCGTTACAGTCGTCCGCATGTCGTTCTCCGCATCGTAGAAGATGCGGTTATGCATCATTTTTCGCATCACATCAAGCGTACATTCGTTGGCGCTTCAAACGTGGCGCGGCGCATCCGATCTCGGGTTCGGTCCCTACGGACGGACTGGGTGCGAATGCGTGGCATCCTCCTTCCCGCATTGATCGACCGCCGCGATAAATCGATAAAAAATCGCTGATTCCCCGCGCCGAAGGCCTTGTTTACACTGCTGCGACAAGCCGGGCCGTGTTGTGCTCGGTATGCGCCGGGTGCGCTACAAGAGCCGAGAATGGATAGCGTAAATCTCGAAGTGCTTCGCGCGTGCCAGCGCTGGATCGGCACGGGACACCGTGTGCTTCTCGTGACCGTCGTGAAAACATGGGGTTCCTCGCCGCGGCCGGAAGGCTCGATGCTGGCTGTGCGCGACGACGGCACCGTGACAGGCTCGGTATCCGGCGGCTGCATCGAAGACGACTTGATCGAGCGCGTGCGCCGGCACGGCGTGATGCGAACACGGCCGCAGGTGGCACGTTACGGCATCGACGCCGACGAGGCGCACCGCTTCGGTCTGCCTTGCGGCGGCACCATCGAGCTCATGCTGGAACCGCTCGATGGCGCGAACGACGCACAGGGTATTGCAACGTTGTGCGCGCGTATCGAGGCCGGCGAACTGGTCGCGCGCACGCTCGACATGTCAAGCGGTACCGCCACGCTTGCGACTGCGCGTGCAACCGAAGGCGTCACACTCGACGGCGAGCGTTTCGTGACCATCCACGGCCCGAGATACCGCTTGCTCGTGATCGGCGCCGGACAGCTCTCGAGCTACCTTTGCCGAATCGCAACGGGCCTCGACTATCACGTGACCGTGTGCGATCCGCGCGAGGACTATACGCAAGCGTGGGACATACCCGGCACGACGCTCGTGCGCACGATGCCCGACGACACGGTACTCGGTATGCGCTTGGACCGGCGCAGTGCGGTGATCGCGCTCACGCACGATCCGAAGCTCGACGATCTGGCCTTGATGGAGGCGCTCAAGACCCCGGCGTTCTACGTGGGCGCGCTCGGCTCGCGGCGCAACAACGCGGCCAGGCGCGAGCGTCTGCGCGAGTTCGACCTGCCCGATGCGCAGCTGGCGCGGCTGCATGGGCCGGCCGGAATCTATATCGGCAGTCGAACGCCGCCCGAAATCGCCGTTTCGATTCTTGCCGAAGTGACGGCCGCGAAGAACGGCGTATCGCCGCCGACGATTCTGCAAGTGGAAGGCGCAAAGGCGGCGCGCGAAATCGCGGCTTCGGCCGGTTCTCTTTGCTTGGGCTGAAACGTCGCGCGGTGTTCGGCGACAAGTGCGCGCTTGAACTCCGCCCAGGGTTCAGTCTTCGTCGATATCGACGAGGCCCGCCGGGTTTTCCTTCGCCGCGGCGGTGAAGAGCCGGGTGAACTCGTCGAGCGTGCTCATCGTGTCCCGGCCGGTACGCGTGATGCGATAGAACGAGAGCGGTACTTCGGGACGCAGCGCGTCGATGCGCACGCGATAGCGGTAGCACGTGTGCTCGCAGAACTGCGGCATGACGGCGGTGCCGAGTCCCTCCTGCGCCATGGCGATCGCCGTTTGCAGATGTCCGACGACAATACGCCGGCTTACCGTCACTTCTTCTTTAGAAAGCGTCGCCTCGATCAGGCGCTGCAGCGGGTTGTCTTTCGGCAGCGTGATGAGCGGCTGGTTTTCCAGCGCCGTCCAGCGAATACCCGCGCCGCGGGGGGGCGCGGCTTCGTCGGCACGCGACACGGCCACGAGCCGCGTAGGGAAGAGCGGCACGCGGTCGATGCCGGAAATTTGCGAGAAAAACACGCCGAATGCTGCATCGAGGTGTCCTTCCTCGACCATTTGCAGTAGCTCGGGCGGATTGCGATCCACGAGTTCGATGTGCGAAGCGGGGTACACCTGCGCAAAGCGCGTGAGCACGGGCGGCATCAGGCTCGCAGCGATCATCGGCGTGCAACCGAGCAAAAGCGAGGACTGCTTCTGACGGCCAAGCTCGTTGAGTTCGACCACCGATTTTTCGAGCGTTTCCACGATCGCCATCGCCGTGGGATAGAACACGCGCCCGGCGTCCGTGAGCGACACCGTGCGCGTCGTGCGTTCGAGCAGCCGGCAATTGAGCTGCGTTTCGAGCTCGCGGATGATCGCGGAGAGCGCCGCCTGGCTTAAATGCATGCTCTGCGCGGTTTTCGTGAAGCTCGATGCGTTGGCGACGCCGAGGAAGACCTTGAGTTGTTTTAGGGACAGATTCATCGGCGAAGCTCTACGTGGGATCGGGCTCGAGTGCTGGCGTGATTCGAGCTATGCCGCGCCCGAAGCACGCCCGATTCTATCCCGTCTGCCGCAGCGGCCGCTGCATGATCGATGCGCGCGCGGCGGCCGCGCGCGTGCAGAGCACTAGCCAAACGCGTAGCGACCTTCTTCGTCGCGCACGATCGTGCGTTGACGCGCGATGTCTTCGAGCCATCGCACCACGTCGCGGCCATCGCGGCTGCCGTTCGCGGCCATCAGCTCAGCGAAGCGTTTCGGGCCGTGGTCGAGCGCCGCTTCAAGCGACTCGAAGCGTGTGCCGAGATACGCCGGCGGCGTCGGTACCCGATGTTCCAAATCGCGCTCGGCCCCAGGCGCCAGCAGTGGCAGCGTGAGGTCGAAGCCCGCTTTCCCGGTCGTTCTCGCGCCCAGCAGCGACGGATCGAGCGGCATCGCGCGCAGTCCGTTCTGAAGTACGAGATCGCGGTCCGCCTGAAAGCGCGTGGCGAGCGCCCAGTCCATCTGCTCGTCGGAGAAGATGTCGATGTCGGGATCGGCGACGAACACATGCTTGACGTTCGCGAGCGAAGCGAACACGGCTGCAATGGCGTTGCGCGCTTCTCCAGGCACCCGCTGCTGCATGGCGACGCGAACGTTGAACATGCCTCCGGTGGCTGGATTGGCGTAGACCGCCTTGACTTCGCGCACGGCGCTTTCGAGCGCGCGCCACACGGTCACCTCGGTGCGCAGCGCGGCCAGCTGCGCGGTGTCGGTGCGCGCCATCGATCGGCCGCCGATCGTGCAAGTTTGAAATACGGCGTCGCGGCGGTGCGTGATTGCAGTGAGATGGAACACGGGGTTGGTTTTCACGCCGCCGTAGTAGCCGAGGAATTCGCCATAGGGGCCTTCCGGTTCGGCATGGCCGCGTTCGTCGAGATAACCTTCGAGGATGAATTCCGCGTCGGCAGGCACGAGCAGATCGGTCGTCACGCATTTGACCACGCCCATCGCTTCGCCGCGCAGCGCCGCGACGAGTTCCAGTTCGTCGGCCGGAATACGCATGGTCGCGCCCACGTGATCGATCGGATGCGTACCGACCGCGAACGCGATGGGTGTGCGCTCACCGCGCTTCGCATGACCGATGGCGATCGCGCGCAGGTCCGACGGCGCGACGAGGTCGATGCCGGCGGTGCGCCTGCCGCGCAACATCAGCCGCCGCACGCCGACGTTGGTCCACAGCGTTTCCGGATCGACGGCGAAGTCGATCGACGCCGAGATATAGGGCGCGCCGTCCAGATCGTGCTGAAGGTGCACGGGCAACGCGGTGAAGTCGCACGCGTCGCCGGTCAGCACCACTTGTTGCACCGGCGCTTGCTCGCGGCTCACTTCCACCAGCTTGCCTTTCATGCGAAGGCGCTCTCGCACGGTGTCGAGCAACCGCTGCGGCGTCGTGTCGAAGGCTTTGGCTAGGCGCGAGCGGCTCGCGGCGACGCTGCCCGCGAGCGAGAACGCGCTGTCCGACGGACGCGCAAACCACACGGCGCGCGGATTGCCTTCCATCATTTGCGCGACGTCGGCAAGGTCCACGCTGCGTTCGTGGCGCTCGAGCTCGGTGTCGTCCAGCGATTCGAGGAAGCGGCGCAGGCGGAAGCGTTCGAGATCGGGCGTGCTTGCCCCTTCGGCGGTGGAGGGAATGGCGGTCTTGGGTCTCACTCTGGGTTCCTTCGTGCAGGTATGGGGGCGAGGCGGTGTGGGCGGTCTCGTCAGAAACGCGCGGAAAGCGCTGTGGCAGCCAAGTGCGCCGCGAAGCCGCTGGCTCCCGTCCCAGACATTTCCGGCGCAAGATTCAGGAATTGCTTGACCGCGCGCAGCGTGACCGCGCTACAGCCCAGCAGCGTTTGCACGAGCGCATCGGCTTCGGCGTCCAAAGTGGCCGCGGGCACGACGCGGCTCACGAGCCCGGCGTGCAGCGCCTCGTGCGCGCTCAGCTTGCGGCGGCTCAGGACCAGATGTGCGATGGTTTTCACGGGCACGCGGCCGGTCAGGGCCGACATGACGAGTGTGGGCGGAATGTCGCGTTCCATCTCGGGTATCTGGAATATGGCGTCCTCGGAGGCGAGCGCGATGTCGCACACGCCCGCGAGCGCACATCCCACGCCGAGCGCTTCGCCGCGCACGACCGACACCACCGGCACACGTACGGCCTTGAGCGCGTCATAGAGCGCAAGGGGAGGAGCGGCCACCACGCGGCGCAGTGTTTCGGCGCTCGGCTTCGCCTCTTTCGGCGGCATCGGCGAGACACGGCCCTTACAGAAGTCCGTGCTGCTCGAGCGGATCCGCGCGAGCTTTACGTCGTCGTCCACCGCCGCGACGGCGGCGATGATGGCTTCGCTCATCGCCGCGTCGATCAGGTTGCCGTTCTCGGGGCGATCGAGCACGATGTCGACGAGCGGACCTTTGCGTTCGATCGTCACATAGGGGCGGGTCATCGGAGTCTCCTTTATTGAGCCGTGTTGCGGTGGATGTATTCCCAGACGACTTTCGGCGTGGCGGGCATGGCGAGTTCGTCGGCGCCGAAGGCCTGGAGCGCATCGGCGAGCGCATTGAAGATCGTCGCCGTGGCGGGCGTGATGCCGCTTTCGCCGCCGCCTTTGACGCGCAGCGGATTGCCGTGCGTGGGGTCTTCGGTGAGTTCGAGATTGAGCGTGGGAATCACGCCCGCGCGCGGCATGCCGTAGTCCATGTAAGAGCCGGTCAGAACCTGCCCCGTTTCCCGGTCGACGTAGCAGGTCTCGGACAGCGCTTGGCCGATGCCTTGCGCGAGACCGCCGTGCACTTGGCCTTCGACGATGAGCGGGTTGATCGGCTGGCCGACATCGTCCACGGACGTGTAGTTCACGAGCGTGACCACGCCGGTATCCGGATCCACCTCCAGTTCGCAGATCGCCGCGCCCGTGGGATGAGCGGGCACGCGCACGCTCACTTCTGCTTCGGCGTAAAGGTTTCGGGTGGCTGGCTCGCCCGGCAAGCCTTCGCATGCGACGTGCGCCGCGATGTCGAACAGGCCGATCGAGCGCGACGAAGCCGTATCCGTGAATGCACCGTTCGCGAAGATCAATTGCTCGGGCGACGCACCGAGCCGTTCGGCGGCCACGAGCTTGGCCTGCGCGACGATGCGCGAGGATGCCTCGCCGAGCAGCATGCCGCCGAGCCGCATCGAGCGGTCGGAATGACTGCCGCCGCCCACGCTCACGAACGCGGTATCGCCCGTCCGTAGCGCGACCGTTTCGACCGGCACGCCCAGATGATGAGCGACGACTTGTGCGAAGGTCGTTTCGTGGCCTTGTCCCGTGGATTGCGTGCCTGAGACGATGTCGATGCGGCCCTCGGGAAGCACGGTCAATTCGATGCGCTCGCGCGGCGCACCCACGGGCGATTCGATGTAGTTCGCGAGGCCGATGCCGCGCAACAGTCCCTTCTCGCGCGATGCCGCGCGGCGGGTCTCGAAGCTGTCCCATTGCGCGAGCTCGAGCGCGCGCGCCATGTTGCGATGGAATTGACCGCTATCGTAGGTAAGCCCCATCGCGCTGCGATACGGCAGCTTCTCGCGTGCGATCAAGTTGCGGCGGCGAATCTCGGCGCGGTCGAGCTGCAACTCAGCCGCCGCGAGGTCCAGCATGCGCTCGATGACGTGCGTCGCCTCCGGCCGCCCGGCGCCGCGATAAGGCGCGGTCGGCACGGTGTTGGTCAGCACGGCGCTGATATGCACGGCGGCCACCGGTACGTCGTAAACGGTGGTCATGATGCGCGTTCCATTCGCCATCGGCACATACGACACGGTGTGGCTGCCGACGTTGCCGATCCATTCGTTGTCGACGGCGAGAATACGCCCGTCCTGCGCGAAACCGAAGGTCGCGCGCACGATCTGGTCGCGGCCCTGGTAGTCGGAGAGAAACGCTTCGCTGCGGTCGCTTGTCCACTTCACCGGGCGGCCCGTGCGGCGCGCGGCCCATATCACCGCGAGCTGCTCGACGTAGACGAACGAGCGCGGCCCGAAGCCGCCGCCCGTGTCGGGGCAGACCACGCGCACTCGCGCGGGCGGCACCTTGAGCGCCGCGGCGAGGCAGAGTTTTTGCCGCACCGCGCCTTGGCTGCCCGAGATCAGCGTATAGACGCCGCTCGTTTCGTCGAATGTGCCGATGGCGCCGCGCGGCTCCATCTGGCAGTTCACCACGCGGCTGTGATGGAATTCTCGCGTGAGCACTAGAGGTGCGCCGGCGATGATGCGGCGCGCTGCTTTCCGGTCGCCGATCTCCGTCTGGAAGCAAAGATTGCGAGGCGCGCCGTCCCATAGTTGCGGCGCGCCTTCCTGCATCGCATCGGCCGCGTTCACCACGGCGTCGAGCACGTCGTACTCCACGTCGATCATTTCGCTGGCGTTGCGCGCGGCGAGCGGCGTTTCGGCGATCACCATCGCGATCGGCTCGCCCACGTAGCGCACGCGATCGATCGGCAACGGAATGTGCAGCTGATTGAAGATCTCGCCGGTCAGCGACGTGAGAAACGCCTTCTGCGTGGCGTCCACGGCGTCGATCGGGTTGGGAATATGATCGATGCCCTGGTAGCCGTCGTCGAGATAGTCCTGGCCCAGTAGGACGGCAATCACGCCCGGCGCCTCGCGCGCGGCCGCGACGTCGACCGAGCGCAGCGCCGCATGGGCGTGCGGCGAGCGCAGAAAGGCCGCGTAAGCCTGCCCTTCTGCGTGCAGATCGTCGGTGTAGCGGCCGTTGCCGGTGACGAAGCGCCGGTCTTCGAGGCGTGGAAGCGGTTGGCCGATCATGGCGCGACGCCCTCCGTCGCTTGCCCCGCGAGGGCCGGATACATCTCGTACGCCGCGTGGCGTACCGCCGCGATGATGTTCACATAGCCCGTACAGCGGCAGATGTTGCCTTCGAGCGCGTGGCAGATGCTTGCGTCGTCGAGCCTCGGCGTGTCGCGCAGATGGAACGCCGCCGACATGATCATGCCTGGCGTGCAGAAGCCGCACTGCAAGCCATGACACTGCACGAACGCGTTTTGCACGGGATGCAGTGGAGCGCTTTCGTTCCCGTTCTCGTTGCCGCTGTTGCGCAGCCCTTCGATCGTCGTGACCGCCCCACCGCTCGCTTGAGCGGCCAGCACCGTGCACGACTTCACCGATACACCGTCGAGATGCACCGTGCACGCGCCGCACTGGCTCGTGTCGCAGCCCACGTGCGTACCCGTGAGGCGCAGCGTTTCGCGCAAAAACTCGACCAGCAGCGTTTGGTCGGGGGCCTCGCGCCGAACCTCGGCGCCGTTTACCCGCAATTGGACTTCAGCCATGATTCACCTCTTCTTGCCGGAATGCCTGTTCGCTCAGTTCGCCGCACCGGCGTTCGCGTTCGAATTTGCGCTTACCGTTGCGTTGAAGCGCTTGAAGAACTCGGCCGCCAGCTTGTTGGCCACGGACGTGACGAGGCGCGAGCCGATTTGCGCGAGCTTGCCCCCCACTTGCGCTTGCGCCACGTAGGTGAGGAGCGTGCCGCCTTCCTGCGCGTCGGCTAGCGTGACCGTGGCGGTCATCTTGCCGAAACCGGCGATGCCGCCTTCGCCGGAGCCTGCGATCTTGTAGCCGTTGGGACCGTCACGGTCCGAGAGCAACAGCGTGCCTTTGAAGCGCGCTTTCACGGGGCCGACCGAGGCCACCACGACGGCCTGGTACTCGTCCTCGTTTTGCGCGACGAATTCTTCGCAGCCCGGCACGCATGCCTGCAACACGGCGGCATCGTTCAAGCCCTTCCACACTTGCTCTCGCGTGGCGGCGATGGTCTGCGATCCGGTGAACTCCATTTTTTCGTCTCCTGAAAACGTTGATGCGCGGTCAAGCGATGTTGCGCGACGATTGCGCCAGCAGCGTCTGCAAGGCGCGGCGCGCATAGGTTTGGATCAGATGCGCGCGATAGGCGGAAGAACCGTGGTCGTCATCGGGCAGCGCGCCCGGGTCCATCGTCAAAGAAGCGAGCGCCGCTTCGGATAGCTCGGCCTCGAGCGCGCGTTCGGCGTCGAGCCAGCGGAACACGGACGCACCCGCGCCGGTCACCGCCACGCGGATCGCATCGGCGAACTGCGCGATGAATACGCCGACGACGGCGTAGCCCGACGCGGGTTGGCGCAACTTTGCGTAGGCCGCGCGCAACGGAATCGGGTATGCGAAGCCGGTGACGAGTTCGTGCGGTTCGAGCGCCGTTTCGAAGGTGTCGATGAAATAGTCGTCGGCGGCGATGCGGCGTTGCGAGGTCTCGATTTGCGCGCCCAGTGCGAGAACGGCGCTGGGGTAATCGGCAGCGGGATCGTTGTTCGCGACGGAGCCACCCATCGTGCCGCGATTGCGCACTTGCGGATCGGCGATCACATTGGCGAGCTGCGCGAGCGCGGGAATAGCCGAGGCGACCACGGGCGACGCGGCCACTTCGGCGTGCTTCGCCAGCGCGCCCACGCGCAAGATGCCGTCATCGACGCGAATGCCGCGCATCGCTTCGATCCGCGTGAGGTCGATCAAATGCGAAGGCGCGGCGAGCCGTTGCTTGAGCGTGGGGATCAGTGTCATCCCGCCTGAAAGCGGCCGTGCATCTTCATGCTCGCTTAGCCAAGCGAGCGCGTCGTCGAGCGTATGCGCTCGCAAATAGGTGGTCTCGTACATGATGTCTCCTGCCGTGGCGCTCTTGCGGATGCGGCGCGCGCGGCGTTCGTCAGGGCTGGGTCAGCCAGTTTTCCAGCGCCGTCGCGAGCATGAGCGGCGCCTCGTACATCGGGTAATGGCCCGCATTCGCAATCGTTTCGAGCGTCGCGTGCGGATACCAGGCGAGCCATGTGCGGGTCATCAGATCGGCGGTGATGGTCGGATCGTGTTCGCCGATGAAGACCTTCACCGGCGTGGCGTTGCCTTCGACCAGCGCGGAGAAATCGTTCGCGGCCCATTGCGGCAGATACGCGGCGAAGGCATCCGCGCGCGACTGTCGCTGCGATTCGCGCGCGAGGTGAGCTGCGAAGCGCGGCGTGAGGCGGTTGCCGGTGGAGAACGCGATAATGCCGGCGCGCCGTTCCACGTCATCGATGGCCGCGCGGAACGCCGTCAGGCGCGCGTCGTCCATGCGCGAGCCGCACGCGGGCACGGCGCATACGGCCGCCATGCGCTCGATGCGCTCAGGCGCCGATAGCAGCACGCACTGGATCGCCACGCCGCCCATCGAATGCCCGATCAGGCTGAACGTATCCCAGCCAAGGTGATCCGCGAGCGCGACCACGTCTCGAGCGGCTTCCTCGAATGTGAACGCGCCGCCGCGTTCGCGCGAGCGTCCATAGCCGCGATAGTCGAAAAACACGTAAGTGAACGCCTCGGTGTCGAGCCACGGCACGAGTGCGCGCCAGTCTTCGGCGCTGCCGAACCAGCCGTTCATCGCGAGCACTTTGCGTGGGCCGTGGCCGACCCGCACGTAACCATTGAGGGTCCGCGTCATGCAGTCACCTCCCCCGCGCGCGGCGCGAACGCGAGGGCTGGCGCAATGCGTCCCCGGCATTCGCCGAACCCGATGGATACGGCTCCCGGTTTCGACGCGCGTGCGCTCAGTACGATTTCGTCGCCGTCCTCCAGTTCGATGCGCGTTTCGCCGCTGGGCAGGCGAAGCGGATCGCGACCGGCGTTCGTCAGCTCGGTAAGGCACGCACGCGCAGCATCGTCGGCGCCCGAAATCGTCCCGCTGCCCAATAGGTCGCCAGTGCGAAGATTGCAGCCGTTGCTCGTGTGATGCGCGATCATCTGCGCGAACGTCCAGTACAGATTGTCGAGATGCGTATGCGTGATTTGCACTGCAGCCGTGCCCAAGGCGCCGAGCTTTTCGGTGGACAAGTGCGCGAAGAGCTCGAGATGCAAGCCGCCTTCGCGCTGATCGAACGCGCCGTGCAGATGGGCCATCAGCGGCGGATCGCTCGGCGCCCGGGCGACGGGTGCTTTGCGGAACGGCGCGAGCGCTTCCGACGTAACGATCCACGGCGATACACTCGTATGAAAGCTCTTTCCCAGGAAGGGGCCGAGCACTTGCTCGAACCACTGAATGCTTTTCGCCGACCAGTCGTTGAGCAGCGAATAGCCGAAGATGTGCTCGTGCGCGTCGTCGATGGCAATCGGTTGCGCGAGCGCGTTGCCGGCGCCGATCCACGCGGCGAGTTCGAGTTCGAAATCGAGCGCGGGCGCGGGACCGAATGCGATATGGCCGTCGGCGCCGCGATATTGCCCGCTCGGCCGGCGCACCTCGCCTCCGCTCACACGTAGCGACGAGGCGCGGCCGTGATAGGCAATGGGCAGCGATTTGAACGCGGGCGGCAGCGGATCAGCAAGACCTTTGTAACGACCGTGGCGTTCGGTGTGATGCAGCGAGGTCAGAAAGTCGGAGAAGTCGCCCACGTTGCACGGCAGGCGCATGGTGAGCGTGTCGATGCGCGGCAGTAGGGCGCCGGCATGCTCCTGCACCACGGCGCGTTGCGGCGCGTCGTTTCTGAGCAGATCGGAGAGTGCGGCCCGCAGGGCGCTCGCATAACGCGGCGGCATCGACATGAGGCGATTGAGCGTATCGTCGCAGGCTGCTTCGCAGGCGATCGCGGCATCGCTGCCAGGTGCGAGCAGCCCGCTGTCGCATAGCGCCGCGAGGTCGACTGCGTGCTCGCCGATGGCCACGCCCGCGTGCGCCGCGCCGTCGCGTTCGAAGATGCCGAACGGCAGGTTTTGAATCGGAAAATCCGCCCTCGGTTCGTTTGCCGATGCGACCCAGCTGCGGCGAGCCGGATCGTGAGTCACGTTGAGGTCGCTCATGCGGCTGGCGTCTCCGATGCGGCTGCGCGTCGTTCGGCATTCCACGCGCGCAGCGCAGCGTGCGCCTCGTGTCGATACGCGGCGAGGGTTTCCGCCGGCGCAACAGGCACCGTCAATTCGAGGCGAAAACCGTTCGGATCGAAAAAGTAGATCGAACGTACGAAGTGATGATCGGTTACGCCGAGGACGTCGATGCCGTGATCGACGAGACGCTGCTTCATCGTTTCGAGTTCGTCCAGCGTGCCTAGGCGCAGGGCAATGTGATTGACCCACGCCGGCGTATTCGGCGATGGCTCGGCTGCGGTATCGTCGCCGAGATCGAAGAACGCGATGTTCGAACCGTCGGCCATTTCGAAGAACAGATGCACGTACGGGCAAAATTCGCCCGTGCTCGGCACGCGGTCGAGACGGATCAGATGAACGAGCGGCAGGCCGAGGACGTCCTCATAGAAATGCCGGGTCTCTTCGGCATTGCGGCAGCGCCACGCGAAGTGGTGCAGACCGAGCACGGGCGGTGGGGATTCAAACATGCGATGTCTCCTTGATACACGGGCGGGAGGCGGTGCGAGGCGATACGCTTAGACCTCGACGGAGTCGACGTCGTATTCGAACAGCCAGTTGTAGCGTTCCTTCACGCGCTCCTCGCTCCACTCGCGCTCGACGTATTCGGCCGCGCCTTCGGCGTGCGCGAGCGCGGGATTGTGAAAGCGCTTCGTATTCGCCGCCGACCCGCGCACGATGCGCGACGTGCGCTCGAGACGCAGCGATTCATAGCGGTCCAGCGCGTGTGGTAGCGCGTTTTGATAGCGTTCGAGGCAGCGCGCGATCAGATACCCGTCTTCGAGGGCCATGCCCGCGCCTTGCGCGAGGAACGGCAGCGTGGGGTGGCAGGCGTCGCCCAGCAGCGTGACGTTGCCTGAACTCCAGCGCGCCATCGGCTCGCGGATCATGAGCGCCCATTTGTAAGGGACGTCGATCGCGGAAATCAGCGTACGCACGTCTTCGTGCCAGCCCGCGAAATCGGCGAGGCACTCCTCGAGCGTGCCGCGCTCCGACCAAGACTCGACCTGCCAGCCGTCGCGCTCGACTGCGCCCACGAAGTTGACGAGCGTGTGCCCGCGCAGGGGGTAGTGGATCACGTGCGCGCCGGGGCCCACCCAGTTGACGCCGAACGGCGCGCGCAAGTGTTCGGGCAGCTTCGAGGCGTCGATTACGCCGCGCCAGGCCATGACGCCGGAATACACGGGCTCGTCCGCTCCGAATAGCGCGCGGCGTACGCGGGAATGCACGCCGTCCGCGCCGATCAGCAAGTCCGCTTCGAACGTGGCGCCCGAGACCGTTTGCACCTCGACCTTGCCGTTCCCTTGCACGATCGATTCGACTTTGTGGTCGAGCTGAATGGCATCGGGGCTCAAGGCGCGCACCGCATCGACCAGCGCTTGATGGAGGTCGGCGCGATGCACGGTGAAATACGGGAAACCGTAAACTTCGCGGGAGGCCGCGCCGAGATCGAAGAGCGGCCAGGTCTGACCGCTGTTCCAGAGGCGCACGCGCTTGCCGGGGGGCTCGCACGCGAGGCCTGCCAGGCGTTCGCCTACTCCGATCCTATACAGGACGCGCGTGGCGTTGGGGCTCAACTGCACGCCGGCCCCGATTTCTCCAAGTGCCTTGGCCTGTTCAAGGATGGTGACGTCGAAGCCCTTTCTCAGCAAAGCGGCTCCTGCCGCCAGTCCGCCGATCCCGGCCCCTGCAATGACGATCTTCATTCGATCTTTCGACCTCTTTCGTTGTGACGTTTCTTTCTTCGAGGATATTGATCAATCCATCGATAAAAGTTGTAAATGGGTTCGTGCCTTGAAACGAAGCCACTTTAAATTAACGTCAGCCGCTAAAGAAGCAAAAGAATTCGAACGTCTTATCAGTGAATTTTATTAATGCAACATCGAATTTCACATGCCCCAGCGGTGCACGACCGTGGACTCGACGCCGAACAGATCCAATACGCGCCCGAGGGTATGGTCGACCATCGCGTCGAGCGATTCCGGGTTGGCGTAGAACGCCGGGACCGGCGGATAAACGATCGCGCCGGCTTCGGTCACACTCGTCATACTGCGCAAATGACCGACATGCAGGGGCGTTTCCCGCACCATGAGAACCAGCCGGCGACGCTCCTTGAGCGTGACGTCGGCTGCTCGCGAGAGCAGCCCGCTCGTCACGCCCGTCGCGATCTCCGACAGCGTGCGGATCGAGCAGGGGGCCACGATCATGCCCATAACGGGGAACGATCCGCTCGAGATGGCCGCGCCGATGTCCGTGTTCGGATAATTGACGGCCGCGAGCGCGCGCACGTCGGCGACGCTGTACTGCGATTCGTGCGCGAGCGTGACTTGCGCGGAACGGCTCATGACCAGATGCGACTCGATGTCGAGTTGCCGCAGCAATTGCAGCAACCGGACACCGTAGACGACGCCTGACGCACCGCTGATACCCACGATCATGCGCCGGGGCGGTACTGCACTCAAATGCATGGGTGTTCTCCTTTTAACCGGCGACCGGTTTTGAATGCGTCGGATCTTAGCACGCGATTTCATTCTTACAAACGCGTTATGGAGATGATTCAGATTAATCGGGATATACCCTGATCGAGTATTCGGAATGTTCGATGGATTGATAAACAATTCGCGATTCAAAAGGCGAATTGAAGTGGTTAAACTCTGTCGGGCTTCGAGCTGCGGGGCGTCGGGCAGCGGCCCGATGCGAAAGCGCGAGGCACGCAGCCGGCGCCGCGAGCGACCGGCGTACGCTAAAAAATTGGAGACACGTGTTGAAAACTCGTCTGCTCGCCGGCGTTTGCGCCGCGATCTTGGCTGGACCGGTGTGGGCTCAGTCGTCGGTAACGCTGTATGGCAGCATCGACGTCGGCCTCGATTTCGTATCGAACTCGCAGGGCCAGCATCTGTTTCAGGAAGCGTCCGGCAAGCGCCAGCCCGACCGGTGGGGCCTGCTGATCAAGGAGGGGCTGGGCGGCGGAAACACGGTGTTCGCGCGGCTCGAGGCGGGTTTTCTGACCAACACGGGTGCGCAGATCAACCCGACTAGCTTCTTCAATCGCGACGCCTACGTGGGGATCTCGAACAATCGTTGGGGCTCGTTGAGCTTAGGCAACATCAACGACTACATCTATCAGTACGTTGGCCGCATGAACAATTCGGTGCCGGGCATTTCGTCGTTCTATACGCCCGGCAACCTGGACGGCCTGGCGAACACGCACGCGTTGAACAATTCGGTGAAGTACGAAACGATCAACTTTCACGGCATCCAAGCGGGCGTGATGGATTCGTTCGGCGGCCAGGCGGGTAATTTCAGCGCCGGGCGTCAGTACAGCGCAGGCGTGCAGTATGTGAGCGGCCCGGTCAGGTTCGCCGTTGCCTACACGATGTCGCATAACCGCACGGCCGACATCTTCGGCACGTTCAGCATGCGGTCGCTGCTCGGCCAGCCGCTGAAACAAGGCACGATGTTCAACGCGAGCCGCTACAGCACGCTGGCCGCGGGCGGCTCCGTCAAGATCGGCTATTTCACGCCGCATCTGACGTACTCGGGCGTGAAGCTCGAAGACAGTCAGGGCTCGGCGACGCTCAACAACTATCAGGCCGGCGTGAACATCGACCTGTTCGGAAAAGGCTTTTACGTGTTGGGTCTATCGTGGGATCACTCGTTGTTCCAGGGGCTCGCGATCAACCAGTACAACCTGTTTCTCACCGATTACCTTTCGAAGAGCACACAGGTGTATGCGGGCGTCGGCCTACAACGCGCCTCGGGCGCGGGTGCGCGTGCCGCGCAATTCGGCTACCAGCCTTCGTCCGACGGCAGTCAGACGGTCGCGCGCATTGGCGTGAACCATATGTTCTGACAAAACGAGGGCCGTGGGGCGATGCAACGAGCTCGTACAGCAGCGGTGGCACGGCCCGATTGTTCACGAATTTCTATCTCTTCATCGGTATTTTTTGATTGAGCCGCGCGGGGGCCCCCTTTTATATTGTGGCTCCGGCCGCGGCGCCGGCCAGAGGAACGGTGTGCAGCAACAGCGAGCGCGGGCGTGTGGCGGCGGCGCGCTCGCCCATGCAGGTAAACGGGACATACATGCAAGCAGAGCGGACTTTCAATATCGCGACACTGGTGGAAGAGCAGAAGGCGGGACGCTTCGCCGTCGGCCTGCTGTTCTGGTGTTTCCTGATCATGCTGATGGACGGCTACGATCAAACGGCAGTGTCGTTCGCGGCGCCGGCCATCGTCAAGGCATGGCACGTTTCGCGCGGCGGTTTCGGGCCAGTATTCGGCGCGGGTCTTTTCGGCACGCTGATCGGCTCGTTCATCTTCGGTTATCTCGGCGACCGTTTCGGTCGCAAGAAAGCGATCGTGGTCGGCAGCTTTTTCTTCGGCGTGCTGACTTACGCCTCGGTGTGGGCGAGCTCGCTGCACCAACTCATGCTCCTGCGTTTTCTCGCCGGTATCGGCATGGGGGGCGTGGTGCCGAACGCGGTTGCGCTCGTTGCCGAATATGCGCCGAAGCGCTTGCGCGCGACTTGGGTCACGCTGATGTTCTCCGGCTTTTCCATCGGCGCGGGCTCCGGCGGGCTGGTGTCGTCGGCGCTCATTCACCGGTTCGGCTGGCCCGTCATGTTCGCCGTGGGCGGCGGCGGTTCGCTGCTCGTCGCACTGCTGGCGAGCTTCACCCTGCCCGAATCGGCGAAACTGCTCGCGCTTCGCCAGCGCGATCCGCACATGCTGCGCCGTCTCATGACACGCTTGCGTCCCGAACTGTCGATCCCGGCCGAGGCGCAATTCGTCGCGGGCGAAGTGCGCGAAAAGCAGCGTTTCGTCTTGAAGCTGATCTTCTCCGATGGCCTTGCCGCCATCACGCCGCTGCTGTGGATCGTATTCATCGTGAACTCGATGGCGCTCTACTTCCTGCAAAACTGGCTGCCGATCTTGATGGAAGGCATGGGCATCGATCCGCATGGCGCGGGACTCATTACCATGATGTTCTCGGTGGGCGGCGTGATGGGCGGTTTGATTCTCTGCCGCTTCGTCGACAAGCACGGCGTGCTCGCTATCATTTCGCTGCCGGCGATCGGCTTTCCGGTCGTGGCGATGCTCGGGCACGGATCGTCGCAAGGCTGGTTGATGCTGGCCGTGTTCGCCACCGGATTTTGCGTGGTGGGCGCGCAGTACGGGTTGTATGCGGTGGCGGGCATGATCTATCCCACCTCGTTCCGCTCCGCGGGCGTGGGAAGCGCGATATCGGTGGGAAAAATCGGCTCTGTCTCGGGGCCGGTCATCGGCGGCGTGCTCCTTGCGATGCACCTGCCCATCGTGCAACTCTTTTACGCCGCCTCTTTGCTGTTCGTGATTGCAGCCGTGTTCTCGACGGTGCTCGCGCTACTCTACCGCACGCGTTTTGGCGAGCGGCAAGCACCGGTGTCGGCGGCCGAAGCGGCTGCGGAATCGATGTAACGTAGGCTGCCGAATTTCCGAAGCGGCGCATCCGGAACGATCGCCGTGGATCGAGCTGCAATGCACATTCTTTCGAACACGATTTCGGGCCACGTCATGACGCCTCCTTTTACCGCCGATCGCGTTGGATCTGCCGGCGACGGCGCGTTGGCGCCCGAAAGCGCACCGCTCGCCGCGCGCGCTAAAAGCGTATCGCTGCAGGCGCGTCTCGCGCTGACGATCGGATTGCTCGCGGCGCTGATGACGGGCATCGGCGTGCTCGGTCTCGTAGGCGCATGGCGTGCGAACCGCGCAAACCAGGATACCTACCAAAACAAGCTCACGGCCGCCGTGCACATCGGCAATGCGGAGATGCTGATCGGCCGCACGCGTCTCGTCTTGGGCGGGGCGATGGCACAGCCCGAGAGCCCGCACGCGCGAGCGCAGATCGAGCGAGCGGGGACATTCTTCGTTCAATCGGACGAACAATGGCGAGCCTTCGTCGATGAACCGCACGAACGGGACGAAGTCCCGCTGATCGAAGCGGCAAGCCAGCGGCGCGCACCGATGCGCGAGGCCATGCAAGCGTTCATCGATGCGCTGAAGGCGGGCGATCGCGATGCCGCGCAACGCATCGGCACCGTGCAGCTGAGCCCGCTGTTCAACGCCATGAGCGGCGCGAACGACGCGTTGAAGCGAACGCTCTACGCGAACGCCAAGCGCAGCTATGAAACGGCCGAACGCTATTTTCATTGGTTTCTAGCGGTGTCGGCGGCGATGATCGCGTTTGGCGTTGCCGCGGCCGGGTTTAGCTGGTTCACGTTGCGGCGCGCGATCATGACGCCGCTCAATGAAGCGCTCGCGCACTTCGAGGCGATCGCGGCAGGCGATTTGCAACGCCAGATCGCCCACGGTAGAGCCGACGAAATGGGGCGTCTGCTCGATGGGCTGCGCGACATGCAGTTTCAACTCGCGCGCACCGTCACGGCCGTGCGGGCGAGCAGCCGATCGATCGGCGCCGCCACCGCCGAGATCGCGGCCGGCACGCTCGATCTTTCGTCGCGCACGGAAGAGCAGGCGGCCTCGCTGGAGGAAACCGCCGCGAGCACGACCGAGCTGACTGAAACCGTCCGTCAGAATGCGACGCGCGCTCAGGAGGCGCACGCGATCGCCGATGAAGCGTCCGCGGCCGCGAACGACGGCAATGGAGCGATCGGGCGTGTGAGCGACACCATGACGCGTATCGATGCGAGCGCGCGCCGGATTGCCGACATCACCGGGATCATCGAAGGCATCGCGTTTCAGACCAATATCTTGGCTTTGAACGCGGCGGTGGAGGCGGCGCGCGCGGGCACGCACGGGCGAGGGTTCGCCGTGGTTGCCGCCGAAGTGCGCTCGCTTGCACAGCATTCGTCCACGGCGGCTAAGGAGATCGGCGAACTGGTGAACGACGCGGTGCGCGCGGCATCCGACGGCACGACGATGGTCGCCGAAGCCGCGCAAGCGATCGAGCGCATTCTCGATGCCGCAAGGCGCTTTGCCCACATGATGGGCGGCATCGTTTCGTCCGCCGAGGAGCAGCGCGCCGGCATCGAACAGGTCGATGCCGCGGTCAATTTGATGGACGCCATCACGCAGCAGAACGCCGCGCTGACCGAACAGGCCAGCGCCGCCGCGCAGGCGCTCGATCAGCAATCGCGCGAATTGGATAGGCAGGTGGCACGCTTTCGCGTCTCATCGGCGGGCGGGTAACGGCGCATCCCGCATCGCTTTTTGCAGCGGATCGAGCTGCGGTGTGCACGCACCCGATCGACCCCCTCGGTCTGGTGCAAAATCGTCCAATACCCCGGTCGGCCGCGCCCCTAGAATCGAACCCTAGGGCACAACGTCGGGGTACGAGGCATGATCGAATCCAGAATCACTTTGGTGCGCAACGATCGGGTTCTAACGATCGGAATCGACCGCCCCGACAAGCGAAACGCGCTGGACGGTGCGATGTTCGACGCGCTGGCGAACGCCCTGCGTCTCGCACAAGACGATCCGCAAGTCCATTGCCTGCTTCTTCAGGGCACGGGGCCTCATTTTTGCGCGGGCCACGATACCGCTGCGTTTGGCGCCCTGTGGCCGCAGCCTGCGGACGGCGCGATCAGGCGCTGCATTGTCGCGTTCGCTGAACAACCAAAGCCGCTCGTGGCCGCGGTCACCGGCGCGGCAGTGGGCTTCGGCGCCACCTTGCTGTTGCACGCCGATTGGGTTGCCGCCGGCGAGAGTACGGTGTTCCGGTTTCCATTCGCCGATCTGGGCATCGTTCCCGAAGCCGGAGCGACTGCATTGCTGGCACGCAGGGTAGGCGATCTGGCGGCCCGGGACTGGCTGCTGAGTGGACGCCCCATAACAGCGGCGGAAGCGTGGCGGCACGGATTCGTCTCTTGCGTGATGCCGGACTCGGACGTGCTCGCCGCGGCACGCGACTACGCGGTGCGACTCGCGGCTAAACCGCGTGATGCATTGCAATCCACTCGGCGTCTGTTGTTGGAGGGCAGTTCGCTATCGGCCCTAGATGCGATCGAGAATGAACTCGCTCACCTTAATGTGCTTATTCGCGAAAATTCGATCGAGGGGCCGAGAGGGTGATGCCTGGTCCTGGCGGATCGAAGGCCGCCCTTGCGTCACTTTTACGGAAACCAAGCGCTTCGCGGGCACCCGCAACGAGATACGCGAGGCGGCGGCGCAGTACGCGCTCTCTCGGATCGAGCATTACTTTGCGCTGGCGCACCCCCGTCTCGCGGGATGCGAATAGCGGGGCGACGGCATGCAGCCCGCCTCCCCGTCGCGCTATCAATGCACGGCCTCTCGCACGAAGTCCGCATAGGTGCGCAGCGGCCGCCCCAGCATCTCCTGCAGGCGCTCGACCGCGCGAGGCTCGCCTTGCATGCCGAACTGCTGAATGCCGGCCATCATCAGCCGCATGTCGTACGCTAGCCAGGCGGGGCTGAACGACGCCATCTGCGTTTCGAAGGCTGCCACGTCATCGCCCGCGTAGGTCACCTCACGGCCGAGCGTGTCGCTCCATGTCTTCGCCGCCGACGCGCCTGTCAGCACATCCGGCCCGACCAAGTCCAACGTGACGCGCGGCAGCGAGGCCTGCGCCCTGTCTCTACGCAGGAGTTCCGTCGCGGCGATGTCGGCGATGTCGCGCGTATCGATCATCGCAACGCCGGCCGAGCCGATCGGCATCGGATAGACGCCATATTCTTCGATCGCCTGCTGGACCGTGCGCTCGTTCTGCATGAAATACGCGGGACGCAAGATCGTCGCCGATACATCGAGACTTTCGATCATTCGCTCGACGGTGTGCTTGCCGGTGAAATGCGGCACGTTCGTGTATTTGTCCGCATGGATCACGGAGAGGTAGACGACGCGCTCGATGCCGGCCTCGCGCGCCAGATTCAACGTAATCAGGGCTTGCGTCAATTCGTCGGGGGTGACCGCGTTCAACAAGAAAAGCGTGCGCACCGACGACAGCGCCGCGCGTATCGAGGGCACGTCCGTCAAATCGCCGACCACCTCTTCAACGCCCGTGGGAAAACGAACCTTGCCCGCCTGGCGAACGAGCGCTTTGACGTCGGCGCCGGATTGCGCAAGGCGCTCGACGATGAGAGAACCGATGGCGCCCGTGGCGCCGGTAACGAGAATGCTCATGGAAATCTCCTAGTAGAAAACGTTGATCAAAGCGAGAAATCGGCGACGACTTTGCCGAAGTGCGACTCGGTGCGATTGCGTTCGATGGCGGCGGGGACGTCGTCGAAACCGACCACTTCGCTCACCTTCGATTGCAGCGTGCCCCGGACGACGTCCGCCGCCAGCTTTTCCAACCACTCGGGGTCGGGCTTGTTGATGAACCACAGGCCGCGGCGTCCATCCGGCGTGCGCGCCAGGATGTCGGGGGAGGTCGTACCGACGATGGCGCCGCTTTCCTTCAGCACTTTCCATGAACGATCGAGCACTTCGCCGCCGACATAGTCGAGCACGAGGTCGATGTCTCGTGCGACGTCCTCGAACCGTTGCGTCCGATAGTCGATGACGTGGTCCGCGCCTAGTTGGCGCACGTAGTCGATGCGCGTCGAGCCCGCGGTCGCGAACACCTCGGCGCCCGCCTGCTTGGCGAACTGCACGGCAAAGCCGCCCAACCCGCCTGCCGCGCCCTGAATGAGGACGCGTTGACCCGGCTGGATCGGACCGGCGTGATGCAGGCTTTGCCAGGCGGAGACGGCTGCGATCGGCATAGCGGCGGCGCGCACGTCGTCGAGGTCCGCCGGCGTGACAGACAGATTGGCCTCGTCGACCGCCACGAACTCGGCATACGCGCCCGGCCGGCCGAGCGGTCCCATGACGCGATCGCCCACTCGGAAGAGAGAGACGCTCGGGCCGACGGCCTCGACGACGCCCGCGATCTCGACGCCCAGCACAGCGGGCAGCGGAAGCGGGAAAGCGTCGCGAACATAGCCCTCGCGGATCTTCCAATCGATGCCGTTCACGCCCGCAGCGCGAACGCGGACGAGCACTTCGCCCGGCTGCGGTTCGGGCTTCGCGATCTCGGCGATTTCGACTGCGTCGGCGTTGCCATAGGCGCGGATCAAGACGGCGCGTTGTGTCGTGTTCATTTGAAACTCCTCATGTCAGGTTGCGGTGAGGACAATTTAAGGTGTTGCATCGACAAAACAAAGACGCGAAAATATAGACATATCGTTTCAAAAATGGAACACCATGGATTTGAATGCGCTCGGCGATTTCGCGCTCGTCGCCCTGCATGGAGGGCTGGGGAAGGCAAGCCGGGCCAGCGGAAAGTCGAAGGCCACCCTGTCGCGACGCATTGCCGACTTGGAAGAGCAGCTGGGCGTGCGATTGATCGAACGCGGCGCCCGCGGGCTCAAGCTCACGGAAGCGGGCGAGATGCTGGTGGCGCGGACCGAGGGCCCCATGCACGAGGTGGCCGAGGCCATGACCGCCGCTCGGGAGGGCCTGTCGTCGCCGCGCGGGCGCTTGCGCATTGCTTCACCCGTGTTGTTCTCGCAGCTCGCGATGGGGCGCATTTGCGCCGAGTTTTGCGCGGCCTATCCGGAAGTCTCGGTCGAGCTGGTGGCGGAAGATCGCATCGTCGATCTCGTCGAAGAGCAGTTCGACGTGGCCATTCGCATCAACCCAAGCCCGGATAGCACGTTGGTGGGGCGTTGCTTCGCCAAGGACAGGCTCGTTGTCGTGGCCGCGCCGTCGATACCCATGCCGCGTTCCGGCGCGGTCAGGTCGGTGCCCGGTATCGTCTTCTCGAACTTCGAACCCACTACGTGGAGCCTCGACGGCGGGCGCTTGGTTCTGCAGCCGGTACCAAGGTTGAAGCTTTCCTCGTTTTTAATGATCCGCGACGCGGCCGTGGCCGGTGGGGGCGCGGCGCTCATTCCCCAATCCATTGCATGGGATCAACTCACGCGAGGGGAACTGGTCCAGTGGGGCACGGTCTCGGACGTGGAGGTCGCGTTGTGGGTCTTGCATACATCGCGTCGGCTGCCTTCTCCGAAGGTGCGGGCCTTCGTCGAGTTCATGTGCGACCGCTATCCGGCCGGGTCGCTCGTGTTGAAAGGGTAGGGAAGCGATAACAGATCGGATGCCGATCCGTTGCGCGATATCACCACCGGACGGTGCGGCCGCGGTAGTCGAGATACTCGAGGCCTGGGCGGCCCATCTTCGTCAGGATCACATTGACGACCCCCGGAACGCTCTCGTCGATCGACAATCGCCCCTCGGGCCCGCCGAGTTCGGTACGCACCCATCCGGGGGCGATCAACACCATGGCCCGCGGCGTGTGCGCCTGCCGCGCGGCAAAGCTGCGCATGAACTGGTTCAACGCGGCCTTGCTGCCGCGGTAGACCTCCCGCTGGCCGGATTCGTTGTCCGCGATGCTGCCTTGCCCCGACGACATGATCCCGATGAGGCCGGCCGGGGCAACGAGGTCCGCGAGGCGCTCGACCACCCGCATCGGACTGAGCGCATTCGTGATCATGAGATTCACGAAATCCTCGGTCGACACTTCGCCGATGGTTTGCGTGGGGTCGGGATTGGTCGTCCCGGCATTGACGAACAAGACATCGAAGATCCGGCCGAACAGTCGCTCTCGCAAGGCGCGCAGTTGCTCGGGCCGGGTGATGTCCAGTGTCTCGATCTCGACTTGGCTGGGGTGCCCATCGGCCAGGTCGTGCAGCAAAGTGCGACCGGCGCCGGCGCGAACGGTGCCCACGACGTGCCATCCTTTTTTCACGAATTCGGCAGCCATGGCGTGACCGAGACCGCGCGAAGCTCCGATAAGCAGGATCGAGGGCGTTTGAGTGGGGGCATAGGCCATGGCGGGCTCCGTTTTGCATGATCGACTTCGTGCATTGTCGAGACTGCCTCTCGTTTGCGCCAGACGCCTCGCTTGCAATCATCGATTGCGTTCGACGCCATAGATCGCTGGTTTTCGTTTATTCTGGGCAAATGTCGCACGTGGATCTGAATCTTTTGACCGCCCTGGATGCTTTGCTGAGCGAGCGCAGCGTGACGGGGGCGGCGCGGCGCCTCGGTCTCAGCGTATCGGCGATGAGCCGGACGCTGACGCGCTTGCGCACGGTCACGGGTGATCGCTTGCTGCTGCAAGCGGGCCGCACGCTGGTGCTCACGCCTCATGCCGAGCAATTGAGCCGGCGTATTCCCGCTTTGGCGCGGGAAGCGCAGGCGGCGCTGGGCCGTGCGGAGCATCGGTTCGACGTCGCCACCCTGACGCAGCGCTTCACGTTGCGAGCGGGCGAGGGCTTCATCGAACTGCTTGGCGCGACGTTGATGGAGCGAATTCACCATACGGCGCCCGGTGTGCAGCTTCGCTTCGCGCCGAAGCCCGATTGGGACGCCCAACCGCTGAGGGAAGGCGCGATCGATCTGGAGATCGGTATCGTCAGAACGTCGGCCCCGGAGGTACGGACGCGTTTGCTGTTTCGCGATCGCTACGTCGGCGTGTGCCGCATCGGCCACCCGCTCTTGGATGAGGGCGACATCAGCCTGGCGCGATGGGCGGCATGCGGGCATGTGATGACCTCGCGCACTGGCGAAGCAGAAAATCCGATCGACGCTGCATTGGACACGCCGGACACGAAGCGGAAAGTGTTGATGGTGGTGCCGTCATACACGAGCGCGATGCAGCTGGCGCGTCATTCGGACATGCTTGCCGTCGTCCCGCATTCGTGTCTGGGCAATACCTTCTTGCCTGCCTTCGCGACGGCCAACGGCCTGCAAGCGTTCGAACTGCCCTTAACCATCCCCGCCTTCAATATTTCCGCGATTTGGCATCCGCGTCTCGATCACGATCCGGCGCATCGTTGGTTTCGTGGCGAGGTGCTGGCGTTGTGCTTGGCGGCGTACCCTCGATAACCGTGGCCTGATTCAATACAGCGCGACCGGTAGCAGGGCGCGCAAAGCGGCGCGCAGTCGACGGCGTACGTGCTGCTTCGAGCGCCTACGGTCTTTTGTAGCTTTGCGTGGGGCCGATGAGCAAAACCCTACGTCGATCCGTAAGTGCTCCTAATCGATTTTTACCCTGACACGTCCGTGTCATCTCCGAATGGAACGCTGATCGCTCACGGACTTCCGACGCAGGGTGTGATGGGATTCAGACTCGATGGCGCAAGCGCCGCCACTACCGCAAACCCCACTACGCAATCGAACAATACGCAGCCGCCGGCTCGATCTCCCGCGCCGCCGCCCGCGCAGCCGCCGGGCTTCCAACTGAAGGCCGGCGAGAAGCTCAAGCCTGGGCAATCGATTCGATCGACCGATGGGCGCTTCGAATTGACGATGGGGAAAGACGGCAATCTAGTCGAAACCGATTTGACGACCAAGGTCGCGGTGTGGTCGAGCAAGACGGCGGGCTCGGGCGCGACGCTCGCCTACATGCAGCACGACGGCAATCTCGTACTCTACAAAATCGATCCGGACACGCTTTGCGTCGCGGGCAAGAACGACGTGTGGAGCACGAAGACGAACGGGCACGACGGCGCGGCCTTGACGCTGCAGACGAACGGCGATCTCTCGGTAGGCGATGCGTCCGGATCGACGAAAGGCGCGTTCTGGCAGTCGGGCGAAGCGCTCTATGAAATTCCCGGCGCACCGCCGCCGCTGACGACGCCCGCCAACCCGACGGCGGACGATCCGCTCTCGCATGCCGCCGTTGGCCTCTTCGCACCGAACGCCGGAGAGCTAGGCATCAGCCGTTTCAATCTGAGCCCAGGCTCGAACGCCTACGATGTCCTGCGCGATCAACACATCTTCGATCAACCGAACCTGAGCGACGATACGCAACTGCTGAACGCCAATCTCGCGGCGACGCCGTCGCTCGATCGGCAGCCGTTCGGTCAACGACCGGCCAATCCCGCGAACAACGTGTACGACTTGCCGATCGGTCAGAGCGTCGAGGTGCTCGACTCGACCCGCCTTGGCTATCTCGAGCAGCAGCGCACCCAGTTGAAAGCGGTCGAACAGGGCCCTGCGAAGGATCGAGCCGACGCGTCGAGCCAACTCACCGCGAGCGTCTATCAAGAACTGCTCTATGCATCGACGCAGCAGTCGGTGCCGAACGTCGGGCAACTGGCGTCGACTTTGCAGGCCCGTGCACCGAACGACGCCACCTACAAAGGCGCGATCGACGATGCCTCGGCGATGCTGCAAAAAACGCTGGCCTCGCAAGGCCGCACCGCCGATCAGCTTGGCAAGGTGGATGCGGCCGCCGCGGCCGGCGACATGAACCGCGTGCGTCAACTCGTGCACGATCAGATCGTCGCGCTGGCCGGCAACGATCAAGGCTCGCAAGCGCTCGGCGACATCACCGCGCGCGGCAGTGTGTATTCGACCTATGCGGGTGGCGATCCTCGTTTCACCGAAGCCGTGAAAAACGGCATCCAAGACGCGCAACGCACGCTGCTCGTCGACCGGCCCGCGCAAGCGGTGGTCGCCGCTTACCAGCAGCACGGCGCGACCGCAGCGATGCAGACGCTCGCCGGCGTGACCGATCCGAAGACGGCGACGATCGGCCAGGTGGGCTCCATCATGTCCGATTCGCGCGTGCAAAACGTCGTTCAGCAAGCGCTGCGCGATACGGCGTCATGGCAAGGCGACGATAAGAATCATCCTACGTCGGTGCTGATGGCGTTGTCGGCCGCCTGCCAGCACGCGATCGAAAGCGATCAAGGGACGAACGGCACAGGCAAGGCGGCGGTCGACCGCATCGCGACACTCGTCGTGCAGCAAGTGGATGGTGTGCCGCCGCCCAGCGGCAACGACGTGTTTCAGAACGTGCGGCTCACGCAGCAGATATTTGCCGATGCGGGGCGGCAAGGCAATGTCGCGCTTGCGCTCGCCGTCGGCGCCAAAGCGCGCCTCTATCGCAACGACAGTTATGCGAGCGCCGCGCTCGATGGTGCGCGGCAGGGGCTCGACGGCTTCGCGTCGACGATCAAGTCGCTCAAGGACAAGCTTTCGAACGACGGCGCCTTCGCAAGCGAACCGCTCGCGAACTGGGGCGGCGCGGGTACGCCCGCTGAGCAAGCGGCGCTCATCGACAAGCTTTTCGCGGCCAACCCGAAAGCGGCCAAGAAGTTCGAGGACGATTCGGCCGGCATCCCGGACCTGCAAGAAGCGGCCGATGGCGCACAGGCTGCCGTCACAGCCTACGGTGGCGAACTCAAAGGCATGCAAGGATTCGATACGGACGTGCCGAAGTCTTTGCAGAGCAATCAATACATGTGGTCGATATCGGATTCCCCGAACATCGTCGCCGCACTGCATACGGCCAACGGATTCGGCATCGTCAATGCCGATGCCAAACAAGAGCCGACCAATACCCTGTGGCTGCAGCGATCGATGCGCAAGGTCTACGAACAAATAGGCAAGCGCCTAATCGGCTCGCTTGCCGCCGACGGGCCCGACAGCGTGCTCACGCCCAAGGGGGCGAAGATGGCCCAGTCGGTTTGGAAGCGCGCGAACAAAACGCTCGGCGCCGAGCTGTATTTCCAGAACGCGGCCTATTCGCTTGGCAAAGCGTCGGAGGGCGGCCTGTTTTCCGCGTTTCAAAACGGCGCGTCCGGCATCCGGCAAGAACTTGGCGGCGTGTCCTACGCGCTGTCGGCCGGCATTCCGGCGGGCAAGCTGCCGTCGCTGCGCCCCGACTCGGGCGAGACGCCGCTCGCTAAAAGCTACGCCAGCCTTGCCGAAAGCGTCGATAGTTTGAACATCCCGGCCAGTGCGCGCTCGACGTTGAAGATGTCGATGAAGTTCGTGATGCAAGACACGTCGGATCTCGCTTCGGCCATTCTCGGCATCACGGAAGCGGTGGACGATTTCAGCCACGGCAAGACCATCCAGGGGGTGGGCGAGCTGCTCAATTCGGCCGGCTATGCCACGTTGTTGACGGGCTCGGGCATCGATGCCGCGGAATTGCCCGAAGGCGCGACCGTCCTCGGATTGAGCGGGGATGCCTGGGACCTCATCGGCGGCCCCACGGTGGCCGTGGCCGCGCTGCTCGTCACCACGGCCGATGCGTATGAGAATTCGCATACGCACGACGGCGATGACAAAGAGGCGCTGATCTCCATCGGCGTGCGTCCCGACGTGGCGGAGCAATTGGCCAAGCACGCCACGTCGTTCGACGGCGCGCCGCCGAGCGCCGGCCCTTTCCTCACGCAGTACTTCAAATACGCGCACGCGACGCAAAAGCAGATGGTCGATTGGCTCAATTCGCTGACGCCGCACGACGCCGACGCTATCGCCTCGGCGCTAAAGGCAGGCGACGGCCTTTGGCAGAAGGAACCGATGTCGACGGCCGCCAAGCAATTCGACAATGCGTTGCTTCAGTATGGCGTCATGCCGCCCGTTAGCTGGTGAGTGCCGCGGGTATTAAAGCACTCGCCCCAATGCATCGGCGAACCTGGCCACCGCGCCTTCGACGTCATGCAGCTTATCGAGGCCGAACAAGCCGATGCGAAAGGTCTTGAAATCCGCGGGCTCGTCGCATTGCAAGGGAACGCCGGCCGCGACCTGCAAGCCGACGTCGGCGAATTTCTTGCCGGAACGGATGCCGTCGTCGGTGGTGTAGCTGACCACGACGCCCGGTGCTTGAAAACCTTCCGCCGCCACGCTCTTGAATCCTTTTTCGACCAAGAGCGAACGAATGCGCTTGCCGAGTTCCAATTGCTCGGCTCGCACTTTCTCGAACCCGTATGCCTCCGTTTCCTCGATCACGTCGCGCAGCGTCGTGAGGCTGTCCGTCGGCATCGTGGCGTGATAGGCGTGGCCGCCGTTTTCGTAGGCTTCCATGATCTGCAGCCATTTGCGCAAATCGCAGGCGAAGCTCGTGCTGGTCGTGGCGTCGATGCGTTCGCGAGCGAGCGGGCCGAGCATGACCAACGCGCAGCAGGGCGATGCGCTCCACCCCTTTTGCGGGGCGCTGATCAAGACGTCGACGCCGGTGGCTTGCATGTCGACCCAGACCGTACCGGAGGCGATGCAGTCCAACACGAACATGCCGCCGACGGCATGCACGGCATCGGCCACCGCGCGCAAGTACACATCGGGCAGCATCATTCCCGATGCGGTTTCGACATGCGGCGCGAAGACCAAGTCCGGCTTGTTTTGCTGGATCGCCGCGACCACTTCCTCGATCGGCGCCGGCGCAAAGGCCGCTTGACTGCCGGGTTCGACCGGGCGCGCTTTCAATACGATCGATTCGGAAGGGATGCCTCCCATGTCGAAGATCTGCGACCAGCGGAAACTGAACCAGCCGTTGCGAATGACCAGGCACTTCTTGTTCGTCGCGAATTGTCTAGCCACGGCTTCCATGCCGAAGGTTCCGCTGCCCGGGACGACGACGACCGCCTGCGCGTTGTAGACGCGTTTAAGTGCACCGGAAATGTCGCGCATGACGCCCTGAAAGCGCTGCGACATGTGGTTGATCGAGCGGTCGGTGTAAACCACTGAGTATTCGAGGAGTCCCTCGCGGTCGACATCGGGAAGTAACCCTGGCACGCTCGCCTCCAAAGAAATGGGTGAACAAGGCGGACAGTATCGCTTACTTCGGCGGCCCCCGTTGCGGTTGCAACGGGTGGGGAGGTTTGCCCGTGCGCGTGCGTGCCGGATCTGTCGTCCACATCGGTTGCATTTCAGCGGGTAGGGACTTTCCCTGAACGCGGGGCGAATCTGCTTGACGCGGCAATCCAGCCCTCGTAGATTTGCGCCATCGATTGTCGGCGGTTCGTCGGCAATCCGCGGCAACGATGCCGCGCTACATGGAAGGCTATGCAGCCCCCGAACTTGCGTACCAACGCCGGTTCGGGGGCTTTTTGCTTTTGGAGAACGAAATTGGAAGACTTGCAGCGCGGCTCCGCCCACCGGAGCCTGAATTGTCCTATGGTGGCCTGCGTACAGATGGAGCCTCGTGTCGGCGAGAAGCGCGAGAACCTCGCGAAGTCGCTGGGTTACATCGAGCAAGCCGCGAAGAACGGCGCATCCCTTATCGTGTTGCCCGAGTTGACCAGCTCGGGCTACGCATTCTCCGACCGCGAGGAGGCGTTCGCATTAGCCGAAGACATCCCCAACGGCGAGACGGTGCGTGCGTGGGCCGATGCCGCGCAAAGGCTCGGCGTGCATATCGTCGCGGGCATGGCGGAGCGCGAGGGTGCGCGGCTCTACAACTCGGCGGTCTTCATCGGTCCGTCGGGTCATCTCGGCACATACCGCAAGCTCCATCTGTGGAACAACGAGAACGTCTTCTTCGAGCCGGGCAATTACGGCGTGCCGGTGTTCGACACGTCGTTCGGGCGGGTTGCGATTGCGATCTGCTACGACGGCTGGTTTCCCGAGGTATTCCGGCTCGCAGCCGCGCAGGGCGCGGACATCGTGTGCGTCCCGACGAACTGGGTTCCCATGCCCGGGCAGTCGGCGGAGCGCGAGGCGATGGCCACGACGCTCACCATGGCGGCTGCCCATAGCAACGGCCTGATGATCGCGTGCGCAAACCGGATCGGCACGGAGCGCGGGCAATCGTTCATTGGGCAAAGCCTCATTGTAGGCAGTGACGGCTGGTCCCTCGCGGGCCCCGCGAGCGAGGGCGCCGAGGCACTGTTGTACGCGGAAATCGATCTGCGGCGCACCCGGGCTGCGCGCACGCTCAACGCTTTCAATCACGTGCTGCGCGATCGACGCAGCGACGTGTACGACCCGATGTTGGGCACCGGCTGGCCACGTTCACGTCCGTGAACGGTCGCCGCAACATCCCGCATGACCCTGAAAATCAAACCGACTTTTCCGTGAAGGAGACACACATCATGAATCCGTTCAAACAACGCATTCTCGTAGGCGCCCTCGCAGCGGCGGCCGCCCTCGCAGCGAACGCGTATGCCGCGGAACCCATCAAGATCGGCGTTGCGGTTGGCTTGTCCGGCGCTAATAGCGTGGTCGCGCCGGCCGTCGTGCAGTCGTCGCAGCTGGCGGTCGATGAGATCAATGCCGCCGGCGGCATACTCGGCCGCAAGGTCCAACTCGAGATCGCGGACGATGCGTCCGGCGCGGTCGGCGCACAGAAGGCGTACGACACGCTCGTGTTCCAGAAGAACGTCGACGCGATCGTTTCGATGGAAACTAGCGCCGCTCGCAATGCGGCCCTGCCGATCGTGGCGCGCGGCAAGAAGCCGTTCATTTATACGTCGTTCTACGAAGGAAAGTCATGCAGCCCGTGGATGTATGTCAACGGATGGGTGCCCGACCAGCAGGTCGCCCCCGTTGTCGACTACTTCCAGAAAGCCAAGGGCGCAAAAACCTTCTACCTGGTCGGCAACGACTACGCCTTCGGACGCGGCATGCTCGACTTCACCGCGAAATACATCACGCTGCATGGCGGAACGGTCATTGGGGAGGAGTACCTGCCGATCGATGGCACGGATTGGACGCCCATCCTCTCGAAGATCCGCGCGGCGCATCCCGACGCGCTGATCAGCGCGACAGCCGGCGGCGCGCCCAACGTTGCGCTCGCCAAGCAGCTGAAGGGCGCGGGGATGACGCTTCCTTACGGCAATCTGGCCATCGACGAAGGCACGGCGAAAAGCATGGGCGACGTCGCCACCGGCATCTACATGTCCGGGTCGTATTTGACGAGCATCGATACGCCGGCGAACAAGCGATTTCTGTCGGCCATGGACAAACGGTTCGGGGGGCGCATGAAGACGCCGAATGAATTATCCGAGCCGCAATACGAGGGGATATTCCTCTACAAGGCAGCAGTTGAAAAAGCGGGGTCCACCGATCCTGCGAAGGTCATCAAGGCGCTCGGAGAAGTCTCGTTCGACGGACCGCGCGGCCCTGTAACGATGGACAGGAGCCGCCACACGCCTCTCGCCATGCGTCTGGGCCAAATCCAGGCGGACGGCGCGGTGAAGATCCTTCAGACTTTCCCGAACGTCGACCCGGGCGTGCAGTGCCCGAACATCAAGTAAAGGTTTGAAATATCGTATCCGCTCGTCGGCGAGGATGACCCGCGGGCGGATGCGACCGGAGAGGACAATGGTTTTAACACTGGATGTTTTAACTACCGCGGCGATTTTGTTCATCGTGACCGCCGGGTTGATGGTGATCTTCGGCGTCATGAAGATCGTCAACTTCGCCCACGGCGCCTTATTGACGATGGGTGCATACGCTAGCTTCGTGGTCACGCAATTGAAGCTGAATCCGTGGGTCGGCGCGCCGCTTGCCTTAGCGGTGGGCGTCGGCGTGGGCATGCTGGTCGAACGCGTCATCGTGCGCCCCCTATACAAGCGCCCGCTCGACGCGATCCTCGCCACCTGGGGATTGGGAATCGTCATCGGGCAGGTCATCGTGATGGTGTTCGGACGGGAAGTGCAGTTCGTAGAAACACCGCTCAAAGGGGCGCTGTCCGTCGCGGGCACCGACTATTCCGCCTATCGCTTGTTGCTGATTCCCGTTGCGCTTGGCCTATGCGCGCTTCTCACAGCGCTGCTGTCGGGCACGCGCTTCGGCGTCAAGACGCGCGCGGTCATCATGAATGAAGATCTCGCGCGCGGGCTCGGCATCCATTCCGGCCGCATTCGCTTCATCACGTTTAGCCTTGGGGCGGCGCTCGGATCCCTGGCGGGCATGCTGATTACGCCCTTGTCCAGCGTCGATCCGAATATGGGGCTGACTTGGCTGATCAGCGCCTTCATGCTGGTCATGGTGTCCGGCTACTCGATGGTGAGCCTTTTGGCGACGTGTCTCGTCTTCGGTGCGTGCCAGGTCCTCGTCAGTACGTTCGTGAGCCCGGTACTGGGCGGTCTGACCATCGCCGTCCTCGCTGCGCTCACGTTGCGCGTTCGTCCGGAGGGCTTCTCTCATGGCTAAGGGAAATATGTCGCCGGCCCAGGTGGGCGTGCAATCCTCGCTGCCCGAAAACCGGTCGCCCGATCGGCGCGGCACACGGACACGCGCCATGCTTTCATTGGGCGGGCTGGCCGTTCTGCTGTTCGCAGCCGGTCCGTTCGTGTTCGGCACTTACTTTCTGAACGTCTTGATCCAGGGGTTCTTCTTCTCGATCGTCGCGGTGACTGTCGATATCCTGTGGGGCTATGCGGGTTATCTAACGTTCGGGCAATCGGCCTTCTTCGGTATCGGCGCCTACGCGGCGGGCCTCGTGTTTACGCACGGCGGCTTCTCTCCGGGGTTCGTCGTGCTGGCGCTGGGCGCCGCGATTCTGGTCGCAGCAGCCGTCGGGCTGTTGCTGGGCTGGCTCTCGTTTTATCGTGGCGCGTCTCCGTTTTTCGCCACGGTGATGTCGTTGGTGCTGCCGATCGTGCTGAGCCAATTGCTGCTTTCAGGCGGCGAGTGGACGGGATCGAGCTCGGGTTTGACCGGCTATGAAACGTTCGATCTATCGCTTCGTGCCTGGTACTGGCTTGCCGGCGGCGGTTTGCTGGTCATCGCCGGGCTCGCATGGGTCTTCGTGCGAAGCGATGGCGGCCAGGTGCTGGTGGCCATTCGCGATAACGAATCGCGATGCTCCTATCTCGGGATCGATACGTCGCTCGTCAAGATCGTTTTGCTCGTAGCCTCGGCCGCGGTCGCGGGCATCGCCGGGTTCGGCTATGGCGCCTTCAGCGGCGTGGTCGCCCCCGAACTGACGGGCTTTGTCCTTGGAACGCAACTGATCATCTGGGTGGCGCTCGGTGGCCGCGGCACGCTGTGGGGCCCCGTTATCGGCGCGCTCTTGATCAATGTCGCCACCGCGTATCTGAGCGGCAGCATGCCGTTCGCTTGGCAATTGATTCTCGGCGCCGCGTTCGTGGCTGTGATCGTTTTACTGCCGCAAGGGTTGGCGCCTTTGCTGCTGAAGCCGTTTCGCCGCTTGGCCGGTGACGGCGTCGAACCCGCCTTGGTCGAACGTGCGGTTCGCACCGATTTGTCGGCTGCGCGCGACGGGGCTGCGTTGCAGATGAATGCGGTGGCGAAGCACTTCGGCAGTCTCAAGGTGCTGCAGGGCATCGATCTGCATGCCGACGCCGGCGAACTCGTGGGGCTTATCGGCCCGAACGGCGCGGGCAAGACCACGTTGATGCGCTGCATGAGCGACGGCGCGGAACGATCGGCGGGCACGGTCGTGCTCTGCGGCCAGGATATTGCGCAATGGCCGCCCGAGCGCTGCGTTCGGTTCGGGCTGGGGCGCAAATTCCAGAACGCGAATATTTTCGACACGCTCACGGTGGCGCAATGCCTAAGAATCGCGAGCACGATCGTCGAGCGGCCCTCTCTGGTTCACCGCTCGCCTGCGCTCGCTTTGCCGCCGTATGCCTTGGAAGTCGTTCGCATGACGGGCCTCGACGGCAAGCTCGGTACGGTCGCGAAAGACCTTTCCCATGGGGAGCAACAAGCGCTCGAGCTTTCGATGGTCCTTGCATTGGAACCGCGCATCGTATTGCTCGACGAGCCCACGGCGGGATTGACGAAGACGGAGCGAACGCAGATCGGCAACGTCCTCGCCGCACTAGCGCACGAGTATCGGCTCTGTTGTCTGCTGGTGGAACACGACCTCGATTTCGTGGCCGAGATCGCCACGCGCATCGTGGTCCTCCATCAAGGTCGAATCGTGATGGAGGGCAGCTTCGACGAAGTGGTCAACTCGGAGCTCGTCAGGACGATCTATGCGGGAACCGCGCAGCCTTGCGCGGACAACGGCAACGCGACGCACGGGAAGGCATGATGAGCGAGTTTGCATTGGACTTGCGGGAAATCACGAGCGGCTACAAGGCCTCGGTCGTGCTGCGAAAGCTATCGATGACGGTGGGGCGCGGCGAAGCTGTGGCGCTGCTCGGCAAGAACGGCATGGGCAAGACCACATTGCTCAAGACGATCATGGGCTACTTGCCGAAACAAACCGGCGCGGTTCGCATGAACGGGCTGGATATCACCAAGCTGCCGCCGCACCGGATCGCGCGTGCCGGAATCGCCTATGCTCCGCAGGAGCATGCGTTGTTTCAAGATCTCACGATTCGCGACAACCTGCGCCTTGGGCTCGCGAACGCATCGGTGTTCGACGAACGCTTCGCGGAAATCGAGCCGGTCTTCCCGGTATTCAAGAGCCGCTTGAAGCAGTACGCGGGCACACTGTCAGGCGGCGAGCAGAAGATGCTGCTGGTCGCTCGCGCGTTGATGATGCGTCCATCGATCATCTTGCTCGATGAAATCACCGAGGGCCTGCAACCGTCCGTGATCGATCGTTTGGCGGAGGCCTTATTGTGGGAGCGCACGCGTCATGGCACGACGCTCATGCTGATCGAGCAAAACGTTCCGTTCGCGCTCGCGGTGGCCGACCGCTATGCTGTGCTGAAGCAAGGCGAGATCATCGATCATGGAAACGCGAAGGATGAAGGCGCCGCAGCTGCTGTCCTTGACTACCTACGTGTATAACGCGCTCCGCATTGGGAATGCCTCAATGAATGCACATTCACTCTATCGTCCTGTCTCGGGTTTGTCTCTGCTCGAACGAATCGGCAACGAGTCACGGGAGCGCGGCCTCGTCATCGAAGACGCGCTTTCGCGGGTTGCGCAGATCGATCCCGAGATTGGGGCAATGACCGTTGTCGCGCAGCGCGATACCGCGGTCGCGGCGGCGGTTGCAGCAAAGGGCCCCCTAGCGGGGATGCCGGTCGCGGTGAAAGACATCTTCGACACCGCGGACCTCGCGACCGGCTACGGCTCGCCGATCTACGAGGGCCATCGGCCGAGATCCGACGCTGCGGTCGTCACGCTGTTGCGCCGGAACGGCGGCGTCGTCATCGGCAAGACCACCACCAGCGAATTCGCCTACATGGCGCCAACGGTCACGCGCAATCCATGCGACTTGAATCGAACCCCCGGCGGCTCTTCGTCGGGCTCCGCGGCGGCGGTGGCTGCCGGCCTCGTGCCGTTCGCCATCGGCACGCAAACCGGCGGGTCCACGAT
>DATJJH010000140.1:0-19641 GCA_035492395.1 Trinickia sp. | reverse complement strand
TACACGACCGGGATGCCGAGCGCGGCCAGTTTTTGGGTGTAGCGGGCGTCATCGGTCGCGCGTTGCGCTTCGATGTTCATCAGGATTACGTCGGGCTTCAGTGCGATCGCCTGCTCGATGTCGAAGGTGCCATCTTCGAATCCGCCGAACGTCGGGATGTCCGCGATCTTCGGAAATCTGCGTAGATAGGCGGAATAGGTATCCGGGTCCGATTGAATGAGATCTTTGCGCCAGCCGACTATGCGTTTGATCGGATTGTCGGTATCGAGCGCGGCGATCAAATAGAGCTGCCGGCCTTCGCCCAGGATCACGCGGCGCACGGGCACATGCACCTGGACCTTTCGTCCGAGCAGATCGGTTACGGTCGTGAGTGCGGGCGCAGGCTCCGCGGCGACCGCCGGCGTTTCGCCGCTCGGCTTCAGCGCCATGAGCGCCAGCGCGCAAACAGCGATTCCGGCGATTCCGGCAACAGCCATCGATACGCTGCGCCGTAGTCGTTTTGTTGTCATCGTGATGAATAGCTATGTGTGTGAAATGTGGCGGCTTCTAATCGCCTACCGGCCCGTCGAAACCATCGGACGCGCGACCGCGCCACGCTCGCGCCTAAGCAGCAAAATGCCGATCATCGCCAGCGAATAGGACACCGCAACGAAGAAGTAGGTGTATCGCAGGCCAATGCCGTCGCTCAGCCAGCCGCCGAGCGCTATGCCCACGATCGAGGCGAATTGTGTCGTGCTTTGAGCGACGCCGAGGACGTAGCCTTGGCGAACGCTGCCCGCCGTCTTGGAGATCAACGACATCAGCACGGGCGTCGTTGCGCCAAGCAGCACGCCCCAAGCGAAATGAAGGGCGATGAACACGGCGATATGGTGCGTGAATGCAGCCGCGAGGGTGAGCAAGGCACAGCCCAATGCAATGTACGTCATACGCCGCAGCGAGTCGACGAGCATTCGATGCTCGAAATAGCGCGCCCAAAGCGAAGCCGAAACGATAAAGCCAAGCGACAACATGCCGTAACACAATCCCACCATCCAGTTACCCACGTTGAACCGCGAACCGACATAGAGGGAGAACGGTGTTTGCGTGAGCATCCGGCTCACGAGCAGCATACCGACGATCGCCAGCAGGCCCGGTATCGGCGACGATCGCCATAGGGGCTGCGCGCCTTCATCGTTCGTCGTCATCGATTCAGAGGGCGCGACATGCGCAGGTTTTGACGCTAGAACGTTCGGAAGCATCAATGCCGCGGCGCCGGCGCAAAACATGCATAAGACCGCAGCAACGATGTTGATCCAGAAGAAAGTTGCATGATCGAGGATCAAGCCGCCTGACACCGCACCCGCCAATGACCCGAGATTCGTCGACACCTGCAGGTACGCGAACAGTCGTGCGCGCCGCGCCGGCGATACGATGCCGACACCATAGGTTTGCGCCGGCGCGATGTAGCCCGCGCACGCGCCTTGCACGAAGCGCAGAGCAAGGATCGTCCAAACATCGTTGGCCCAGGCCAGCGCGAGCTGGGTCAACGACAATCCGATCAGTGCGCGGATCATCATCAACTTATGTCCCGTACGATCTCCGACGCGCCCCCAAAACGCACTCGTCAGCATGATGCCGAGCATCGGTCCCACGTAAACGGCGACGCCCGCAAAGCCAAACTCGAATTCGGAGGTGCTCAGTTCCTTGAGATGCAGCGGCCAAAACGGCCCGCTCATCTCCATGGCGCCCATCGAGACGAGCTGCAGGAAGAACAACACGTGAATCAGACGTGCTGCGCGTTCCGGCACGATTGCGGCATTCGTCACCGGTCAGCCCTCGTCACACGCCGATTGCAGCGGATTGGGCAAATCATGCTGGAGCCGATAGTCCGAATACTGGAGCAAGTGCATGCGCATGACGGAACGGGTGGGCCAAGGATGGTCGAGAAACGCCGCCTGCTCCGCTTCCCATAGCGCGCTCGAGACGCGCGGCCGGAATGCATCGAACGCGCGTGCCGTCTCTTCCCGAAGAATCGACCACAGCCGCGTCGATGCAAGGTTGTACTCATCCGTCAGCCGCAGCGCCACCTCGTGCAGATGACAGACAAAACAGGCATCCAGCACGAACGAACGGACCGGCTCGATATCGCTGTCGAAAACCGTCGGCAGAATGCCCGGATGCACGTAGGGCGCGAGTTCGTGCCCCCGCGCGGCAAGTAGCGGCGCATACGTGCGGCCATCGCCGAAATCGCGGATCAGCACGCTTCTGGGCATGCCGTCCTCGCCGAACAATATCGATGTGTTCTGCTGATGCGCCTCGAGCGCGATCCCATAAAGCAGATAGATACCGATCACCGGATGCGCGACGACGCGGGCGTACTGGCGGAACCATGCTTCGACCGTCTCGGCGGCCGCGGGTCGCCCGCCTTGCGCTTCTATCAGCTCGGTGACGAGGGCGCGGCCATCGCTTGGTGACGCCGTCAGCAAGGCAGCCACGGTGATCGGCAGCAAGTCGTCCGAACGTTCGAAAGCGTCCTTGCTCGCCCGGTAGGCAACCGACAAGTGACGCCCGGGCCGGTCCTCTTGGCGCACCGCGTGCCGGTAGTGATACGCGAGCTCCTCGGGAAAAATCTCCAGCGTTCGGTCGAAGCCGTTTTCGTCGGCGAGGACGCGCTGGATCACGGTGCTGATGCGCGGTCCCATATGAATCGACTTCGCCTGAAGGCTGCGCTGCTCGCTCGTCAGCCACAATGCCACAGGCAGCTTGATGAAGGGCGCCGATCCCGGCAGTCGCGGCATCATCGTGCGGAACGACATCGTGGGCCATGTTTCGATGTCGGGGCCGTCCAGCATCAGCACGCCCTCCTCGATTTCCGCCGCGTATTCCGTGCGGACGAAGTGTTCGAGGTGCCATGCGTGAATCGGCAACGGCAACCACGCGTGCTCATCGAAACCGTTCGCGTTCAGGCCGTGTTTCCAGCGCGTCCAAACCTGGGGAAAGTTGTCGGCGAACCAGTCATAGAGGTTCTCGACGTGAGGCATCCGCTCGACATGCGCCATATCCGTGCGCAATGCGGCGATGCGCACGAGAACTTTCGCATTGAACTCCGGCGACAGCGCGGCGACCTGCGTCGCGTCCAGGTCCGGCTTACTTTTCCAGGTGGGATAGAACGGATGGCCCTCGAGCGAACCCCATTGATCGAGCAGTACGGCGGCGTCCCGTACGCTCCTTTGCTTGCGCAGATAGCCGATCAATCCGCTCGTACCGGCCAATTCGATACGCATGCGCAGGTCTGCGTCCCACGCGTCACGGTAGATTCGAGCGAGCGCGTCGTTCTCGATACTATTGGCGATGTCGGCGTTCAATTTCGTCACCCCCGCTTCGCCAGGCGAAAAATCGAAGTACGGGAGCAATAGATCGATCAATTGATGCGCGCTTTCGACGGGGACACGTACGCCGTTCGATTCGATCAGCGTCAGCGAGCCACGATTGATCAAGGTATTGGCGGGCGCCGCCTGGAGGTGGCTGAAGAACAGCAGCGCGTGCCGGTTCCACAAGGGCAACCAGGCGCCCTGACCCTGCGGCGCGAACACGAGCGCGCCGCTGTCGATGATTTTCTCGGCGAACACGCAGCGCACGATGCGACGCAACGCGTTGCGCTGTGCCGATTCGAATGCGCTCTGGTGACGCTGTGCGTAGAACGCGTTATCCGGCTGCAATAGCGAAAGTGTATTGTTCATCAGATTCCGGCGTCAGGCCGGCCAAGTTTCGGGAAAGTAGTCCAGCGCGGAACTGCGCAGTCCGTCCATATAGGACACGCTCCAGTCAAAGACTTCTTCCATATGCGGCAGAGGGGCGTCCAGGCGCCGGCCCATTTCGACGAGCAGCGCGAGTCCGTAGGCCACGTCTTCGTGAAACGCACGGTGCGTTCTATCGACCACGTATCCCGCGCGATCGCCGGCCGGAATCAACGGGGCTTCTATGGCGTCGTATGCCTGGTTCGTGCGCAGCACGGACAGCATCGTGCCGCGATCGCGAATTTGCGTGTCGTAGGCTTCGATGATTTCCTGCTTCAACGGCTTGATCGACGACAGATCCACGCCGAGCCGCGCCTCGATGGTCCGGCACAGCAACTGATTCTCTTCGTCGCTTCGTTCGATAAAATACGCGCCGAGTTCAGGGCAATCGGTCCACCAGCAGATTCGTGAATCGAACACCTTGGCATGCCACTGTCCGTAGGGGCCGATCAGTCCGTAGATCACGCCGCTATGCATGATCGGGTTTCCGGGCGTCAGCGTAATCTCCAGATAGTGGTCTAGCAATTCAACCGGCGCCTGATAGAGTCTTTGCAAGTGCGCAAGGAGTTCGGCGCGCGAAGCCTCGCTCTCGCGTGCGTGCGTCGCCACGTAGAGCGTGCTTTTGGCGCCGCCCATCCGAACCGATTCGCCCGGATGCAGATCGAACGCGATATGCGACACGTCCTTCATGCCCCAGATGACGACGTTAGGATGCTGTGCGAAGACGCGTTCGGCGAGCCAGTCGAAGCCGCAAAACCCCGGGATGGCGCCGACGAAAACCGGCTTTGTCGACGGTAGATGCGCGGCGATCGAACGCAGCAATGCCGGCCTCACGTGCGCCGGCACGGTAATGAAAACAAAGTCCGCATCGGCAAGGACGGCGCTCGGCTCGCTTGCGACTGCATCGAGACGGGCGGAACACGTCGTGCCGTCGGGCATCGATACCGTTATCCCGATTTCATTGGCGCTATGACGGTCGATCACTTCCCGATTGGTTGTGAGAAGCGACACGCGCACGCCCGGAAGCTGTTTGAACAAAACGGCCGCAAGGTGCCCCGTGCGGCCGCCGCCGCAAACGACCACGTTCAGTGGCGACATCGGCTTCACGCTCCGCGCCTTCATGCCGCCTGCACCGCGTGCAGACGAGGCATGTCGCGCGACGCTTCGGCGAGGCTCTCTTCGCCGAGCCAACCGTCGAGCTGCTCCCAGACGGTCGGGTCGAGCAGATCGCGCTCCCTCAGCCAGCTTTCGCTGAAGACGGTATGCAGATACTTCTCGCCGCCATCTGCGATGGCCGCCACGACATTGCCGCCAATCAGGCCGCTGTGTATGAATTCGAGCGCTTTATAGACTACCCCGCCGGTCGATCCGCCTACGAGCATGCCCATGCGCCGCGCCATATACCGCGCGGTTTCGAAGGCCTGCGAATCGGAAACCTGTACACCGATATCGATACAGCTGTAATCGAGCACGAGGCCCACCGTGTCGCCGGCCGGCGTACCGGTGCCGGACTGGTAGTAGGGATGCCCCGGCTGGCCGAACACGATCGAACCGTCGGGTTCCACGGCGATCGTCTTCGTGTGTGGATTGTGCACCTTGAGCCCGCGCGCGATGCCCGTCATCGAACCGCCCGTGCCGACGCAGCCGATATAGGCGTCCACGCCGCCCACTTCGCTGATCACTTCCCTGACGAACTCGGAATAGCCGCCGGCATTGGCCGCGTTGTCCGACTGATTCATAAAGACTGCGCCGGGGATTTGGCTCGCTAGTTCGGCGGCCATGCGCTGCCGCTCTACCACTGCGACCTCGTCCTCGCGGTACTGGCCTTCGACGAACCGAATCTCGGCGCCGAGCGCAAGCATCACGGCGATTTTGTCCGGCGCGGCGTGATGATCGACGACGGCGATAAAGCGCAGCCCGAATTCGACAGCGGCAATCGCAAGGCCGATGCCCGTATTGCCCGACGACGACTCCACGACCACGCCGCCTGGAGCGAGCCGTCCCGACTTGAGCGCGGCCAGGATCATGTTGCGGGCCATGCGGTCCTTCATGCTGCCGCCTGGATTATTCTTCTCGATCTTCAGCAACAGTCGCGATTGCTTCGATGGAATCGAAATACTGAGAATGGGCGTGTTGCCAATCAGATCGGTCACTTTAGTCAAGATCATTCCGGTTCTCCATACGATCGTCAGGTGAAGTCGTCATGCCGCCCGCGGTGTCGAACGCGACGCTGATCCGGCGCGGCATGGGATGGCGGTGAAATTCGTTTTCGAGCAAGTCCATCTGGTAGCCCGCCGTATTCGCGTACACGAGCAGATCGCCTGCTAGTGGTCGCCTCGCGAATTCGATGAGCCGATTGGTGAGTACGTCTTCGTCGAGACAGCTATGTCCGGCAATCCAGCCGCGCGTGGGTTCGTGTTTTTCTTCGCCGTCGCCATGCGGCGAATTCCGCGGCGAAAGGTGAATCGGGTTGACCAGAAACTCGGAGGCGAACCATGTTTCGCAAGCGCTGAAGCTGCTGCCTTCGACAAAGATCACGACTTCGCCCGATGGCAACGATTTGACGCGTGCGATACGAAACACGGAAAGGGCCGTTTGATCGGCGAGACTGCGCCCGGGCTCGATGGCCAGCCTCAACCGGTTCGCGCGCAGATAGCCGGCGATCGACTGGTCGTCACCGCAGGGCGAAGCGAGGAACCGGTCCAGCCACTCGCACGCGCCGATCGGCCCGCCATACGGATAGAACGATCCGGGAACCTTGCCGTTCCGGTATCCGTCGCTGCGCTGTGTGTCGAGATACGCTTCGTAGCCACCGCTTTCCACGTACTGGACCGGCAGGCCGCCGCCGATATCGATCATTGTCGGAGCGAGGCCCATTGCACGGGCCGCATCCACGAAGGGAGCGACCTCGCGCAGGGCTTTCGCTCGCGCCTCGTAGCCGTACCCGCCGAGGTGAAAATGAAACCCTTCGAACGAATAGAGGTTGCCCGCCGATGCAAAACGATCGAGGCAAGACAAGATGTCGTTTCCGCTCATACCGAACCGGCTTGTAGCCGACGCCTCGGGCCGATAGCGCAACAGGACGCGGACCGGCTGCTCGGGCTCGATCTCACGCATCACCGATTCGAGATCACCGAGCTCCTCGATGGAATCGACCGAAATCAGCGCCGAGTTCGCAATCAACGCCATATGAAACACCCGCGTTTTCGCCGGGCCCGTCGCACACAGCCGGCGCGGGTCGATGCCGGCGCGCAGCGCATCGCGCATTTCGTAGAGGCTCGACACGTCCACGCCGATGCCCGCGTCCACCGCTGCGCGGACCAGGCCCGGCGATTTGTTGACCTTTGCCCCGTAAAATATTTCGCCGCGCACGTCGTGCCGCTGCAGCACCGCACGAAGCGCGTCCGAGTTCGTCGCGAGCACCTGCGGCACGACCACGTTGAGCGGCGAGCCGAATGCCCGCGTCATTTCAACGAGCGCGCCCGGCGAAACATGAACGAGGCGGTCGAGCGCCGCGCCCAGGACGGGGCTAAGCGTCGTGGGTGTCGACACGTACACGTCCGGAACCTGCGTCGCCCGGAAGGAGACATCGCGTTGCATCGGCATCGCTTCTGTCTCCGTCAGAAGTCCACGGTGGCCGACGCAAACAGCGTGCGCGGTGCACCCAGCGAGATCGTGCCGTATGAGGCGACCCCCGACCAGTATCGGCGGTCGAACACGTTCAGTACGCCCGCGCGAAAGGTGGTCGACTTGCCGTAGATGGCCGTCGTGTAGCGCGCACCGAGATCGAACGTCGTCCACGACGGCACCGATTGCGTGTTCGCCTGGTCCACGTATTCGTTGCTCGTGAAGTTGACCGCGCCCGTCAGCGTCAGGCCCCGCACCCAGGGCGGATCCCATTCCGTTCCGATATTGGCCGTCCACCGCGGCACGCCCACGGGACGGTTGCCCACCGTGGCGGCGCTGTTCGTTTTGGTCAGCTCGGCATCGAGCAGCGTCGCACCGCCGAGCACGCGCACGCCCTTGACCGGTTCGCCCGCCAGGGTGAGCTCGAGCCCCTGATTGCGCTGTTCGCTGTCGACGGTATAAACCGCGCCATACAGTTGGCCGCTCGGTTTCGTGATCCTGAACGCGGCCAGTGTCGCCATCACGTTGTGGTAATCGAACTTCACCCCGACTTCTTCCTGCTTGGCTTTGTACGGCGCAAACACCTGCCCTGCATTCGAAGCCGTAGCCGGTGCGATGTCGCCCCTGCTGAGCCCTTCGATATAGTTCGCGTAAAGCGAGACGTTTCGCACCGGCTTGAAGACGATGCCCGCAAGCGGCGTCACCGCGCCCTTGTCATAGGACGTTGTTTTCGCACCCGTGCTTACGTTGAAGTTGTCCGACTCGATTTGCTGCTGCCGCACGCCGAGCGTCAGTTCCACGCGGCGGTTCAGCATACTCAGCGTATCGGCGAGCGCCACGCCGACAAGTTGCGACGACGACACCTTCGGCACGCGCGACGGCGTCGCGATGTTTTGTTCAGGGCTCGCAATCGGTGAATAAAGGTTCGAGAGAATCGCCGTGCCCGAATTGCTCGCTTGCGCGAGGCGATCCTGATAGAGACTCGTCTGCAACGCGACGTTGTGCTTGATCGGCCCGGTGTCGAATTTCGCTCGCACGCCGGTATCGGCACTCCAGCGGTTAACTTGGAATTGCCAGTTCTGCGGCGTCGAGCGCGTGTCGCCTGCCGAGTCGAGGATGCTCGGCGTCTGGTCGGACAGCCGGGCGACGTCGGTCTTGGCGCCGCCCACGTCGCCGAACACCGTCACGTTGCTGTTCACGTCATATTCCGCGTGCAGCAACGCCGACTGATCGAAGGACTTCCACCAGCCCCACGACTGTGTGACGTTGCGCCGGCCATCCGCCGCGGAGGGCACCTGAATGCCCGATGCGACGACGAACGGCCGCGTCGGCGCATCGACCCATTGATACTGCTCGATCACATCGAGCGATGCGCGGAATCTTTGGCCTTGATAGTCGAGCGACAAGGCGCCGACTTCGGCGCGCGAAAATTGGTTATCGAGCGGTGTTCCGCCTTGCCGATGCAGGCCGTTGAACCGGATGCCGAACTGCCGGTCGCTGCCGAAGCGACGGCTGATGTCGACGTGCTCTCCGAGCTGGGAAGCGGACGTGAAGTCGACGCCCACGCGGGTGAGATCTTCCGACAGCGGCCGTTTCGGCACGATGTTGACCACCCCGCCGACGCCGCTGTTCGGCGACATCCCATAAAGCAACGCGGCCGGCCCCTTGAGCACCTCGACGCGTTCGACATACTCGGGAAACACGTGATAGTTCGGGACGACGCCGTAGACACCATCAAACGCGAACTCGCTGATGTTGCCTTCGTTGATCGGAAAACCGCGGATGTAAAAGGAATCGGTGACGCCGCCCGTCTGACCGGTGAAACGGATCGACGGGTCTTGGTTCAGCACGTCCGCAAGCGTCGTGGCCTCTTGATCTTCGATCCGCTTGGACGTATAGCTGCTGACGCTGAACGGCGTACTCATCGCGCTCTTGTTGCCTAGGAGCCCCACTCGCCCGCCTCTCGCGATCTGACCGCCCGCATAAGGCGCGGGCAGCTCGTCCGCCGCCGCGGTAGCCTTGACCACCACGGCGGGCAGCATGTGCCCGTCGCTCTGGTTTCCCGTGACGTCTTGCGCGGCTGGTTCGGCGGGAGCCTGTGCGAAAGAAGCCGTGCCGAAACCGGCGCCGAGCGCGCCCGCGAAGGCGAGCCGAACGGCTAGCACCAAAGGCTTGCAGGCGAGGCCTGACGGAATGACGGCTGAAGCCGCCGACTGGACTGCCTGGCAAAAGGGCCGAAATGACATGACGGTAACTGGGCGTTCTTGTTGGAAAACGTGACTAAGGAGAGCTTTCATCGCAAGCTTTTCGCTAGTTAACGATAATACAAATAAGAACGATTCGCAATACCGAATCTAATCGTCGCCACACCGAGCTCCGCATACGGAGGTGGAACGAGGCTTGAAGATCGGCGGTTATGCCGTGAGCCGGCAACAAACGTTGTAAGATCGGCCGGTGACGTCTTCGCCAATCGGTTTCCGGTTTTACGGATCCAGGCCAGCGGCAAGCGTCCGTGCTTTTCAACTTCCTTTGACTGCCCCGACGACCGACGTGACCGCCGACTTCGACGCCCTAGCCACCCTCATCCGCGAGCGCTTTCCCGATTTCAGCCCGCAGTTCCAGACCGGTGCGGCATTCTTGCTCGACAACCCGGACGAGGTGGCGGTCCTATCGATGCGCAAGGTGGCGGAAAGCGCGAACGTTCAGCCGGCGGCGATGGTTCGGCTTGCCCAGCAATTGGGTTATCCGGGGTGGAACGAACTGAGGAACGTGTTCGTCGGCAGGCTCCGTACACGGCCGGAGCCACTGACATCCCGCGCCAAGACGTTGATCAAAGGCAGTGCGGGAGACTCGCTTTCGCATCGGCTGACAGCCGCTCAAACGCACAATCTCGAAGTCACGTTCAGTCAAAGTGCGCAGGCCGTCAGCAGCGCCGCCAAGTTGCTCCGCAAGTCGCCTCACGTGCACGTCGCCGGTTTCAGATCCTGCTTTCCGGTCGCGTTCGGTCTGGTGTACGGCTACCGATTGTTCAGATCGTCGGTGAGCCTGATTTCCGCTGAAGCCGGTACGCTCGAGATGCAACTTCGCGGGATCGAGAGCAAGCACGCGACGGTCGTCGTGAGCTTCGCCCCCTACTCCGTCGAGGCCGTGCGCGTGGCCGAAGCCGCGCTCGATCAGGGGTCCAAGCTGATCGCGCTGACCGATAGCGCGGTGTCTCCGATCGCGTTGAACGCCGACGAGGTCTTGCTCTTCTCGCACGACACGCCGTCTTTCTTCCCGTCGCTCGTGGCAGCCAATGCAATCGCGGAGCTGCTCGTTGCTCAGCTGCTTTCTCTCGAAGGACCGGACGCCGTCAAACGGCTTGGCCTCACCGAGACGGCCCTGCATCAGTACGGCGCCTATTCGCCATAATGGGTGGCCGATTCTCGTTCAATCACTCGCACGACAACAAACTCAAATGAGCGCACTGACTTTCTTAAACCGGACGCCCTACCCCGCCCAATTCACTGTCCGCAAGGGGGAACAGATCGTCGCCGATCTGCCGAGCCTTCCGCCGGGCGGACAAATACGCGTGCCGTCGGACGGCGTGGATACGGTCACGGACAGTACGATCTCGGATTCGATGGACGAGGAGACGCTGGCGGTCGGCAGCCCTTACTTCGTCAGCGCGATTGTCAACGGCGTGACGACCGAAACGGTGCAAACCTCCAATGCGAACGCCGTCATCACAGTGACGCGCGACGATTCCGCGCTTGTCGGCGGCTACTACAGGCTCGAAGTCGCTTGAAAACCGCCGCTGCGCGGCACGCGCCGCGCAGCCTGCCACCGGTTCGGCTTAGGTTTAGGCTTCCACGCCTTTGGACCACTCGCGATACCATTCGCGGAACAGCGCGTACTGCTTCTCGACGTAGTTGCGCTGAGCGTCGCTCAGTACGTCCGTCTCGTTGAAGTGCAGCGTGTATTCCTTGTCGCCGTTCAACACCATCAGGTACTTGTAGAACAGCACCAGATCAGTTCCTTCGTCGAACGAGGACAAGACACGCAAGGCCGAGTCCAGTTCATGAGCCTGGCGGCGGGCGGCGACATCGCCTGCAGCCGCTTTCTTGCTCAACTTCACCAACTGCAGAACTTCTCTCGGCAATGCGTTGCCGATGCCCGTGATGGCGCCGGTGGCGCCGCAGTTCACGAAGCCATGAACCACCTGTGTATCGACGCCGGCCATCAAGATGACGCTGTCGTCTTGCGACGTGATGTTCTCTGCCGCATAGCGCATGTCCGCGGCGCCGCCGAATTCCTTGAAGCCGACCAGATTCGGGAATTGACGACGCAGTTCGAAGAACAAATCGGCGCGGGTGGCGAAGCCGTAATACGGGCTGTTGTAAATGACGGCCGGCAACTTCGGCGCCGCGCCGAGAATCGCAGAAAAATGCGCCTTCTGCGCGGCCGGCGACGAACCGCGGGACAGGACGCGCGGAATCACCATCAAACCTTGCGCGCCGACCTTGGCCGCGTGCGCCGCGTGGGAAACGGCCTCTTTCGAATTGACCGCGCCGGTGCCGACGATCGTCGGGACGCCGGCGGCGACGAGGCGCGCGACGCCTTCCTGGCGCTCGGCCTGCGTCAGTAGCGGCCAGTCGCCCATCGATCCGCAATACACGACCGCGCTCATGCCGAGGCCCACGAGTTCCCGTCCCTTGGCGACCAGCGCGTCGAAGTCCGGCTTGCGCTCGGGCGTGCAAGGGGTCATGAGCGCGGGGATCGTACCTTCGAAAATATTCGTAGACATCATGCTTTCCTGAGTAGTCGAAACTTGAGAGTCGCGAGCCGGAGCGGATACCGTCTCGCCGGCGGCGCTGTGATGCGTCGGCACGCATACAACCCGCCACACATCTGTTACGCATCGTAAGGAGTCGCAAAGGCGCCGTCTTGAGGGTTTGCCTTATACGCCATGACGAAATCGGCATAGTTGCAGCGCTTACGCGTCGGTGCGGGGGCGCGACGGCCTAAGCAGTGCTCGGAAACCGCAACGTAAACTCGACCCACCCATCCGCCGTGCACGCCGCGGATGCGGTTCCGCCGTGCAGACGCATGATCGCCTGCACGATCGACAAGCCGAGCCCGCTCGATTCCGTGAACTCGCTGCGAGCCGTATCTCCGCGATAAAAGCGATCGAATAGCCGCCCTAGTTCTTCTTCGCCGATGCGCGGCCCACGATTGCCGATCACGATGCGCGCGCCCGTTGCATCGGACACGCCATGCAGCCGCACGACCGTTCCCGCATCGGCGTATCGCACCGCGTTGACCACCACGTTGCCGATCGCCCTTCTGCACATGATTGCGTTCGCCATCATGTCGCCCCGCGCATCGACCTCGAATGCGATGCCGCGCTCCTCGGCGATGCCGTCGAAATATTCGACGATCGACTCGAGTTCTTCGCGAAGATCGATGCGCTCGCGGTCGATGGACTGCTGCCCATGATCGGCTTGTGCAAGGAACAAAATATTCTGTGCAATACGCGCGATCCGTTCCAATTCCTCGAGGTTCGATTCGAGCACGCGCCGATATTCGGGCACGCTGCGTTCGTTCGCCAGCGCAACCTGCGTTTCTCCGATCAGCACACCGATCGGCGTGCGCAACTCGTGCGCGAGGTCGGCCGAAAACTGAACCAATCGCTCGTAGCCATGTTCGAGACGATCGAGCATGGCGTTGAACGAAGCAGCCAGACTTTGCAATTCAGTCGGTGCGCGCGCGACTTCCAGCCGCGCGGACATTCGATTCGGCGAAATCTCGGCGGCTTTTGCAGCCATCGACTTCAACGGCATCAGCCCCCGGCTCGTCACCCAATATGCGAGCCCCAGCGTGACGAGAACGGCGAGAAGAACGTTGATCCACACCCGCCAAAGGTAGACGGCCAACACTTGGGCTTCCTGCGTCATCACATGCGCCGCGATGATCTCGACCACGTCGCCGCTGTCGCCGACTTGCGCCTGCGCGGCGACCCAGCGCATTCGAATGCCGTCGGACCGCTTGCCTTCGTACAAGGCATCGAGCCCTACCCGCTGCGTGACGGGCACGATCCGAAACGGCGGCAGCGCCATATGTTCCGGATTGACGTTGATGAACGGCGCCGAACCCGGTCGACGAAAAATGATCACGTCCTTGCTGTCGCCGAGCATGGTTTCGAAGAGTCTGGGCCGTGCTTCGATTTCCTTGATGGTGTACAGATCTTGCAGCAGCGAGCGAAAGTGCTCGACACGCCCGATCAACTGATAATCGGCGCGCGTGGACAACGCGCGGTTGGTCGCATCGTAGAGCGCCGCGCCAACCATGCCCAGCACGATGCAGACGATTACGGCGAACGAGAGGGCGATGCGAATCGAAAGCGAACGCGCGGGCCGTTTCAAGCATCTTCTCCAAACGAATAGCCGATGCTGCGCACGGTGTGAATCAGCTTGAGCTCGAACGGGCTGTCGATCTTGGCGCGCAGACGCTTCACCGCGACATCGACCACGTTCGTATCGCTGTCGAAGTTCATATCCCATACCTCGGAGGCGATCAGCGTGCGCGACAACGCCTCGCCCTGTCGCTTGCAAAACAGATGAAGCAGTGCGAATTCCTTGTTGGTCAAGGTGATGTCGGCGCCCTGCCTCGTCACCTTGCGGCGCAGGACGTCGACATGCAAGTCCGCGACATTGAATGTATCGGACTCGCGCATGACGCCGCGCCTGAGCAGCGTGCGGATGCGCAACACCAATTCGGTGAACGAGAACGGTTTGACGAGGTAGTCGTCCGCGCCCAATTCGAGACCGTGAATGCGGTCGGTCACGTGGTCGCGGGCCGTCAGAAAAATGACAGGCAAGTCGCGCTTTGCACGTAGCGCCGCCATGATTTGCCATCCGTCGATACCGGGCAGCATGACGTCGAGCACGACCAGTTCGTAGGGGTTCCCCAGGGCTTGGTGCAGGCCGTCCGTGCCGTTGCGGGCGAGATCGACCTGATAGCCGGACTCCGTGAGCCCCTTCTTCAGATAGTCGCCGGTTTTGCGGTCGTCTTCAATCACTAGGATGGTCATGCTGGCGCTGCCTTGATTGCGGTGACGCCATTTTAGCCAGCACCCGCATAAAGGCCGCGATAAATGACAAAAAAGTCATCATCGGGTCATCGGTCGAACAGCGCCGGGTTTCTACCATGTCGATCTGACGAATACGCGAAACCCGAGGACCGACGTGCAACCGCAAACGCTCACGCAAACGCTCCGCGCTGTTCAGCCGCTTTGGCTGCGCATCACGCATTGGATCAATGCCCTCGCCATTTTGATCATGGTCACGAGCGGTTGGCAGATCTACAACGCCTCGCCGATCTTCAAGGCGCTGACCTTTCCTGCCGCGCTGACCTTGGGCGGCTGGCTCGGCGGCGCGATACAGTGGCATTTCGCGGCGATGTGGCTGCTGGTCGGCAACTTCACCGCCTATCTGGCGCTGAACGTCGCGACCGGACGTTTGCGCCGACGCATGTTTCCGCTGAGCATCAAGACCGTCTTGGGCGATGCCTATGCGGCCCTGCGCGGCAAGCTTGGCCACGGCGATCTGACTCACTACAACGCGGTTCAGAAGTTCGCCTACCTGGCCGTGATCGTCGATCTCGCGATCGTGATTCTGTCCGGCCTCGTCGTTTGGAAATCGGTGCAATTTCCGCTGCTGCGCGCGCTCATGGGCGGCTACGACAACGCCCGCGCCGTGCACTTTTTCGGCATGAGCTTTCTGGTGGCGTTCTTCGTCGTTCACGTGGCGATGGTTGCACTCGTGCCGCGCTCGCTCGTGTTGATGATTCGTGGGCGCTAAGCCCTCCAAGGAACCGTTCAATCATGTCGCTCAAACTTTTCACGTCCAGGGCCGACGCCGACCTCATCGTCAAGGACGCGGCCAAGGAACTCAAGGCGCCGGCCCGCCGGCTCTTCGGCAAACGCATCCTGTCGCTCGGCGGCCTCGCGATGCTGTCGGGCTGCAGCATCAGCGACGACAAATCGGTCAACGCGATGCTGCGCAAGATTTCGTCGTTCAACGACGACGCCCAGGCGTTCCTGTTCGATCCGAACAAGCTCGCCCCGACCTATCCCGAGTCGATGATCACGCGGCCGTTTCCGTTCAACGCCTTCTACGACATCGATGAAGTGCCGCTGGTCGATCCGTCGACGTACAAGCTGACGCTCGGGGGCCTCGTGAAAGGCAAGCGGGTATGGACGCTCGACGAGCTTCACGCGATGCCGCAAGAGAGCCAAATCACGCGCCATATCTGCATCGAGGGATGGAGCGCGATCGGCAAGTGGGGCGGCGTGCGCTTTGCGCACGTCCTCGCCCGCGCGGGAGCGGACACGAGCGCGAAGTACGTCGCGTTTCATTGCGCGGACAACTATTCAACGAGCATCGACATGCCCACGGCGCTCCACGCGCAAACGCTGCTCACGCTTACGTACGACGGTCAAATTCTGCCGGCCAAGTACGGATTTCCGATGAAGCTGCGCATGCCGACCAAACTCGGCTACAAGAACCCGAAGCACATCGTGGCGATCACGGTCACGAACGAATATCCGGGCGGCTATTGGGAAAACCAAGGCTACAACTGGTTCGGCGGTTCTTGACGCCCTCGCCCACCTTTTTTCACGTTCGACCCCGCAGCACAACACAAGGAGAGTCCATGTCTTTTCGAATCAACCTCGCCGTCGGCGCGCTGGCAATTTCGTTTGCATCCGCCGCGTTCGCGCAAGGCGCCGACAAGCCGACGCGTATCCGCGGCGACATCGTGTCCGTCTCGGGCGACACGCTCACCGTGCATCGCCGCAGCGGCGACATCGTCAAGATCGCGTTGAAAGCGGACACGCCAGTCACCGCGCTCAAGAACATCAAGCTCCAAGACATCAAACCAGGCGAGTTCGTCGGCACCGCCGCGATGACCGGCGTCGACGGCAAGCTCACCGCCACGGAAGTCTTGGTGTTCCCCGAAGCCGCCCGCGGCACGGGCGAAGGCCACTACGCGTGGGACCTCGGCTCGAACAGCACGATGACCAACGCGAACGTCGATCAGGTCGTGCAAGGCACGAGCGGGCGCGATCTCAAGCTCTCGTATAAGGGCGGCTCGAATGCGGTGACCGTACCCGAAAACGTGCCGATCGTGACTTTCGCGCCTGCGACGCACGACGATCTGAAAGCCGGCAAGCAAGTGTTCGTGGTAGCGAGCCGTGCCGGCGCGGACTACGCGGCGCAACGCGTCGTCGTGGAAAAAAATGGCGTGAAGCCGCCTATGTAAGCAAGCGAGCTCCGGCTCTCGCGGGTGGGGGCGAAAAGTACGCGGCTCCCCCCCCACTATGAGTTCGACGCCGGCGTGGCCGGTGTCGTGACCGCCTCATCCGCAACAGAGGGTGAGCGCGCTCTACGCCGTTTCGTCAGATGGCCCAGCAAGAGCACCCGAACGCCCCCCCAAAATTCCTGTTCGGCGCCGGGACCGATTTCAACTTGCATCGCGCCGGCGGCTCGGCACCAGCTGCGAGCATTTGACACGCAAATGCGATCGAAGAACAAGAAAAAAACCGGAATAAATCTGATTCAGAAAATTTAGCCGCCATAATCCTGAATGGGTCTTCACTCGATTTGCGAAAGACGATACGCTACCCAGGAACTTCGAAACGGCAACGGGCATCGACGGTTGCCACAGAGAGGCCCTCTTGAAGCCGTATATCCTTTCCGCCCTCGCCGGAATCCTCGCGGGCGTCGTCTATCACCTGATCGGCGTGCAATCGCCTGCTCCGCCGGCCATCGCTTTGATGGGGCTGCTCGGCATGCTGGCCGGCGAACAGAGCTTGCCGCTCGCCAAGCGAATGTCATCCGGATTGAAGCTCGGCGTGGCATGGCGCGAAGCCAAGTGCCGCGAGCCTATGTTCGGTCCGCTGCCGAGCGCGCGCTCGGCCGGGAAAGATCGACCCGTGACTTGAACGTATCGCTCCCATGTCCTCCCCGATCAACGTCGAAGACTTCCGTGAACTGGCGCAACGCAGGCTGCCGCGCCGCCTATTCGATTACATCGATGGAGGAGCGGAAGACGAGCGCGGGTTGCGCCGCAATCGTGACGCGTTCGATCGGTTCACGTTTTTGCCGCGGCGGCTCGTCGACGTCAGCACGCGCGATACCGCCACGAAACTGATGGGGCGATCCGTCGCTGCCCCACTGGCCATCGCGCCCACCGGCCTCAACGGCTTGATCTGGCCGCATGGCGACATCGCGCTAGCCCGCGCGGCGCAACGCGCTGGGATCCCGTTCATCATGTCGACGGCGTCCAATGTCTCGCTCGAGCGGCTGGCGGCCGAGGCCGGGGGCGATCTGTGGTTTCAGCTTTACGTGCTGCATCGCGAGTTGGCGGACGACCTTGTCGAGCGCGCCGCGCGCGCCGGCTATCGCACGCTCGTCGTGACGGTCGACGTCATGCTGAACGGCAAGCGCGAACGCGACATGCGCAACGGCTTCGCGCTTCCGCTGCGCTACACGCCGCGTGTCGTGCTCGACGCCGTGCGCCACCCTCGATGGACCTATGCCCTGTTGCGCACCGGTGGTGTCCCCTCCCTCGAAAACATCGAGTCGGGAAGCAAAAGCAATGTGCAGGCGAAGGCCGCGTTGCTACGCCGCCAAATGGATGCAAGCTTTGCCTGGGAAGATCTACGGCGATTGCGCGATCGATGGCCGCATCGCCTCGTCGTCAAGGGCATCTTACGTGCCGACGATGCGGCGCGCTGTATCGAGCTCGGTGCGGATGGCGTGGTTCTGTCGAATCACGGCGCGCGTCAACTCGACGATGCTGTCGCGCCGCTGGACATCCTGACGTCGGTGAAGAACGCTTGTGCGGGCCGAGGCGCGATCATGATGGATAGTGGCGTGCGTCGCGGCTCGGACGTGGTCAAGGCCGTAGCGCTCGGCGCCGACGCCGTGCTGCTCGGCCGCGCGACGCTCTACGGGCTCGCGGCGGCCGGAGAAACCGGTGCGTTGCACGTCATCGACATCGTCAAGGACGAGATCGATCGCACGCTCGCCATGCTGGGCTGCCGCACGATTGCCGACCTATCGCCCGGCCACCTACTGGCGGTGGGCGCGCGCATGGCCCACCACGGCGCGCCGCGGTCCGCTCCCATGGCGCCGAACGCGGATTCCGACGCCATCTTCGACGCGCCGCAACGCTGATTAGGCTGCCTTGTACATCAGTCCCAGCACCAGCAGCATCAACGCCGACGCTGCGAAGAACGCCGCCCCCGTAAAATTCGTCGGCGCACCGGCTCGGGTGGACCACGCAAAGACGAGCCCAAACAGAATTGGCCCTAGGATCGATGCCACGCCTTGAACGGCCTGCACGACGCCTTGTAACCGCGCTTGTTCGCCTTCGTCCACCCGGTGGGTCAGCAGGCCTTGCACCGCCGGCGTGAACAGGTTGTGCGCGGCGAACACGGGAATGGCCAGCAGGTATGCCCATCCCGCCGAAGCGGCGCCGAAACACGCGTAGCCCGCGGCCGCCGCGGCCGCGCCGACCAGGGCTGCCCCGCGTTCGCCGATTTTTCTGACGACGGGCCCGACGAGCAAGGTTTGAACGAGGGTGCCCACCCCCCCGCTTACCACCATGACGACGCCGATCGTGACGGGCGTCCAAGCATAGCGGTATTCGCCGTAAAGCACGAAGATGGACGGGCCGACCATCCATGCGAAGGCAAACAGCCCGCCCAGCAAGGACAACCGAACGACTGCCCGATTCCCGCGAAAGGCGCCTATTGCCCCGAGCGGATCGAGCTTGCGCGGGTCCAACCGTTTCGTCCGCCGCTCGATGGGCAGCGATTCCGGCAGCAGGAGCCATCCATAGAGGCCGTTCAAGGCGGTGAGAACCCCGGCCGCGTAGAACGGCACACGTAGGTCGATGCTGGCCAGCATGCCCCCGAGCGCCGGCCCCGCGAGGAAGCCGAGGCTCAGCGCGGCCCCGACCCGGCCGAACGCGCGCGCGCGCGATTCGGGCGGCGTTACGTCGGCGATATAGGCATTCGCGGTGGCGAAGCTCGCCGACGTCATACCGTTTACGATGCGCCCCACAAGCAACCACATCATGTTGGTCGCAAACGCCATGATGAAGAAGTCGGATGCGAGCCCAAACAACGAAATCAATAGAACAGGCCTGCGGCCGAACCGGTCGGACAGCACGCCGAGCGCCGGCCCGC
>DATJJH010000139.1:0-28876 GCA_035492395.1 Trinickia sp. | reverse complement strand
TCGCCGCCGAGCACCCACTCGACGACTTCCATCGTTTCTTCGTCGGTTACCCGCATGCCCTGGATGAACGTGCCTTGCTTGCCGATCTTCTTGAGCGCTTGATCGATTTGCGGGCCGCCGCCGTGCACGATGACGGGGTTGATGCCGACGAGCTTGAGCAAAATCACATCGCGTGCGAAGCCTTGCTTCAGACGCTCTTCGGTCATCGCATTGCCGCCGTATTTGATGACGACGGTTTTGCCGTGATATTGGCGGATATAAGGCAAGGCCTCGGCCAGAATCTCGGCTTTCAACGTGGGCGCGATTTGGGCGAGGTCGATGGGCTCGGACATGGCGGCAAGCTCGGCAGGCAACGGTTCAAACGGGAGGCGGGGGGCGAAAACAGGCGCCAATTGTACAGGACTGAGCCGCGCGTCCGCGGTTTTTGGTCGCAGTGCCCGTATGACGCGCCGATTCTTTGACATAGATGCATGCGTCGTGCCTCGAACGCTGGCATCATCGGGCAATCGTGTTGTTTTTACGACAGTTTTTGTTTGCTTGTGACGGTATCTCCCATGGATGCCCCTGATCGCCCGCCGAAGTCCGTGTCGAGCGCGCGCTGCGCCCGTTGCAAAGTCGCATTCGATTGTGGCGGTTCGACGCGGCCGTTCGATTGCTGGTGCGCGGGCCTGCCGGCGTTGCCCTTGCAAGCGCGCGAGGCAGGCGAGGGCCCGGCGCGGTGCCTGTGCCCCGCTTGCTATGCCGACGCGCTGGCGGCCGCGGGCCGTCCGAGCGCCATGGGCGCTTCCGGCATCGCAGGCGCCTCGAACGAGAATGTCACCCTCTGAATGGCGATGCATCGTATTACGAACACCGGGCGCGTGAACCTCGGTCACCTTTTTTGGCTGCGCTGCTTGGCGATCATCGGGCAGCTCGTCACGATCGCCGTCGTCCAGCGGTTTTTCGGCGTGCATCTGCCGTTGCCGGCGATGCTGACCATCATCGCGCTCGAAGCGATCTTCAACGCCGCCACCTGGTGGCGCGTGGCGGGTGCGCGGCCCGAAACCGATCTGGAGCTGCTCGGGCAGCTCTGGGTCGACTTGGGCGCGCTGTCGGCGCTGCTGTTTCTCTCGGGCGGGACGACTAATCCATTCGTCTCGCTCTACTTGCCCTCGCTCGCGATCGCGGCGGCGGTGCTGCCGTGGCGGCACATGATCTGGCTCGCGATTTTCGCGATGTGCTGCTATATCGCGTTGGGTTTCGATTCGATCCCGCTGAACATGGACAACCCCGCGAACCTGTTCGACTACTACCGAACGGGCATGTGGGTGAACTTCATGGTGAGCGTGGGGCTCATCGCTTGGTTCGTGGCGCGCATGTCCACCGCGCTGCGCCAGCGCGACGCGGCGCTCGGCGACGCGCAGCAACGCCTCATGCAGGACGAGCGCGCCGTGGCGCTCGGCGTCCAGGCCGCGACCGTCGCTCATGAAATGGGTACGCCGCTTTCGACGATCGCCATGCTGACCGAAGAGCTGCGCGATGCCGCTCACAGCGACGAGCGGCTCGCGCCGTACGCCGACGATTTCGTGCTGCTCGAGCAGCAAATGACGCTGTGCACATCGGCGCTCGCTCGGCTGCGTAGCCGCGCGTCGGTATCGCCCTCCCGAGAACGGCTCGATGCCTGGCTTTCCAGCTTCGGTGAGCAATGGCGCTTGCGGCATCCGCACGTCAAGTTCGTGCGCCTGGATGCGGCGGTAGCCGATACATGGCTCGACGAAACGGCGGCCGTCGGCCAGATCTTGACGATTTTGCTCGACAACGCGGCGCGCGTGAGCCCCGATCGGGTGACGCTGGCCGCAGCCGTGGCGGATGGTTTCATCGAATTTCAGGTCGGCGATTCGGGGCCCGGCATATCGCCGGCGCTGCGCGCGAAGCTCGGCAGCACGCCCGTCGACAGCACGCAAGGCGGGCACGGCGTCGGTCTGTATTTGGCCTTTGCCGCGGCTTCGCGCTTGAACGGATCGGTCGAATTGCTCGACGGCGAGCCGCGCGGCACGCGGGCCGTGCTGCGCGTACCGGCGGCGAAGGCCGGCGGACAGCCGCTTCCGGCCGCGACCTCTTCATCGAATACGAAGGAGAATGAACTATGAGCGACAACACTTTTCTCGTCATCGACGACGACGAGGTTTTCTCGGGCATCCTGGCTCGCGGCCTGACGCGTCGCGGTTTTACCACGCACCAGGCGCACAACGCGGAAGAGGCGATCGCGCTCGCGAACCATCACCGCTTCGACTACATCACCGTCGATCTGCATCTGGGCAGCGATTCGGGCTTGAGCCTGGTGGCGCCGCTGCGTGATTTGCAACCCGATGCCCGCATGCTCGTGCTCACTGGCTATGCGAGCATCGCGACGGCCGTGCAGGCGGTGAAGGACGGCGCCGACAACTATCTGGCCAAGCCGGCCAACGTCGAATCGATTTTGGCCGCGCTGCAAACCGAGGCGAGCGAGGCGCAGGCGGAGGCCGCGATCGAGCACCCGACGCTGTTGTCGGTGGCGCGGCTGGAATGGGAACACATTCAGCGCGCGCTGGCCGAGAACGACGGGAACATTTCGGCCACGGCGCGGGCCCTGAACATGCACCGCCGGACGCTGCAAAGGAAGCTGGCGAAGCGCCCGGTGAAGCAGTAAGGGGCGAGGCGGCGAACCTCGCCCTGGTCGATGAGCCGCCGCGCCGCTTCGCCGGGTCGGCTACGCTCGGCACGGCGCCCCGCTTTGGCTATTGAGCGCTATCTTCCGCTTGGATCGCCGGAATCGTGGGTCCAGCCCATTGCCCGTTCTCGACCAGCCGCTGAATCAGCCCTTGCCGCGGCGCCTCGCGGTCCCAGACCGAGTGAGTCTTCTCGCCGATGATCTGCATCAGCATGCCTCGGTTGTCGGTCCGAACGGCCGGCCATCGAGGCAGCCAGCCCCCGCTCTGCTGCGTTGCTTCTTCCGTCGACGTTGCGTCCGCCGCGGTAGGCGTCCCATTGGGATTGCCCGTCTTCACGAAGTGCTCGACGTAGCTCGAGAAAATGCGGGAGACGTCGTAATCCGCGGCAGTCCAGGTGTATCGACGATCGTTGCCGAGATTGCCGAGCGAATAGCTGAGTTGGGCGTCATGGGCGGCGCCGAGTACCGGCTGCGGCGCCGGGACAGAGACAGCTGCGGACGCCGTTGCCGTCTTTGGCGGTAACGGCTGCGTGTAGCGGTAGTAAAAGACGGGAGCATTTCCCGTTTGCCGGTGCTGGTTCATCCACTTCCAAGTGCCGTGGCCGATGAAGAAATCGCCGGCGAGCGCCGTGGCGGCGTGCATGACTTCGTCGCTGGTGTTGCCCGGATAGTGGGCGAGCACTTCCTCCGCCTGGTCTTTGAATCGCCTTTTGATCGTCGCCTGCCAATTCTCCGGGGTCGGCTGCGCATCGCCTAAGATGGCCGTGTAGGGAGCCTCTTGAGAATTGGCGCCCACCAGCAGCGGGACTTGCGCTTGCGCGCCGTTGGCAAACGTCTGCTCGGGCGAATCGGTCAGGAAATGACCGTCGACGTTCGGCCAGAATGCGAGCGAGTCCCACGTGAGCTTCGACCCGGAGGCCGCGACGAGCAGCGTTTTTGCGGGCAAAGACCGCAGTTGCTGCAAGGAGCTGGCGCCAACGCGCGTCGCGAATTTCGTCGCCGCCGCTTCGGCTTGCTCGCGCCGCCAAATACCGCTGGGGGCGAGCGCGGCGCCGCTTTCGCCGATCGCGCCTGCGAACAACCCGCGGGAGAGCGGCGAGGCCATGTGTGCGCTAACGGAAACCGAGCCCGCCGAATTGCCAGAGATCGTGACTTTCGACGGATCGCCTCCGAATTGGGCGATGTTCTGCTTCACCCAACGCAACGCGGCCGCCTGATCGAGCAAGCCGTAGTTGCCGGTGGCGCCGTGCGACGATTCGCTAGCCGCCTCGGACGGCGCGAGAAAGCCGAATACGCCCAGGCGGTAGTTGACAGTGACCACCACGATGCCGCGCGATGCGAGATTCGCGCCGTCATAGCGGGGTCGCGAGGCGTCCCCGGCCACGAATCCGCCGCCGTGGAAGTGTACGAGCACGGGCAATTTGCCCGTCGCCTCGCGAGCGGGCGTCCAGACGTTCAAGTACAGGCAGTCCTCGCTCATCTGAGGCGCGCGGGAGTCGCTTTTACCCTCGGCTAGCGGCTGCATGCACCGAGCGCCGAACTGCCGCGCTGGCCGCACGTCCGCCCAACGGGGAACGGGTTGCGGCTCGCGAAAGCGCAATTCGTTGACGGGGGCCGCCGCGTATGGAATGCCCCGGAACACGCGTAGGTCTTTGTGCTGTCCGCGCATTTGCATGCCTTCGACCTTGCCGCTGTCGAGCTGGACCTGCGGCGCCAGCGGCGCTCGAGCTGCGCTGGCGGGGCCAGACGCCGCGAACAGCATTGATGCGGTTGCAGCCATGACCGTCATGACATGGCGCGCTAGTGTGCGATTCGACGATGGTTTCACGCTGTTTGCCTCCGTGTTGGCCGAACGCTGGTTCGGCGACCCGCTTGCGCGGTAGGAGGCTCGATCATCGGCGTCGCATTATTCGAAATGTCATTTGGGCGCGCAATTCCGACTGAATTACCCCAGAACGTCGTTTGAAGGACGCTCGTTCGATGATCGCGGGTAGGCGTGCGCGGCGCACCGATGCGTTCAGCTATCCGTTTCGAGCGCGATCTTGAGGTCGACGATGGGTGTGCCGTCGACGGCTTCGATGGGGCCGACGCGCAGCCTGCTGCCGTCGATTTCCCGCACCGTCACGCGATGCAACCCGATCGGATTCGGACGATGCGGCGCGCGCGTGGCGAACACGCCCGTCAACGGCCGATCGCGTTCGCCGCGCGGATGGACGGCAAGCTTGCCGCGGTCGGCCAAGTGAAACCAAGCTAGCACGATGACTTCGTCGCCGCTTGCGAGGCCTTTCAATCCTTCGATGTATTGAGGATCGAGATCGATCCACGCGTCGGGGGCGCCTTCGATCCCTTGACGCGGCGCCTGGGTCAAATCTTCGAGCGCCGATCGGATGTAGCCGATCGGCTTGAGTGTGAATGCGTCTGACGGCTGCGGCATCGGCCATACTCCTAGACGAGATCAATGCCGCATTCTAGTCGATGGCCGGTGAGGGCGCGGATCGAGGCGGCACCCCTGGGCGCCTGCTTCGACCCGCTGGGCAGTTACAGCACGTAGCGCGACAAATCTTCGCTCTGCGAAACCTCTCCGAGCGCGCGGTCGACGTAAGCCGCATCGATCGTCACCTTCGTGCCGGCATGATTGCCGGCTGCGAACGACACTTCCTCGAGCAGTTTTTCGATCACGGTGTAGAGCCGGCGCGCGCCGATGTTCTCGGTACGCTCGTTGACCGAAAATGCGATCTCGGCCATGCGCTTGATGCCGTCCGGCGCAAATTCGAGTTCGACGTCCTCGGTCGCGAGCAAAGCCTGATACTGCTTGACGAGGCTCGCATCGGTCGCAATCAGGATCGATTCGAAATCTTCCACCGACAGCGAATCGAGTTCGACGCGAATCGGAAAGCGCCCTTGCAGCTCAGGGATCAGATCGCTCGGCTTGGACAGATGGAAGGCGCCGCTCGCGATGAACAGGATGTGATCGGTCTTCACCATGCCGTAGCGCGTGTTGATCGTCGTGCCTTCGACGAGCGGCAGCAGGTCGCGCTGCACGCCTTGGCGGGACACCTCGGCGCCGCCCGCTTCGCTGCGCGAGGCGATCTTGTCGATCTCGTCGAGAAACACGATGCCGTTTTGCTCGACGTTCTGCACGGCCTTCGCTTTCACTTCCTCGTCGTTGAGCATCTTCGACGCTTCCTCGTCGGTCAGCACTTTCAGCGCTTCCTTGACCTTGAGCTTGCGGCGCGTTTTCTTGCCGCCGCCGAGGTTCGCGAACATCGAGCGAATCTGCTCCGTCATGTCCTCCATGCCCGGCGGGCCCATGATGTCCATGCCCGCTTGCGGCAGCTCGACGTCGAGTTCGATTTCCTTATCGTCGAGTTGGCCTTCGCGCAAGCGCTTGCGAAACGTCTGGCGCGTTGCGTTGTCGGCGCCCGATGCCTCGGTCGCCGCGCCGAAGCCGACGGGGCGAGCGCTTGGCAGCAGGATGTCGAGGATGCGGTCCTCGGCTTGATCCTGCGCTTTCGTGCGGACCTTGCGCATCTCCGTTTCGCGGGTTTGCTTCAAGGCGATCTCGATCAGGTCGCGCACGATGCTGTCGACGTCGCGGCCCACATAGCCCACTTCCGTGAACTTCGTCGCTTCGATCTTGATGAACGGTGCGTCGGCGAGCTTGGCCAGGCGCCGGGCGATCTCGGTCTTGCCGACGCCCGTCGGCCCGATCATCAAAATGTTCTTCGGCGTGATTTCCTGGCGCAGCGGTTCGCCCACCTGCTGGCGGCGCCAGCGGTTTCGCAGCGCGACCGCGACCGCTTTCTTCGCCTTGTTCTGGCCGATGATGTGTTTGTCGAGTTCCGAAACGATCTCGGCTGGGGTCATGGTGCTCATCGGTTGCTTACCTCACTCACTCGATCGTCTCGATGACGCGGTTATGGTTCGTGTAGATGCACATGTCGCCGGCGATCGCGAGCGATTTCTCGACGATCTCGCGCGGCGACAGCGCAGTGTTCTCGGCGAGCGCGCGTGCGGCGGCCTGGGCATAAGCGCCGCCCGAGCCGATCGCGCAAATGCCGCCTTCCGGGTCGAGCACGTCGCCGTTGCCGGTGATGACAAGGGTCGTTTGCGCGTCGGCCGTGATCAGCATCGCTTCGAGCCGGCGCAACATGCGGTCGGTGCGCCAGTCCTTGGCGAGTTCGACGGCGGCGCGCGTCAAGTTGCCCTGATGCTTCTCTAGCTTAGCTTCGAAGCGATCGAGCAGCGAGAACGCATCGGCCGTCCCGCCGGCGAACCCGACGAGAACCTTGCCGTTATAAATGCGCCGCACTTTCTTGGCGCCGCCTTTCATGACGATGTTGCCGAGGGTCACTTGGCCGTCGCCGCCAAGCGCAACTTTGTCGCCGTTGCGCACCGACACGATCGTCGTGCCGTGATATTGCTCCATGGTGCATTCCTCGAGAATACGAAAAGGGGCTCGGCGGCGCGTCGCCGCACGAGCGGAAAACGGGTGGCGCAAGGCGCACGGAGCGCGCGCGGATGTCCAGACCCGCGCGCATTTAGCCCATTTTAGGGCGTGCGCGGCTTTATCAAGAGGGCGGCGTACGAAGAGGATCCACAGCTTGCCGGGCCGAAGCGCTTTGTGTCCGCTGGGTGCCCGCTGGATCCCTTTAACCAGCGCATATCGGTAAGCTTTGCCGACGTTGAGCGGCGGGGGAGCTCGTGGACGCCGTCCGAGAGGGGCGGGGCGTGACGGTGCGATCGCTCGAATCGCGCCATCGCAAAAAGAAAAAGCGCGCGGGAGACCGCGCGCCTCTTTCGAAGCAGCGTGAATGCGCGTAGCGCGAAGGCCGCGCTACGCGTGCATCAATCGCCGAACAGCTTTTGGCGCAGCTCGCGGCGTTCCTGCGCTTCGAGCGACAGCGTAGCCGTGGGCCGCGCGAGCATACGGGGCACGCCGATCGGCTCGCCCGTTTCCTCGCACCAGCCGTACTCGCCCGATTCGATGCGAGCCAGAGACTGCTGCACTTTCTTCAGCAGCTTGCGTTCGCGGTCGCGCGTACGCAGCTCGAGTGCATGCTCTTCCTCGATCGTGGCGCGATCGGCCGGATCGGGAACGATCACCGTCTCGCGCAGGTTTTCCGTCGTTTGCCCGGCATTGCGGAGAATCTCCGCCTGCAGCTGTTCGAGCCTGTTCTTGAAGAAGGCGAGCTGATCTTCATTCATGTAATCCTTGTCGCTCATCTTCAGGATTTCGGCTTCGGTCAAGAGTCGTTTCGTCGTCATCTGCGTGCTTCTTCAATGTGAGGCAAAACCCATACATATTGCCCGCACTTTCGTATTGCCCGCAAGCGGTGCCTTAAAGGCGCCGACGCCCGCGGCCCGGTGGCCGTCAAGACGCCGTCGCGCCGATGCGGGGCCGAACTCCTCTGGAAACCGATCCTCGGGTGCTCCTACCCATTCGATACGGCATTGCAGCAGCGCCGCTCGCGGGTCCAAACGCGAGCCGCGCCGCGGCGTCTTTCGGTGTCTCTTTGGTTTTGTTTCGGCTTTGCCCGGATAAGGTTTTCCGGCGCCGTCGCGTTACCCGCCGCCCCTGGCGGCGGGGACGTATTGTAACTGAATCGTTCTTGGGCGCCGCAACAGAGAAAACCCTGCCGGCGCGCCGCTAATATCCTGAAAATATAGCGCGCGCGCGTCCAAAAAGCGAACCTCGGGGCGACTGCGCGCGTGCGCCATCCCACGTGGCGCACAGCCTTACGCGAGGCAGGCGTCCAGGCCGTCGGTAATGAGATCCTGCGGCAGATCGATGCCGATGAAGACCATTTTGTTCGTCTTCTTCTCCACCGGCAGCCATTTGGCCGCGAGGTCGCTTCCCATCATTTGATGCACGCCCTGGAATACGACCTTGCGGTCGACGCCCTTCATGTAGAGCACGCCCTTGTAGCGCAGCAGTCGCTCGCCGTAGATCTGCAGCACGCCGCCCAGGAAATCCTCGAGCTTGTTCGGATCGAACGGGCGGTCGTTGCGATAGACGAACGACTTGATGCGATCGTCGTGGTGCGCATGATGATGGGCGTGCCCCTCGTGGGCGCACTGGCCGTGGTCGTGATCGCAGTGCTCGTGGTCATGGCCGTGCTCATGATCGTGGTCGTGACCATGATGCGCGTGCGCGTGATCGTCCTCGGCCAGGAAATCCGGATCGATCTCGAGTTTGGCGTTCAGATTGAAGCCGCGCAGATCGAAGATTTCCTTGATGTCGGCTTCTCCGAAGTTGACGACCTTGATCGTCGCTTTCGGATTCATGTGCATGAGGCGGTGGCGCAGATCGGCCACTTCGGCTTCGGCGACGAGATCGGACTTCGTGATGAACAAACGATCGGCAAAGCCGACTTGCCGCTGCACGACCTCGTGCTCGTCGAGCTGCGCATTCGCGTGCTTGGCGTCCACGAGCGTGATGATCGCGTCGAGCAGGAATTCGTCGGAGATCTCACTGTCGATGAAGAAGGTCTGCGCCACGGGGCCGGGGTTGGCCAAGCCTGTGGTTTCGATCACGACCCGGTCGAACGCGATTTCGCCGGCGCGCTTGCGCGATGCCAAATCGCCGAGCGCGCGCGCCAAGTCGCCGCGGATCGTGCAGCAGATGCAGCCGTTGCTCATCTGCACGATTTGCTCGGCCTGGTTTTGCACGAGGATCTCGTTGTCGATGTTCTCCTCGCCGAACTCGTTTTCGATCACGGCGATCTTCATACCGTGCTTTTCGTTGAGGATGCGCTTGAGCAGCGTGGTTTTGCCGCTGCCTAGGAAGCCGGTCAAGATGGTGACGGGGATCATGTTCAATCGCCTATGGGTCGAAAATCAGGGACGGTTCAGACGAGCCGGCCACGAAAATATTGAAGCATACCGGCGAGCGCGCATTCGCGCCTGCCGGCCGATCGGCCAATGCGGACGCACCGTACGTCCTGAACGCACCGCCGAACGAAAGCTCGCCGTAGTTGGGGGCGATCAGACGATTTGCAACAGCAAGCCCTTCAAGTACTCCCCTTCGGGGAATGCCGCCAGCAGCGGATGGTCCAGGCCCGCGCCCAAGCGCTTCAAAATGCGGGCGTCGACGCGAGCGTCGGCCGCCGCGCCGGCAACGATCTTTTGGAACAAGTCCGCATCGATCGCGCCCGAGCACGAATAGGTGAACAGCAGGCCGCCCGGGCGCAGCAGGCGAAAGCCCGAAAGGTTGATGTCCTTATAGGCGCGCGCCGCCCGATCGACGTGCTCGCGCGCCGGCGCGAACTTCGGCGGATCGAGGACGACGAGGTCGAACCGCTCGCCGCTTTCGACGAGGCTGCGCAGCGTGCGAAACGCGTCGGCGTCGAGCCACTGCGCGCGCTCGGCGTCGAACCCGTTGGCCGTAACGTTTGCGCGCGCGAGCGCGAGCGCTTCGCCCGACGAATCGATCGAGACGACGCGCTTCGCGCCGCCGCCGAGCGCGGCCAGCGAAAAGCCGCCGGTGTAGCAGAAGCAGTTCAGGACGTCCTTGCCGGCCGCGTAGGTTTGCACGAGCGCGCGATTGTCGCGCTGGTCGACGTAGAAGCCGGTTTTGTGCCCGCCACGCACGTCGACGTGATACCGCACGCCGTTCTCGCGCGCGATGAGGGTGTCGGGCGGCGCGTCGCCGGCCAGCACGCCCGTCGTTTGTTCGAGGCCTTCCTTTTCGCGGATCGACACGTCCGAGCGCTCATAGACATTCGGGCAGAGCGTCGCGCCGACAAGCGCGGCGACGATGGCGTCCTTCCACGCCTCGACGCCGGCCGCCATGAACTGGCAGACCAGCTGGCCGCGCCCGGCGCCCGCGGCCGTGTCCTCGATGTAGTGATCGACGATGAGGCCCGGCAGGCCATCCGATTCGCCGAAGATCAACCTCACGGCGCCCGTGTCGCGCACGAAGGCTTGTCGATGGGCGAGCGCGCGCTGCACGCGCCGCTTGAAGAAGGCATGGTCGATCGGCTCGCCTTCGTCGAAACTCCAGACGCGCAGGCGGATCTGCGAGTGGGGGCTGTAGGCCGCGCGCGCGAGAAAGCGGCCGTCATGGGCGCGCACGACCACGGTGGCGCCGAGCGCCGGCTTGCCCTCGACGCGCTCGATAGCATTGGCGTACACCCACGGGTGGCGGCGCAGCAGCGATTTTTCCTTCGAGGGCTTGAGCGTAACGGTGTTCATCGGTCGGTAAAAAACGAAAACGAAGTTGAGCGGCGCGAGCGATCCGCGCGGCGGCTGGCCGCGTTGGGAGCGTCAATCGCGCTTTTTGGCGCGCGGGTGGGCCGTGTCGTAGATCCGCGCGAGATGTTGAAAGTCGAGCGACGTATAGATTTGCGTCGCGGCCACGCTGGCGTGACCGAGGAGCTCCTGCACCGCCCGCAGGTCGCCGCTCGATTGCAGGACATGCGTCGCGAATGAATGGCGCAGGACGTGCGGGTGCACGTTGGCCGGAATGCCGGCGCGCAGCGCGGCGCGTTTGACACGGTCGCGCACGACGTTCGGCGACATGCGTGCGCCGCGCACCGACAAAAAGAGCGGGTGCGGATCGGCCTTGACGAACTGCCCGCGCACCGAGAGCCAGGCGGCGAGCGCTTGCATCGCCTTGCTGCCGACCGGCACGGTGCGGCGCCGTTGACCTTTGCCCAGCACCGTGACTTCGGCGGCTTCGAGGTTGAGCCAGCCCGCCGAGCGATAGCCGTCGCCTTCGGCGAAGGCAGCATCGAGCCCGACGAGTTCGGAAAGCCGCAACCCCGAAGAGTAGAACAGCTCGAGGATGGCGTGATCGCGCAAGCCCTCTGCGTTCTGCGCGGCGCTTGCTTCCATCAGCGCGGTGGCGTCGTCGACCGACAAGGCCTTGGGCAGCCGCTTCGGCTGCTTCGGCGCGCGCACGGCGGCCACTGGGTTCGCAGCAATCTCGGTATGCTCGGCGAGCCACCGGTAGAACGCGCGCCAGGCGGAGAGGCGGTGGGCGATCGAGCGCGGCGATAGGCCGCCGGCGTGCGCCTTGGCGACGGCGCCGCGCATGTCGGCGGCCGACAGGCTCGCAAGCGGCCGGCCCTTCGCGAGCTGCGCGAGCAGCTCGAGTTCATGCGCATAGCTGCGCAGCGTATGCTCCGACAGCCGGCGCGCATGCGCGAGGCCGGACAGGTATTGCGCGATCAGTTCGGCGTCGGTCGGGGGCACGGTGGGACCGCTCGCGGCAGGCTCAGCGCGCGAGCAGGCGGCTAAGCGCCGCGCTGGCGAGCGTGCCGATCTGCATGAGGAAATCGGTCGCCATGCCTTCGTGGAAGCGCCGCGGATCGGGCGAGCCCATCACCAGCAAGCCGAACGCGGGGGCGCTCGGCGCCGGGGGCGCGCCTTCCTGCGAATCGCCGCTCGCCGCGGCGACGTTGTTTGCGCGAGGCTCGCGCAGCGTGAGCAGCGCGACCGACTGCGTGAGCGCGGCGTCGCCGCTGCCGGCTGCATCGCCGGCCGCGGCGGCATAGTCGCCCGAACTCAGCCATTGCGCCGCCTCGAAGCCCGTATTGGCGCCGCAGTACGGCGCGTCGAGACCGTTGGCGAACAAGCGCACCTCCTCGCCCACCTGCCGCGCGAACTCGGCGTCGCGATAGGTGTCGGCCACGTCCCAAAGCCGCAGCGCCGCTTGCGGCACATCGAACACTTCCATGAGGCCTTGCGCGACGGTGCGCGGCAAGGCGTGGGCGTCGCGCTCGGCGATCACGCGCGCGGTCCACCGGTTGAACTTGGCGGCGATGCTGTCGTTTTCGTGACCGTAGCGCAAGAGTTCGGCCAGGCGCCGCTCGAGCAGCTTGGTCTTCTCGCGCAGCATGTCCATCTGGCGCTCTTGCAGCGAAACGGCGGCCTTGCCGTGCGGGTTGGCGAGCCGAATGGCGGCGAGCAGCTCGGCATGCTGCGAGAAGAATTCGGGATTGGCGAGCAGATAGTCGGCGACTTCGCGATCGTTCATGGTGTCGGCAAAGGGGCGGGCAAAGCGCGGTTGGGCAACTAAAGGGCGCCGTATCGGGACGGCGCGGCATCAATCGGCGAGTTCGATCTCGCCTTCGAAAACCGTGGTGGCCGGGCCGGACATCAAGAGCGGCGCGGATTCGTCGCGCGCACCGTCCCATGCGATCGTCAGCGTGCCGCCGAGCGCATGGACCGTGACCGGGGAGTCGAGCAGGCCGCGGCGAATGCCCGCCGCGACGGCCGCGCAGGCGCCCGTGCCGCAAGCGAGCGTTTCGCCCGCGCCGCGCTCGAATACGCGCAGCGCGATTTCACTGCGCGAGTGCACTTGCATGAAGCCCGCGTTCACGCGCCGAGGAAAGCGCGCATGATGTTCGGTTTTCGCGCCGATTTCGGCGACGGGGTAGGCACGCACATCGTCGACCACGCGCACGGCATGCGGGTTGCCCATCGACACAACCGAAATCCAGTCCGTGCGCCCGTCGAGCTCGAGCGGCCAGACGGTGTCGGCGCCTTCCTGGCGGCCCTCCAGGCCGTTAGCGTCGAACGGCACACGCTCGGGCTCGAAAACAGGCCGGCCCATGTCGACGACGACCTCGCCGTTTTCCTGCATCGTGAGCGTGATGAGGCCGCCGTGCACTTCGACGCGAATGCTGCGCTTATCCGTCAGTCCCTTATCGCGGACGAACTTGACGAAGCAGCGCGCGCCGTTGCCGCAGTGCTCGACCTCGCCGCCGTCGCAATTGAAGATGCGGTATTTGAAATCGGCGCCGTCGACCGTGGAGCGCTCGACGAGGAGCAACTGATCGGCGCCGATGCCGAAATGGCGATCGGCGAGCGCGCGCGCCTGCTCGCTCGTCAGGGCGAGCGGCCGGCTGTAGCCGTCGAGCACGACGAAGTCGTTGCCCGCGCCGTGCATCTTGGTGAAGTTGAGCTTCATGGTCGCCGTATTGTAAGGGACGCCTCGGCTTGCCGGCTAATCGTAGACGCTCGGCATGCCCGGCGGCCGCGTCTTGAACCGCTTGTGCACCCAGTAGTACTGCTCCGGCATGCGAGGAATGTGCTCTTCGAGGAACGCATTCATGCGGCGGGCGTCGAGCTCGTCGTCGCCCGTCGGGAAATTTTCCCAAGGTTTGAAGACTTTCAGCCGATAACCCTTGTAGTCCGGCAGCACTTCGCCGATGAACGGCAACACCTGAGCGTGGCCGACCTTCGCGAATCGGCCCACCGCCGTGAGCGTGCAAGCGGGGATGCCGAAGAAGGGCACGAACGTCGAATTACGCACGCCGTAATCCATGTCGGCGCCGAGCATGACGGGTTTGCGCTCGCGCAGCCAGCGCAGGACGACGCGGGCGCTCTCGGCGCGGCTTGCCATATCGGCGCCGAATCGGCCGCGCGCGTGTTTGGCGACTTCCTCGAGTTCGGGGTTCGACATCGGCTGATAGAGCGCCGCGCATTGGCGCTGCAGCGCGACGTTGATGAAGACGGAGCCTGCCTCGATGCCGACGAAGTGAAACCCGAGCAGCAAGGTGGGCGGCATGTCGGGATCCGTCAAATCGACCTCGCTGTCGACTTTGACGAGCTTCGTCAGCTTTTCGAGGGAGCCGAACCACTGAACGCTACGCTCGACGTAGCTGCGGATCGCATGGCGAAAGTGTTTTCGAGCGATCTCTTCACGCTTTTGCTCGCTCCACTCCGGGAAACAGAGCGCCAGGTTCGTATGAACGATGCGCCGGCGCTTGCTCGGAACTTGATAGAGCAGCCAGCCGAGACCATCGCCCAGGCGAGCGACGAAGCCGTAGGGCAGCAGCGCGAGAAACTTGAGCAGGCCGATGGCGAGCTTCGTACCGATCCGGTTCAGCATGCCTTGACCTTTGTCGAGCGCGCGCGCTCAGCGTGCGTGGCCGCGGCGAAAAGCGGGAACGTCGCGCTATGCGATGAATAGAACGGGTAAGGCACGGCAATTCGCTCTGTGACGTTTTCGAGAAGCCGCTATAATACGGGCTTCGCCGAGTTAATAGACAACTTGCGGGGCGAAGCGCAGGGCGCCAGCAGCGCCGGGCGATATAGGAAATCCGCTAAAGCGTCGCCGCTTCAGGCTCCCGAAGCTGGCTACGTGAACTCAACACCGTAACCAAGGAGTCTGCAACATGGCAAACGACTATCTCTTCACGTCCGAATCCGTTTCCGAAGGCCATCCCGACAAGGTCGCCGATCAAATCTCGGACGCCATTCTCGACGCCATCCTGACGCAGGACAAATATTCGCGCGTCGCTGCCGAAACGCTGTGCAACACGGGTCTTGTCGTGCTGGCCGGCGAGATCACCACGACGGCGAACGTCGATTACATCCAAGTCGCGCGCGACACGATCAAACGCATCGGCTACGACAATACCGATTACGGCATCGACTACCGCGGCTGCGCGGTGCTGGTCGCTTACGATAAGCAATCGCCCGATATCGCGCAGGGCGTGGATCGCGCGCACGACAACAACCTCGATCAAGGCGCGGGCGACCAGGGCTTGATGTTCGGTTACGCATGCGACGAAACGCCCGAACTGATGCCTTTGCCGATCCACCTGTCGCACCGCCTCGTCGAGCGCCAAGCCTCGCTGCGTCGCGACGGCCGCCTGCCTTGGCTGCGTCCGGATGCGAAATCGCAGGTGACGGTGCGCTATGTCGACGGCAAGCCGCATTCGATCGACACGGTCGTGCTGTCGACGCAGCATGCCCCCGATATCGAACTCGCCATGCTGCGCGAGGCCGTGATCGAGGAAGTCATCAAGCCGACGCTGCCGGCCGAACTCATCAAGGGCGACATCAAGTTCCTCGTCAACCCGACGGGCCGTTTCGTCATCGGCGGCCCGCAGGGCGATTGCGGCTTGACGGGCCGCAAGATCATCGTCGATACGTACGGCGGCGCGGCGCCGCACGGCGGCGGCGCGTTCTCGGGCAAGGATCCGTCGAAGGTCGACCGTTCGGCAGCCTACGCGGGCCGCTACGTGGCGAAGAACATCGTGGCCGCGGGCCTTGCCTCGCGCTGCTTGATTCAAGTCTCGTATGCGATCGGCGTCGCCCAGCCCACGTCGGTCATGGTCAACACGTTCGGCACGGGCCGCGTGTCGGATGCAACGATCACGGCGCTCGTGCGCGAGCATTTCGATCTGCGCCCGAAGGGCATCATCCAAATGCTCGACCTGCTGCGTCCGGTGTACGAGAAGACGGCGGCATACGGTCACTTCGGCCGCGAAGAGCCCGAGTTCTCGTGGGAAGCGACCGACAAGGCGCTCGCCCTGGCCGAAGCCGCCGGCACGGAGCCGGTAGCGGAATTGGCGTAACGAGCCAAAGGGAGTCGCCCGTCAAGCGTATCGCGCGGCGCTGGCTGAAAACAAAACCCCGGTCATGCCGGGGTTTTGTCTTTTAAGCTTGCCGGCCTACTCAGTCCCAGCAGTTGCGGAAGGCGACCGCGGCGATGACGGGAAAGCACAGCACGAGCGGGATAGCGAAGTACGGGATTTCGAGATCGGTTTTCCAGCTATAGACAAGCCAGCCGATGCCGCCCATGAGCGTTCCGACACCGACAAGCGCGGTCAGCACGTTCAGCGTGCGCTTGGAGGGCCCCTTGCGCGCCCGCTTTTCGGGAGTAGGCGTATTCATCGCTGCATGGCGGGCCATGGCGGCCGCATCGATCGGTCTGGACGATTCGATTTTACGCTCGCCGCCTGACGATGGCGCGCGTGCCACGAAGACCCGTGCGGATGCCGTCCTGCGAACCCAGCGAGCCTAGCGAGCCGCGAATGCGAACCATCCTGCGCTGGCCGACAGCCTGCGCGGCCGGCGATTGCCGGTGGGAACGGCACGTTTGGCGCGTTCGAGCGCCGCGCGCCGAGCCGTCGTGCGGCGCAAGAGCCTGCCGAGCAGCAGACGCCGGGCGCGCGTGCCCGTGCGCAGCGCCGCGACGACCGCCTGCAACCAAGTGCGCAGCAGGCCGCCGTTTTCGGCGGCCGAGACCGGCGGCGCGTACCGCGGCGACAGACGGGCGCGCGCGGCGTGGTGCCGCAGTGCGCGCATCGACGTTCGTCCGCCCGACCGAGCGGGACTGAGCGTCGTACGATTATGCCGAGAGGCGAGACGTTTATGCATGGCGAGGGGGAAGCGTTGATCGGCCCCGCGGCGAGAGCGGGGCGGCCACGTCGATGCAGCAAGCGTGCCAGCGAGTTCTAGGCGGGCGCGAGGCAACAGGCGCGGCGACAGCGAAAGCGGTGGGTACGGCGACGGCGCGCCACGTGAGGCGTGACTGCAAGCGGCCGGTAAGCAGGATCGACATGCGAGGCAGCCTACACGCGAATCGTGACGTGCGTAAGTCGTGCGGACCCCTGATCGAGTTCGGTGCAGCGACGCACCGAACTCGGTCGCCGTAAAATAAAACGTTTCCGCTCGGTGCGGCGCTTCAGCAAGGAAGGTTTCATGTCAGCACAATCGAAAAAAGAACAAGTGCAAGTCCTGCGCGAGTACGGCTTCGTCGTCGTGAAGGGATTGGTGTCGCCCGAGCGCTGCGCGGCGCTTAAAGCTGTTGCGTTGCAACAATTCGAAGAAGCGGCGCAGCCCCTGGAGTACGAGGCGGACTTGCGTTATCCGGGCGCGCCGGAGTCCAAGCACGCTCCGGGGGGACACACGGTGCGGCGCTTGCTCGATGCCTATGCGCGTCATGCAATGTTCGGGCAATGGGCGACGGCGCCTGAGATCAGGGGTTGGATGGAGTTGTATTTCGGTGAGCCGGCGCGGCTCTCGCGCGCGCATCACAACTGCATGATGACGAAACATCCCGCTTACGGAAGTTTGACCGGCTGGCATCGCGACGCGCGCTACTGGTCGTTCGAGCGCGACGATCTCGTGTCGACCTGGCTCGCGCTCGGCAAGGAGACGGTCGACAACGGCGGGCTGTGGTTCGTGCCCGGATCCCATACGATGACGTTTACGTCGGATCGATTCGACGGGCAGAAGTTTTTCCGCGCGGACATGCCGGAAAACGATGCGTTGATCCGCATGGCCGTCTCGCCGGAACTCGAGGCCGGCGATGTCGTCTTCTTCCATTGCAACACGCTGCACTCGGCAGGGAAGAACGTGACGGACAACGTCAAGTATTCGCTCGTATTCACGTATCACGGCGCGAGCAACGTGCCCTTGCCGGGTACGCGCTCGGCGTCCAAACCCGAAGTGGCGCTTTGAGCCGGGGCGAGCGGACGGTCGACCGCTCGCCCTGCGCTCGTCGCGCCGCCGCTCAGCGTTTGCCCGCGGAGGACACCGTCAATCCGACGATGCCGGCCAGCGTTGCGACGACCCCGCCCGCGATGAGCCAAATGGTCTTGTTCGTAGGCGCGCCGGTGAACGCGCGCGACATATCGTTGACGAACGAGTGGTACGACTGGCCGCCGAAATACAGCAGCACGACGCCACCGGCGATCAACGCCGCGGAAATTGCTTTGATCATGGACTCTCCGATCGAGGGTTCGAGCAGGCGGCAGTGTAGAAACTTGCCGCCCGAGTGTCCATCGGTTCGCACCCGTCGTTGCCGCGCGGCAGCGCGGGTGAGCGCCCTCAACGCCGTACCTGTACTCATCGAGGATCCTCATGGCCTACGAAGCAGCATCCAATCGCTACTCCGACATGCAATACCGCACCTGCGGCCGTTCGGGGCTCAAGCTGCCCGCGCTGTCCATCGGCTTGTGGCATAACTTCGGGGATACGACGCCCCTTTCGACGCAGCGCGACATCCTGCGCACCGCCTTCGATCTGGGCATTACCCACTTCGATCTGGCGAACAACTACGGGCCGCCCTACGGCAGCGCCGAAACCAATTTCGGCCGGTTGTTCAAGGACGACTTTCGGCCCTATCGCGACGAACTGTTGATCTCGACGAAAGCCGGCTGGGACATGTGGCCGGGCCCGTACGGCCAGGGCGGCGGCTCGCGCAAATACGTCCTGGCGAGCCTCGATCAGAGCTTGCGGCGCATGGGCCTCGACTACGTCGATATCTTCTATTCGCACCGGTTCGACGCCGATACGCCGCTCGAGGAGACGGCGGCCGCACTGGCGAGCGCGGTGCATCAGGGCAAAGCGCTCTATGTCGGCATTTCATCGTATTCAGCCGCGAAGACGCGCGAGATGGCGTCGTTGCTGCGCGAGCACAAGGTGCCGCTCTTGATCCACCAGCCTTCGTACAACATGCTCAACCGCTGGATCGAGGGCGACCTGCTCGATGCGCTCGGTGAAGTGGGCGCGGGCTGCATTGCGTTCACGCCGCTCGCGCAGGGGCTCCTCACGTCGAAATATTTGAATGGGGTGCCGGCCGACGCGCGCATCAACAAGCCCGGCGGCGGCTCGCTCAATCAAAGCCACCTCAGCCCGGAAAACCTCGAACACGTGCGAAAGCTAGACGCGATCGCGCAGCGGCGCGGGCAGAGTCTTGCGCAAATGGCCCTCGCGTGGGTGCTGCGCGATGCGCGCGTCACATCGGCGCTCATCGGCGCGAGCCGGGCCGAGCAAGTGCGCGAGAACGTCGGCGCGCTGGCGAACCTCGCGTTTTCGAACGAGGAGATTGCCGAAATCGACCGGTACGCGACCGAGGGCGGCATCAACCTCTGGGAGAAGCCCTCCACCGATCAACGCATCTGAGGCACGCGGGCTCGGCGCAAGCGCGAGCTTTGCGTCGAACGCTACATCAGCGCGGGCAGCCCTTCCACAAGCACCACCGCGAAGACGACGCCGATCAGCGCGCCGAGCACGCGAAGAACGTTGTGCAGGGAACGAGATGAAGTGGGCAGCGCGCCGAGGAACAGCGCGCCGGCGAGCGCCATCGGAATGATCAGGATGAAATCGCTGATGGTGAATGTCGTCGTCATGCTCGTCTCCTCCCATTTTCGCTGCGGCGCGACGCTGCAAACGTGCGCACGCGTTGATCGAGTATAGGTAACGTGCGCGATTCCGATGAGGATACTTCGCGTGCACGCCGTCGCGCAGCGAGAACGTCGCACAGCCGGCGAAGCGCAAGGTGAAGCTCGCTCGCCAATACGCGCGCGAGCCGCGTTCCGGGCATGGCGCTTCGTTGGTCACATCATCCGAATGTGCGTCAGGGTTGCGGCGCGGGCGGCGGCTGCGAGCCTCCGGGCGCAGCCGTGCGATACGCCGTCGTGGCGCTGGGCTTGACATAGTCGGGCCCATGCGGGGCGCACGCCCCGAGCATCAACACGAGCGCGATGCCGGCCGCGCATCGTTTCGTTGAGTCGCGCGCATGCCGCGACGCACGCGCACCGGACGAGCAACGTTGCGAGAATGAGTTCATCGTTCGATCTCCTCGGTACTGCCCCGATGGGCGCCGGCGCGGACACAGGCTTGAGCGATCCGCAAACGGCATGCCGTAAGCAGGATGCGCACGGGCTTGCAGCTCGCGCATGCTGCATCGCAGCGGACTACTTTGCCCAGTGCGCGCTATGCTTGGACTATAGCGCTCGCGGGCGCATGGCGCCGCGAGGCGTGCGCCGGGGTGGTTTTCGCGGCTTGGGCGGGGCGGGGGAAGGCCGCTCGTAACGCGTCGAGATTGCACCCGAGCGGTCGTTAGTCAGTGTGTTGTAAGGATGATCGTGGGAAATGGCGCCCAATAGGTCGTCACATTCGGCTTTTCTCGATGGCTCGTTGCGTGAACAATCGAGGGAGTACTCAATACCCTTGGGGGGGAATACATCATGCAAGTCGGTTCGATCGTCAGGTCCGTGCATATAGCCGTGCCTTCGGGCGCGCGCGGGATCGTCATGCGCATACTCGGCGATATGGCGATGGTCGTCTGGTACGCCGGGGAGCCCGGTGCATCGCTGCAATTGAACACCGAGCCTTTCTTCCTCGAAGACCTTATCGACACGGGCGAACTCGTCGCGCGTCCGGCCGGCTCCCTCGTGCATTGACACGCCGCCTCGGCGCGATTTGACGGCGCTCGAAAGCCGGGCGGTGCGCCGATGGGGCACAATGCCGGCATGAACGAGCCTCTCTCCCCCGATTCCCCCGATGCGCGCGGCCACGCGGCCGCGCACCCTTTCACTCGGTTGACGCCGGAGTGCGTGCTCGATGCGCTCGACAGCGTGCTGGCCACGACCGGCGTGCGCACCGACGGGCGCTTATTGCCGCTCAACAGCTATGAAAACCGCGTCTACCAGGTCGGCGTCGAGGACGGCCCGCCCGTCGTCGCGAAGTTCTATCGCCCGCAGCGCTGGTCAGATGAAGCGATTCTCGAGGAGCATGCGTTCGTCGAGGAACTCGTGCAGGCCGAGATTCCGGCTGTCGCGGCGCGCTCGATCGAGGGTCGCACGCTGCATGCATTCGACGGCTTTCGCTTCGCCGTGTTCGAGCGGCGCGGCGGGCGGGCGCCCGAACTCGACCGGCGCGACACGCTCGAGTGGATGGGGCGCTTCATCGGCCGCATCCACGCGGTAGGCAGGTGCAAACCTTACGTGGCGCGGCCTACGCTGGACATTGCGACATTCGGCTACGAGCCGCGCGAATTCTTGCTGACCCACGCGTTCATTCCGCCCGAATTGCGCGCATCCTACGAAGCGGCGGCGACGCTCGCGCTGGAGGGCGTCGAGCGCGCATTCGAGGCAGCCGGCGACGTGGACCACTTGCGGCTGCACGGCGATTGCCATGCGAGCAACGTGCTGTGGACCGATGCCGGGCCGCATTTCGTCGATTTCGACGACAGCCGTATGGGCCCGGCCATTCAGGATTTGTGGCTGCTGCTTCCTGGCGGCCGAGCCGACGCGTCGGCCGCATTGACCGATCTGCTCGCGGGCTACGAGGATTTCTGCGAATTCGAGCCGCGCGAGCTGCACTTGATCGAGGCTTTGCGCACGCTGCGGTTGATTCATTACGCGGCGTGGCTTGCGCGGCGCTGGGACGATCCGGCTTTCCCGGCTGCGTTTCCCTGGTTCAATACGCAACGATACTGGGAAGCGCGCGTGCTGGAGTTACGCGAGCAAATCGGCGCGATGCAAGAAGGGCCGTTGTGGCCCGTGTAGCCTTCGCTCGAGCGCACCGCAAGGACGGTGCGCCGAAGATCAGAATCGGAACATGAGCCGCATGACGGCGTGAAAGCGCCGTCCGTAGGGCGGTAGCAGCAGCGAGCGTGCATTGAACCGCGGCTGAAAGAGTACGGGCTTCATTTTCGAGAATGTCCTGAAGCCGTCATAGCCGTGATACGCGCCGATGCCGCTCGCTCCGACACCCCCGAAAGGCAGGCCTTCGCAGGCAATCTGCAGCAGTGTCTCATTGACGGCTGCGCCGCCGGACACGGTCTCGTGGAGCACGCGCTCGACGGTGCGACGCTCGTCGTCGAAGAGATAGAGCGCGAGTGGCCTCGGGCGGGCGTTCACATAACGGATGGCGTCGTCGATCGTGTCGTAAGGCACGATCGGCAGCAGCGGCCCGAAGATCTCCTCTTGCATCAGGGCCGAACGCTCGGGGGCGTTCGTCACCGCGCACGGCGGGAATTGCCGGCTCGATGCGTCGGGCTGCGCATCGCTCAACGGATGAACGATCGCGCCGAGCGAGGCGGCTTCGTCGGCGAGCGAGCGCATCCGCGCGAAATGACGGTCCGATACGATCGTCGTGTAGTCGCGATTGCGCGCGAAGTCGGGATACAGCCGCGCCACGCAGGCATGCGCGCGTTCGATGAAAGCTTGCTCTTGACCGCGTGGGACGAGGACATAGTCGGGTGCGATGCAGGTTTGCCCTGCATTGAGCGTCTTGCCCGCCATGATGCTGTCCACCGCCGTTTCAAAGCGTGCATGAGGCCCGACGATAGCCGGCGATTTGCCGCCGAGTTCGAGCGTGACGGGCGTCAGATTGGCCGCCGCCGCGCGCATGACTTCCCGGCCGACGCGCGTCGACCCGGTAAAGATCAGATGATCGAACGGCAGCGCGCAAAAGGCCGCGCCGACCGAGGCGTCGCCGTTGACGACGGTGGCTTGTTCTTGGGCGAACGTACGGCCGATCAACTGCGCAAACAACTCGCCCGTGCGCGGGGTGAGTTCGGACATCTTGATCATGGCGCGGTTGCCTGCTGCGAGCGCGCCGACGAGCGGGCCGACGGCCAGCAGGATCGGATAGTTCCAAGGCGCGACGATGCCGACGACGCCGAGCGGTTGCGGCATGACCTTCGCCGTGGCGGGGCGCAGCCAAATTCCGGTCGAGCGCCGTTGCGGGCGCATCCAGCGCTTGCCGTGCCTGAGTGCCGAATCGATCTCGCTTTTGACGAGCCAGAGCTCGGAGAGCAGCAGCTCGGCTTTCGAACGTCGGCCGAAATCGGCGTCGAGCGCATCGGCAAGCGCGTCCGCATGACCGAGCAACATCGTCCGCAGCGCGCGCAAATGCTCCGCACGTTTTTCCCAAGACGGGTACGGCTCGCGCGCGTGCGCCTCGCGTTGCGTCAGCAGCAACTCGTCGAGCGCGCTCGCGCCGGGCAAATCGTTTTTCATGCAGGTTTCTCCTCTAGGCCTTATATGGGCGCGTGTTTCGTCCCGCACGGTTCGGCCTTGTGCGGTGGCGGTGGGCGATGCGAGTCGCCCGGCCGCTTCTTTCAAGCGTCGAAGGCGCGCGCGATGATGGCGGCGTGATCGAAGGAAGCGGGCAGCGTGCCGTAGACGCGGCCGCTGGCGAGGCCGGCGCCCGCGTCCGTCAAGCGCGTCGCGACGAACGCTTGCGCATGGTCGGCGGGGGCGGTGCGCAGCATCAACGCGGCCTGGGCGCACAGCACGAGCTGCTGCGCGAGCCCGCGGGCGAGCGCCTCGCGCAATTCGGGCGGGGAGGCGAGGGTAGCCTCGAGCGCGTCCAGCGCGCGACCAAGCGGAGGGCTCGCTTGCGCATCGGCGCGCCACTGCGCAATGAGTGCGTGGGCGCCTTGCGGGTCCCGCTCGATGGCGCGCAGCACATCGAGACACATGACGTTGCCCGAGCCTTCCCAGATCGAGTTGACGGGCGCTTCGCGATAAAAGCGCGCCATGGGGCCTTCTTCGACGTACCCGTTGCCGCCCCAAACTTCCATCGCCTCGCCGGTGAACGCCAGCGCGCGCTTGCAGACCCAGAACTTTGCGGCCGGCGTAACGATGCGGCGCCAAGCACGCTCCTCATCGCTTTCGGCGCCGCCTTCGCGTTCCGCCGCAAGGCGCGCGTCGAACGCGCGCGCGAGGCGCATGAACAGTACTGTCGCCGCCTCGGTTTCCAAGGCCAGATCGGCCAGCACGTTGCGCATGAGCGGCTGATCGACGAGCGGCCGCGAGAAGGCGACGCGGTGGCGCGCATGGTGAATCGCCTGCACGAGCGCCGCGCGCATGAGCGCCGCGCTACCGATCACGCAGTCCAGTCGCGTGTAGTTCGCCATCTCGATGATGGTCGGCACGCCGCGGCCTTCGTCGCCGATCATGATGCCGTAGGCGTCGGCGAATTCGACCTCGCTGCTCGCGTTCGAGCGATTGCCGAGCTTGTCTTTCAGGCGCTGGACGCGGATGGCGTTACGCATGCCGTCGGGGGTGTAGCGCGGCACGTAGAAGCATGAAAGCGGTGCATCGGCGCCTGTGCGCGCGAGCACGAGGTGAGCGTCGCATTGCGGCGCCGAGAAGAACCACTTATGTCCGACTAGGCGGTATTCGCCGGCGCGCCCGGAATGCGCACCCAGCGGCGCCGCGCGCGTTTGATTCGTGCGTACATCGGAGCCGCCTTGCTTTTCGGTCATGCCCATGCCGATCATCATCGAGCGCTTGGTTGGCAGCGGGGCGTCGCTCGAGTCGTGTTCGCGGGAGTAGAGTTTGTCCGCGATCTCGGCGAACAGCGCCGTTTCGCGCCGCAACACGGGAATGCTGGCGAAGGTCATCGTCAGCGGACACAGTGAACCCGATTCGAGTTGAGCGTGAAGAAAGTAGCCGGCGCAACGCGCGGCCATGGCCCCGAGGCGCGGCGTATCGAACGGCAGCGCGTGAAGCCCTTCTTGGCGCAACAGCGTCAGCAGTCGATGCCAGCTCGGATGAAATTCGAGCGTATCGATGCGCTCGCCACGCGGGCTGAACGTGAACAGCTCCGGCGCATGCCGGTTCGCCAGCCCCGCGAGCGCAATGATGTCGGGTCTGCCGAGCATGGCGCCGTCGCGCGCGAGCGCCGATGCATGCCATTGAGCCTCTTCGCGTTCGACGGCCGCCATCAATGCCGGGTCGCTTTCGAAGAGGTTGTAATGCTCGAGCGGGGGCACTTGGTTCGTGACTTCGTGCGTGGCCGGCGGGGCCTGCGGTTCCAGCATGAGCGTGTCTCCTGTGGGATACGGCGGCCGTTTCGTGCGGCGATTCGTTCGATACCGGGGCGCATGCCGCGTGGGGCAGGCGGTACGCGCGGCATCGGCGTTTGAACCGCGCAGGCAAAGGCCGCGCGCGCATGCGCGCTGCCTTCAATAATAGATTCGCGCGGGCCCTGCCGTTTAGAGGAATCGCTCTCCCATGGGCATGCGGCGCCGGCGGCCACCCTTCTACAATGCGCGAATGCACGATAAGAGCCGACATCGGCCGCAGTCGCCGAATTGGCCGCGCGCTCGCCATGGAGGCGCGGACAGGAGGCGCGGATGCAATACGACTACATCATCGTCGGCGGCGGTTCGGGCGGCGCCGCGCTCGCGGCGCGGCTTGCGCAGCGGCGCCCGGAAGCGACGATCGCACTGATCGAAGCCGGGCCCCATACGGCGCGCAATTGGCTCGTCAATACGCCGCTCGGTCTTGCCGCGCTCGTACCGTTCAAACTGCGGACGAATTACGGCTATCGCACGGCGCCGCAGCCCGGTTTGGCGGGCCGCCGCGGCTACCAGCCGCGAGGGCGAGGGCTCGGCGGATCGAGCGCGATCAACGCGATGGTCTACACACGCGGCCACCGGCTCGATTACGACGAATGGGGCGATCTGGGCTGCACGGGATGGCGTTGGGCGGACGTATTGCCTTACTTTCGTCGTGCGGAAGACAACGCGCGCGGTGAAAACGAATGGCACGGCTCGGGCGGGCCGCTCACCGTCTCCGACTTGCGCTTTCGCAATCCCTTCTCGGCGCACTTCGTGGCCGCGGCGATGGAGGCCGGCTACCGCGAGAACGGCGATTTCAACGGTGAGGAACAAGAGGGCGTCGGCTTTTATCAAGTTACCCAGCGCGACGGGCGGCGCTGCAGCGTGGCGCGCGCTTACCTTTACGAGCGCATCGGCGAATCCGCCGGCCCGCCCGCGAACGTCGACTTGATCGTCGACGCCTGCGCGCTGCGCGTGCTGTTCAACGGCGAACGCCGTGCGACCGGCATCGAGATCGTGCGTGCGGGTCGCATTGCGGCGCTGACCGCACGTACCGAAGTGATTCTCGCGGCGGGCGCGTTCGGCTCGCCCCAATTGCTGATGTGCTCGGGCATCGGCCCGTGCGAGACGCTGCGCGCGTTCGGCGTCCCGATCGTGCACGAGGCGCCGAGCGTAGGCGCCAATCTCATCGATCATGTCGACTTCACACTGAACGTGCGCGTCGCATCGACTGAGCCGGTCGGCTATTCGCTACGCGGCATCGCGAAGCTGGCCGCGCAATTGCCCGCCCTTCTGCGTCGAGGGGAAGGCATGTGGTCGAGCAATGTGGCGGAAGCCGGCGGTTTCGTCAAAACCGACCCGTCGCTCGACCGCCCCGATCTGCAATTGCATTTTTGCGCCGCGCTCGTCGACGATCACAGCCGAAAGCTGCATTGGGGCCATGGCTACTCGATCCACGTTTGCGTGCTGCGGCCCAAGAGCCGCGGTGTCGTTTCCTTGGCAAGCGCCGATGCGCGCGTTGCGCCGCATATCGATCCTCGATTCTTGTCCGACTCTTATGATGCCGACACCCTGCTCGCCGGCGTGCGCATTGCGCAGCGGATCGCGGCGTCGCCGTCTCTCGCCGATCGCGGCGGCCGTACGATGTACGTGCCGCCGCACGCGAGCGACGATCGGCTGCGCGAAGTCATCGCGCGTCACGCCGACACGATCTACCATCCGGTCGGCACCTGTCGCATGGGCAGCGACGCGCGCACGGTGGTCGATACGGAACTGCGCGTGCGCGGCGTCACGGGCCTGCGCGTGGTCGATGCCTCGGTGATGCCGACGTTGATCGGCGGCAATACGAATGCGCCGACGGTCATGATCGCGGAGCGCGCCGCCGATTTCATCGCACCGTTACTCGCCGCGGGTCAGGGCTCGCCCGATGCGTCGCTCGCATTGTCCGAGCGGGTGTAGACGAAGTCGTCGCCCGGCTGCCCGGGCAGCGTCTCGCGCGCAACCTCCAGCCACGCGCGGGCGGCGTGAGAGAGATAGCCGCTTCTGCGCCAGGCAATCGCCATTTCCCAGCGGATTTCGGGCTCGACCAGGGGCCGACAGGTGAAGCGCGCCGGATCGAGCCGCCGGCAGTACGGCGCGGGAAGCAGCGCGATGCCGACGCCCGTGTGCACGAGCGCGGCCATGAAATCCCAATGGCTGCTGCGCGAAACGATCTGCGGCGCGAAACCCGCGTCGCGGCATGCGCGCGTGACGACGTCGTTCAGCGCCAGGCTCTCGCCGTAAAACACGAACGGCTCGGAGGCGAGATCGGCCAGGCGCACGACGTCGAGCGCGTCGAAGCGCGAGCCGTGGCGCGCGACGACCCACAGCAACTGAAGCGACATCGGCAGCACGTCGAACATCTGCGCATCGACAGGCAACAGCACGCCGCCGAATTCCAATTCCCCCGCCACGAGCGCGGCTTCGATCGCCCGCGAGCCTTGCTCGAACAGTTTGAGCTCCACCTTCGGATAGCGGCGCCGGAACGCCGCGATCACCGGCGTGAACAGCGAGCCGCCCATCGGCGGGATGCCGATCGTCAACACGCCCCGACCGAGCGTGCCGACATCGTCCAACTCCGCTTGGAGCAGGGCGTAGGCGGCCAGGACGTCCTGCCCGCGCTGAAAGACGATGCGCCCCTCGTCGGTCAGCACCATTTGGCGGCCGTCGCGCAGCAACAGCGGCGCACCGATCTCTTCTTCGAGCGCCTTGACCATCTTGCTGATGGTGGGCTGCGTGACGAACATGCGCTCGGCGGCCAACGTAAAGCTCCGCTGGCGGACGACTTCGACGAAATAGCGCAGCGCGCGTAGCTCCATGTCGGCTCTTCTCCCTTAGTTCCAAATTGGAATGCCAGAGATGAGTTTAAGTCATTTTATTTATGATGAGGTGAATCTTACAATTCGGCCATGAAGTCAATAGGGAGTTTTGCCATGACGACGAAGTCCATCGAGCGCCTGGGCGCGCTGGCCCGCATCGTGGGGCAGAGCGCGCTGTTGGCCGCGCTGTGGTTCGCGGCCGACTACGCGGCGCGCCATCTGGATCTGCCCGTGCCGGGCAGCGTGATCGGGCTCGCGGCATTGCTCGGCCTGCTTCTGACGGGCGGCGTCGCACCGCGCTGGGTCAAGGCGGGGGCCGACTGGCTGCTCTCCGATATGTTGCTGTTCTTCGTTCCGGCGGCCGTGGCCGTCGTTCAGTACGGCGGCTTGTTCAAGTCCGACGGGTGGCGTCTTGCGCTCGTCGTCGTATGCGGGACGTTGATGGTGATGGTAGCGGTTGCATTCACCGTCGATCAGGCCGCGCGGCTCGAGCGCGCCCTTGCTACGCGGCGCGCACGCGCAACGCGCTTCGCTACGGTCCGATAAGCGCGACGCGCCGCCGGTCAATGCGTTCCATCACGCGAAGGGTGCGAAAGGTGAGGACGGGCCGCTTGGTGCGGCCGGCGATGTCTTAACGAGGATTTGTCGATGTCGATTTCGTCAGTGTTGTCAGGGTCTTTGGCCGCAGCTCGACCGCAATTCGTGGCCGCCGCCTGCTTCGTCCTGACGATCGTCTTCTATGCGGTCGGCAAGCGCCTATACGCGCGTTTCAGGCGGCCGTGGCTGACCCCGCTCGTGATCGTGCCCGCGATGCTCGCGGCGGTGGTGCTCGCCATGCACATTCCCTATTCCGTCTACTTCGCCGATACCCGTTGGCTGATGTGGCTGCTCGGGCCCGCCACCGTGGCGTTCGCCGTGCCGATCTACGAGTACCGGGACCTGATGCGGCGGCATTGGATTTCGCTCGCAGCCGGCGTGACGGTCGGCATCGTCGTG
>DATJJH010000138.1:0-41277 GCA_035492395.1 Trinickia sp. | reverse complement strand
CGACTACATGGCGATGGGCAGCACCGGCGGCGCAATGGGGGAGATGGAGATGCCGCTGCCCGACAACACGCTGCCGATGATGACCGGCACCGGCCCGTTCGGGCCGTTGGAGATGGGCGGCATGTTCACTGTCGCCAAGGTTCGGCAGGGGCTCGGTCGGAACGACTACCGCGACCCAGGCTGGTTCAAGCATCCCAAGGGCACCGTCGCCTACGAATACACCGGCGAGATGCCGGACAGCTGATTCACACCGCAAGGTCGGGGCCTCACCCGATCGTTGGTTTCCTCACCTCAACTCTGGAGAAGCACGATGAAGAAAGTACTGTTCTCGATCGCAATGGGCGGCGCGCTAGCGTTCTGCGCGTCGACGTATGCAGCGGGCGACATGGGAAAAATGGATATGAGCGACATGGATATGAGCGGCGGGGCGAAGCAAAGCGCCGATGCAAAGAACAGCATGTCGCACGGCGAGATCAAGAAGATCGACGCGGCCGCAGGCAAGCTGACCATCAAGCATGGTCCGCTTGAAAACCTCGGCAGGGAAGGAATGACGATGGTATTCAAGGCGAAGGATCCGGCGATGCTGTCGCAGGTGAAAGTCGGCGACAAGATCGATTTCGTCGCCGAGGAGATCGACGGCGCATTGACCGTCGTCACGCTGCAGAAGCAGTGACGACAATCGACGGGGATGTCGATGCTGAGGAGCCCCACAGAAGCACTCCCGATCGAGCCCGGCTCTCGTTCTGTCATTCGGCGTTTGCGCTTTGTCTGTACCGCATCCCCTCAAAACTTCCTCTCCCACGTCTGCGCCATGACGTTGCGCCCAAAGCGCCGTTCCGGCTCCGTCGCCACACACACGAACCCGGCCCGCTCGTATACACGCCGACCGTCGTTGAGCACCCCGCAGGTCGTGAGCGTCAGCGTCTCGTAGCCCGCCCGCTGCGCGAAGCCGAGGCTTTGCTCGACGAGCAGCGTGCCGATCCCCAGCCCCCGCGATTCGGGCTCGACATACAGCAATCGCATGCGAGCGGCGCGCTCGGACAGCGCGGCGACGAATGCCGCGCCCACCACGCTTTGCTGCTGCTCGGCGATCCAGCACATGGCGCGCTCGCGATCGCGCTGACGAGAAAACTCGGCGATCTCCTGCGCGGCGAACGCTTCGAATCCCATATCCGCGCCGTGTTCGGCACTGAAGAGCATCGCCTGCCGATGCACGAGCCACCCGTAATCGCCCGGCTTCGGCGCGCGCAGCAAGACAGGCACTTGCGTAGACCGCCGCTCGAGCAGCCGCTCGATCACGCGCATCGCATCGATCAGCTGCTGCTGGCCCGACGCGGACAACTCGCCCAACACGCTGCGCACTTCCTCGATGGCGGCGACCTCGAGCGGCGCATAGGCCGCGCGCCCTGCCGACGTGAGCGCGAGCAACGACTGACGCGCATCGGCTTCCGATTGACGTCGCGTAATCAATTGCCGACGCTCGAAGCTCGTCAGTAAGCGGCTCAGATAGCCGCTATCCAGACCGAGCGCACGCGCGAGCTCGGTTGCCGTGGACGCGCTGCCAAGCGCGAGCTCGCGCAGTACGCGCACCTCCGTCAAAGAGAACGGACTCTTCTGTAAAAACTCATGCAGCACGCCGATGTGCTGCGTATAGAAACGATTGAAGTGGCGCACCGCTTCCGCGCGATGCAGCAGGGTCGGGTCAATCAATGCAGGCGTTCTCCGGTTCGTCACCGTATCGTCTAAATTAAACAGAACTATATGAGATCGGCGTCAACAAACAAGTTTCGTCGGACGAATATACTGGTACTAAACAGGTATATTCGTCAGCCGGAAAACGTCGGCTAGCCAGGCCGGATGGCCTTGCACTGGTACTCACCTCGGGTAAATCCCGATCTCCGAATGCGGCCCTTCGGAGCCGCGTATTTTCACGGGAAGCCTTGCTGAACAAGGCATTGCAGAATTTCCCCGGTCGCTCGTAGCCATGATTGACTGGTACTATTCTGGTTATATAATGGGCTCCAATTCCAATAGCCCTGCCGCGCGCGCCCGATCGGTGCGCCTAATGTGTCGGCATCGGCCGAACGCCTCTCCAAGCACGCCAGCCTTATTGAGATAGCAACCCATGCTGAACGGAAACATCCTTACGCCGGACGGTTGGATTCTCGGCACGCTCCACCACGAAAACGGGCGGGTCACCGCGCTCGAAGGTGCGCCCGCGGATCCTGCGACCAATGGCGAGCCCTATATCCTGCCCGGCTTCATCGATCTGCACGTGCACGGCGGCGGCGGCGCCGATGTCATGGAAGCGGGCGACGCCATCGAAACCATCGCCCGCACGCATGCGCGGCACGGCACGACGAGCCTGCTCGCGACGACGATGACCGCGCCGCGCAACGAACTGATGGCCGTGGTCTCGGGCCTGGGCGAAGTCACGCGCACCCGCACGCCGGGCGGCGCGCGCGTGCTGGGCGTGCATTTGGAGGGCCCCTACATCAACCCGGGCAAGCTGGGCGCGCAGCCCGACGCGGCCGTTTCGGCGGTGCTCGACGAGGTGCTGAAGTACCTGTCCATTGCACCGATCCGCGTCGTCACGCTTGCGCCCGAAATCGCGGGACACATGGAAATCATCTCGGAGATGGTCGCGCGCGGCGTGCGGGTCCAGCTCGGCCACTCGCTCGCGACCTACGACGATGCCGTGGCTGCGCTCAAGCACGGCGCATGCGGGTTCACGCATTTGTTCAACGCGATGTCTCCGATGCATCACCGCAATCCGGGCCTCGTCGGCGCCGCGTTCGCGCATGCCGAATTCGCCGAGATCATTCCCGATTTGCTGCACGTTCACCCGGGCGCGATCCGCGCGGCGCTGCGCGCCATTCCGCGCTTGTATGTCGTGACCGACAGCACGTCGGCCACGGGCATGCCCGACGGCGAATACCGCCTGGGCAGCCAACACGTGACGAAGTGTCTCGGCGGCGTGCGCTTAGCCGACGGCACGCTGGCCGGCAGCACGCTGACCATGGACGAGGCGCTGCGCAATCTCGTCTCGCTCGGTCTGCCGCTCGCCGATGTCTCCAATCGCATGTCGCGCTATGCCGCCGACTACCTCGGTATCGAAGACCGAGGCCGGCTCGAGCGCGGCGCGTGGGCTGACGTCGTCGTGTTCGAGCGCGATCTCACACTCGCAGCGACCTACGTCGAAGGGGAGCAGATTGTCGAATATGCTTAAGGAGGCGCTCGCCGCGAGCGCCGTCGTCAAGGCGCAGTGCGACGACAGCACGCGCGTCGAGCAATTGGCCGCCGTGCTGGCCGCCAAGCCCTGCCATGTCGCGTTGACCGTCGCGCGCGGCAGCTCCGATCACGCCGCGAGCTATTTCGCGAGCTTGGCGATGAGCCGCATCGGCGTGCCCGTCGCTTCGCTGCCGATGTCGATCGCGACGCTGCAAGCGGCGCCGCTGCGCGTGGAGGGCGAGCTGGCGATCGCGTTTTCGCAATCGGGCCGAAGCCCCGATCTCGTCGATACGATGACGGCGCTGCGCGCCTCCGGCGCCCGGACCGTAAGCGCGGTCAACGCCCCCGAATCGCCCCTCGCCGACGCCTGCGAATGGCAACTGCCGTTATTGGCGGGGGTGGAGCGTTCCGTTGCCGCCACTAAAAGCTATATCGCCATGCTGTCGATCTCGGCGCAGCTCGTCGCGTATTGGCAGCGCGATCCGATGATGCTCGACGCGCTGCGCTCGCTGCCCGACACGTTGCACGAAGCGGCGGCGCTCGATTGGTCGCCCGCCGTCGATGCGCTGCGCGGCGTCGAACGCATGATCGTGATCGGTCGCGGTCTGGGCCTGGCCATCGCTCAAGAGGCCGCGCTCAAGCTCAAGGAGACGTCGGGTATTCAAGCCGAAGCGTTCTCGAGCGCCGAAGTACGCCATGGGCCGATGGAGCTCATCGACCGCGACTATCCGCTGCTCGTTTTCGCGCCGCGCGGCCCCGAGCAGGAGGGCTTGATCCGGCTGGCCGCCGATATGCGCGCGCGCGGTGCGCGCGTCTTGCTGGCCGCGCCCGGCGACGTAAGCGCGGCGCAACTGCCGCTAGCGACGAGCCGCCATGCGGCGCTCGACCCGATCGCGGCGATCCAAACCTTCTACGTGATGGCCGCGGAACTCGCGGCCGCGCGCGGACGCGATCCCGACGCGCCGCGCCATTTGAACAAGATCACCGAAACTTACTGAGCGAGAGATGCGGATGGAACGTGCTGAGGAGTCCCGATTAATGAATCAATCCCCGGACAAGGTGGTTCTGCTCGCGCCGTTGACGGGGCCCGTGGTGGCGCTCGCCGATGTGCCCGATCCCGTTTTCGCGGGCGGCATGTTCGGCGACGGCATCGCCGTCGATCCGCTCGATGGGCGGCTGCTCGCGCCATGCGACGGCCTCGTCACGCATCTGGCGCGCACGGGCCACGCGGTCACGCTGCAAACGCGCGAAGGCGCCGAAATCCTGCTGCATATCGGTATCGATACGGTCGAATTGGGCGGCGAAGGGTTCACGGCGAAAGTGGCGCAAGGCGCTCACGTGCGAGCCGGCGACCTGCTCATCGAATTCAACCAAGACGAGATCGTCACGAAAGCGCCGAGCCTCGTATCGGTCATCGCGATCGCCAATTCCGACGCGTTCGACGTGGTGGAGCGCGCATCGGGGCGCGTAACGGCCGGTGTGAGCCCGCTGCTCGTGCTGCGCGCGAAAGGCGCGGCGGCGCAAGGCGGCGACGCGGCCGGCGAGGCCACGGATGAAGTCAAGGTGCAGGCAAGCCGCACGATCACGCTGTCGCAGGCCGGCGGATTGCACGCACGTCCCGCGGCGCGCGCGCGGGAAGCCGTGCGCGGCTTGCAGGCGCGCGTCGAAGTGCATCACGGCGGCCGGCACGCGAACGTCGAGAGCGTCGTGGGGTTGCTCGGCCTAGGCGCCGGTGAAGGCGCAAGCGTGGAGGTGATCGGCTCGGGCCGAGATGCGGCGCAAGCGGTCGATGCCGTGGCGCGCGAGCTTCTGCGCGAAGTGCACGGCGAACTCGAGGAAACGCCTGCGCGCATGAACTCGCCCGCGCCCGCTGTGCGGCCTTCCGGCGTTCCGCTCGACCCTAACACGCTAGCCGGGGTATGCGCGGCGCCGGGCATCGCCGTGGGCACGCTCGTGCGGTGGGACGATGCCGAATTGGCGCCGCCCGAGCGGGCGAGCGGTACGCCGGCGGCGGAGAGCCGCATGCTCGACCGCGCGCTTGCCGTCGTCGATCAAGAACTGAATACGACCGTGCGCGATGCGTCGGCGCGCGGCGCCGTCGGCGAGGCCGGCATTTTCGCGGTGCATCGCGTCTTGCTCGAAGATCCGACGCTCGTCGATGCGGCGCGCGACTTGATCAGCCTCGGGAAAAGCGCCGGCTTTGCCTGGCGCGAAGCGATCCGCGCGCAGATCGCCGTGCTGACGCACGTCGAAGACATGCTGCTGGCGGAACGTGCCGCTGATTTACGAGATATCGAAAAGCGCGTGCTGCGCGTGCTTGGCCATGCCAATCCGGCGGCACGCTCGCTGCCCGAGGAAGCGATTCTCGCCGCCACTGAATTCACGCCGTCGGATTTGTCCTCGCTCGATCGCGCGCGCGTGGCGGCGCTCGTGATGGCGGCCGGCGGAGCGACGTCGCATGCGGCGATCATCGCGCGCCAGCTCGGCATTCCCGCGCTCGTGGCCGTGGGCGACGCTTTGCATGCGATCCCCGACGGTACGCAAGTCGTCGTCGATGCGAGCGCGGGCCGGCTCGAATATGCGCCGACCGAGATCGACGTCGAACGTGCGCGTCTAGAGCGGCAACGCCTGGCCGGCGTGCGTGAAGCGAATCGCCGCACGTCGCAGGAAGCGGCGGCGACGCGCGACGGCCGCGCGATCGAAGTCGCGGCGAACATCGCCACGATCGACGATGCGCGTACCGCGACCGAAAACGGAGCGGACGCCGTCGGCTTGCTGCGGACCGAGCTGCTGTTCATTCACCGCGAATCGGCGCCCACCGCGGACGAGCATCGCCAAAGCTACCAGGCGATCGTCGATGCCCTGCAAGGCCGCACGGCGATCATCCGCACGCTCGATGTGGGCGCCGACAAGGAAGTGCCCTACCTGACGCTGCCGCCGGAGACGAACCCCGCGCTGGGCTTGCGGGGCATACGGCTCGCGCAGGTGCGCCCCGACTTGCTCGACGATCAGTTGCGCGGCCTTATCGCGGTGCAGCCGCACGGCTCGGTGCGCATTCTGCTGCCGATGGTGACCGATGCGGGCGAACTCGTGCGCGTGCGCAAGCGTATCGACGATCTTGCCCGCGATCTGGGCCGCGCCGATCCAATTCAAGTCGGCGTGATGATCGAAGTGCCGTCGGCCGCGTTGCTGGCCGATCAGCTCGCACGACATGCCGATTTTCTGTCGATCGGCACGAACGACCTGACGCAGTACACGCTCGCGATGGACCGGTGCCAAGCCGATCTGGCTGCGCAGGCCGATGGGTTGCACCCGGCCGTGCTCAGGCTGATCGATCAGACGACGCAAGGCGCGGCCAAGCACGGCAAATGGGTGGGCGTGTGCGGCGCGCTGGCCGGCGATCCGTTGGCCGTGCCGTTGCTGGTGGGCCTGGGCATCACCGAATTGTCGGTGGACCCCGTCGCCGTGCCCGGCATCAAGGCGCGCGTGCGCAACCTCGATTATCAACTGTGTCGACAACGCGCGAACGATATGCTCGCGCTCGATTCGGCCCAGGCGGTAAGAGCAGCAAGCCGCGAGATCTGGCCGTTGGATTAGGAGTCCTAACTGATTCCACGGACGACGAAATCGCACTTCGACGATAGACGAAAGACGGCATCAACGACGAGAAAGACCAACTGGAGGATTCAATGGATGCGAACCCATTTCTAAAGGTACAGCGCCTGGGCAGGGCGCTGATGCTGCCGATTGCGGTATTGCCCGTCGCGGGCATCTTGCTCAGACTCGGCCAGGCCGATGTGCTCAACATCAAGATGATCGCCGACGCGGGCGGCACGATTTTCGACAACTTGCCGCTGCTGTTCGCCATCGGCGTGGCGGTGGGCTTCGCAAAAGACAACAACGGCGTGGCGGCGCTCGCCGGGGCGATCGGCTATCTGATCGAAGTCGCCGTGATGAAGGACATCAACGACAAGCTCAACATGGGCGTGCTGTCGGGCATCATCGCGGGCATCGTCGCGGGGATGCTCTACAACCGATACAAGGACATCAAGCTGCCCGACTACCTCGCGTTCTTCGGGGGGAAACGGTTCGTGCCGATTGTCACAGGGCTAGCGTGCGTGGTGCTCGGCATCGTGTTCGGCTACGTCTGGCAGCCCGTGCAGCTCGCGATCGACGCGACGGGCCACTGGCTGACGACGGCCGGCGCGCTGGGCGTGTTCGTCTATGGCACGCTGAACCGGCTGCTGCTCGTCACGGGCTTGCACCACATCATTAATTCGCTCGCCTGGTTCGTGTTCGGCACATTCACGCCCCCGGGCGGCGGCGCGGCGGTCACGGGCGATCTGCATCGCTTCTTCGCGGGCGACCCGACCGCGGGCGGCTTCATGACGGGCTTCTTCCCGGTCATGATGTTCGGCCTGCCGGCCGCGTGCTTGGCGATGTTTCATGAAGCGCCGAAGGAGCGTCGCGCGATGGTGGGCGGCCTGCTGTTCTCGATGGCGCTGACGTCGTTCCTGACGGGCGTGACCGAGCCGGTCGAATTCAGCTTCATGTTCCTCGCGCCGGTGCTGTATGTGATTCACGCGCTGCTGACGGGGCTTTCGCTCGCGATTTGCCAAGCGCTCGGCGTGCATTTGGGATTCACATTCTCGGCCGGTGCGATCGACTACGTGCTCAATTACGGCCTATCGACGAAGGGGTGGCTCGCGATTCCGATCGGGCTCGTGTACGCCGTCGTCTACTATGGCTTGTTCCGCGTGTTCATCCGCAAGTTCAACATGGCCACGCCGGGACGCGAGCCGGCGACGACCGAAGCACAGGTCGAATCGTTCGCCGCGGGCGGCTATGTCGCGCCCACAGCCGGCGCCGCCGTGTCGCGCGCCGATCGTTATATCGCCGCTTTGGGCGGTGCGCAGAATCTGACGCTCGTCGATGCCTGCACGACGCGGCTGCGTTTGTCCGTGGTCGATTCCGGCAAGATCTCCGAGCCTGCGCTGAAGGTGGCCGGTGCGCGCGGCGTGCTCAAGCGCGATGCGCACAATGTGCAGGTGGTGATCGGCCCCGAGGCCGACCTGATTGCGGATGAAATGCGTGCGGTAATTGCCGGAGGCGCGGCGTCAGCCGCGGCTGCGGCGCCTGCAGCGGCGACGAAAGCGGTCGAAGGACAAGCGGGCGCGGCTGCCGGCCCGCTCGACCCGGACCCGATGCGCTGGCTCGCCGTATTCGGTGGCGCGACGAACGTAGCGGCGCTCGACGCCGTTGCGTCCACGCGGCTTCGCGTCGTCGTACGCGATCCGTCCGCGGTCGACCGTCAGCGCCTCGCCGCACTGGACGTAGCCTGGGTATCCGCCGACACGTTCCACATCGTTTGCGGATCGGCCGCCCAGCGCTACGCGCAGCAGCTTTCGACGCGCCTGCCCGCCGCGGGTGGACCTTCGCCGCAGCCGGTGTGAATAGAGAAGCTTAGAGAAGCGAAGCAGTAAACAGCGGCGCCTATGACTGAACTGTCCGACCTCACGGTGTCGGTTCATGTCTAGGCGCCGTTTTTATGTGCGCCGCTCGTTGAACCGGCGCCGTCGCGCATGCAGCTAGCGCCGGGCAGGATGGCCGTGCCCGTGTCGAAGTGGTAGCCCGACTCGTCGCCGAGCACGATCACGCACAGCGTCGAGCCGGAAGGCAGGCAAAAAAAATCCCGCCGCTTCGCTCGCGGCGGGATGGGTGCGGGACGGTCGATGCAACGGCCGGCGGGCCAGCTGGCCGCCGGTGCGGCTAAGCCGTATTACGCGTACTCGGCCAGTGCCGTGCGCATCTTCTTCATCGCACTGGCTTCGATCTGACGAATGCGCTCGGCCGACACGCCGAACTCATCGGCCAGTTCGTGCAGCGTCGAGCCGCCCGAACCGTCGTCGTCCACGTTGAGCCAGCGCGCTTCGATGATGCGCCGGCTGCGCGCATCGAGCGATTCGAGCGCTTGAGCGATGCCGTCCGTTTGGAGCCGATCGTTCTGGCGCGCGGCGAGCACGGCCGTCGGCTCGTTGTGCGAATCGGCCAGGTAGGCGATGGGCGCGAACGACTCCTCGCCGTCCTCGACCTGCCCTTCGAGCGCGACATCGCCGCCCGACAGACGCGTCTCCATCTCGGAGACTTCTTCGCGCTTGACGTTCAGTTCCTTCGCAAGCCCGTCGATTTCGTCGGGCGTGAACGTGTGCAAGGTTTGCTTGTGGCTGCGCAGGTTGAAGAACAGCTTGCGCTGCGCCTTCGTCGTGGCGACCTTCACGAGGCGCCAGTTGCGCAGAATGTATTCGTGAATCTCGGCTTTGATCCAATGAATCGCATACGACACCAGGCGTACGTTTTGCTCGGGGTCGAAGCGTTTCACGGCCTTCATCAGACCGATGTTGCCCTCTTGGATCAGATCGGCATGCGGCAACCCATAACCGAGGTAGTTGCGCGCGATCGACGCCACGAGACGCAAGTGCGAGAGCACGAGAGCGCGGGCGGCCTCGAGGCTCCCGCGCTGGCGATACTCCGTGGCGAGTTCGCGTTCTTCCTCGGCGCTCAGCATCGGAATGCGGTTGACGGCCTGGATGTAGGCGTCGATGTTGCCGAGCTGCCCGGGCAGCATCGACGGCGCGAGCGTCAGAGCACCTGCCGACGCGGCCTTAGCGGACGCCGGGCTCAGCAAGTTCGGAAGGGTCATAGCGTTGCTCACGTGAGAAAACTCCTTGTAAATCAGTACTGCTCGGTCACGAACACCACTCCACCGGGCATATTAGCACTCCCTTTGGCAGAGTGCTAAGCATTCGAGTCTCGCCCCTAGAGGAAGTTCCATGACCCTATCAAAAACAGGGTTTCAATAGTTTATTTTACGCCAAAGCGGCCTGGCGTACATCTTATCCACGTAGCGCCGTCGCAGTTTGCGAACAATGTTTTGCAGGAAACGGTACCTTTGCCGTTGCAGCCCACAAAGTAAGATCATCCGACCCTGCGCGGGACTGCCGCGGTCGCGGTACTTGCGCGGGACGATCGGCATGCAACGCCTTCAGGTGGAATATCGAGATGAACAAGAACAACGATTTGATCCCGCTCAAGGCCACGGCAGTTCGGTGCGTGGCATCGGTGCTTTTGATCGGCGCCGCCGCAACGGCCGGTGCACAGGAGGCCCCCGCGTCGTCTTCGCATACGTTCGGGGCACAGGTCGCGCTGGGCGTGGCTCAGCACAAGGTGAAGAAAGTCGACCTCGGGTTCGTGTGGGATCCGGGCCTGAACTGGTGGGAGATCGGCGGCTGGCATTTTTCGCTGATCGGCGAGGCGCACCTCGGCTACTGGCACGCGAATGAAGGAGCGTTCCACAACGATGTCTACGAGTTGGGCGTCACGCCGATGGTGCGGTTCATCAAGGATACGGGAGCGATCCGGCCGTACATCGAGGCGGGCGCCGGCGTGCGCGTGCTTTCGCACCCGACGATCACCGATACCTATACCCTATCCACGGCGTTCCAGTTCTCCGAAACCGTCGGTATCGGCGCACAGTTTGGCGCGCACCAGCAGTACCAGGCGGGCGCACGTTTCCAACACGTGTCGAATGCCGGTATCAAAGAGCCGAATCCTGGTATAAATTTCACCCAGCTATACCTGCAGTACAACTTCTGACGTCGGCGCCCGTGCGCCGGTCGCAAGGGGACTGAGCGATGGCGGCAAAGGTGATCGAGGCGATTCGGGCGCTCGAGCGCGATCGGTTTCGCGCGATGGTGGACGGCGATGTGCCGGTGCTGAATCAATTGCTGTCGGACAGCGTGAGCTACGTTCACACGAACGGCAAACGCGAGACGAAGCAGCAATTCATCGATTCGATCTCCACCGGGCATCGCCGCTACCGGCAGATCGAAGTGCAATCGCAGGACGTGCTGCCCGTCGGCAGCGGCACCTGCGTCGTGACGGGGCGTGCGCTGGTCGAAATGGAAGCGAACAACGGCGCGCTGCTATTTCCCATTGCGTATACGGCAATCCAAGCGCAAGAGGGCGGTCATTGGCGCCTCGTCGCCTGGCACGCGACGCGCTGCGCGCTCGAGTAGAACGCGCAGCGCTTCGCGGGGCGCCGCCCACTCGTGGCGGGCGGGCCCGGTTGCGTCGAACACGTTCAGGCCGCGGCCGCTTCGTCCTCCTGGTCGCGATCCCATTCCAATCGATTGACGGCGCTCACGAGCGCATCGGCCGCTGCGGTGGCGGGGTTCGCGTGTACGCCGGCGCCATAGCGCACCGCCTGGCCGCCCGCCTCGCCCTGCGCCTCGATGCGGCAGGCCACGAAAGCCGCCGTGCGCCCGTCATTCGTGCGCACCGTCTCGTAATCGCAAATTTCGACGCGCCGGCGCGCGGCCGCCGACACGGCGTCGGCAATCGATTTCAACCACGATTCGCCCTCGGCGTAGCTAGCCGCGGCGTCCACTCGCGCGATCTCTCGCCGGCGCCAGCGCACGGCCGACTCGACCCGCTCGGCCGGCCCCGCGATTTCGAAGTATTCGCGCGAGAAGAGGGCGCACACCGCGTCGCCCGTGATCTCGGCGCCCGAATCGTCGGCAAGGCGCTGCACGACGTGGCTGAACTCGATTTGTACACGGCGCGGCGGGGCGAAACCCAGCCCGCGCTCGAGCAAGTAGGCGGCGCCGCCTTTGCCCGATTGGCTGTTCACGCGAATCACGGCTTCGTACCCCCGGCCCACGTCGGCCGGATCGATCGGCAAGTAGGGCACCTCCCACACTGCGTCGCTCTTTTGCTGGGCGAGGCCTTTGCGGATGGCGTCTTGATGCGAGCCCGAAAACGCCGTGAAGACGAGTTCGCCCGCATACGGATGGCGCGGATGGACGGCGATCGCATTGCAGCGCTCCACGACGCGGCGCACGGCGTCGATATCGGAGAAATCGAGCCCCGGATCGATCCCTTGCGTGTAGAGATTGAGCGCCAGCGTGACGAGATCGACGTTGCCGGTACGTTCCCCGTTGCCGAAGAGGCAGCCCTCGATGCGATCGGCCCCGGCAAGCAGCGCCAGCTCGGCGGCGGCCACTGCCGTGCCGCGATCGTTGTGCGGGTGCACCGAGAGCACGATGCTGTCGCGGTAGGCGAGATTGCGGTCCATCCATTCGATTTGATCGGCAAAGACGTTCGGCGTCGCGGCTTCGACCGTGGCCGGCAGATTGACGATCATCTTGCGCTCCGGCGTCGGGCGCCACACGGCGCTGACGGCGTCGCACACCTCCCGTGCGAACGCGAGCTCGGTCATGCTGAACGTCTCGGGAGAGTATTCGTAGATCCAGTGCGTTTCCGGCCGCCGCTCGGCATGCTGCTTGATTTGACGCGCGCCTTCCACGGCGAGCGCCTTGACGTCTTGCTTCGAGGCGTTGAAGACGATGCGCCGAAATGACGGGGCGATCGCGTTGTACTGGTGCACGATCGCCCGCGGGGCGCCTTCGAGCGCTTCGAACGTGCGCGCGATGAGGTCGGCGCGCGACTGCACGAGCACTTCGATCGTGACGTCTTCGGGAATGCGTCTTTCGTCGATGAGCTTACGCACGAAGTCGAAGTCGGTTTGCGAGCCGGAGGGGAAGCCGACCTCGATCTCCTTGAACCCGATCGCGACGAGCATCTCGAAGAACTCCATTTTCTGCGCAATGCTCATCGGCTCGATCAGCGCCTGGTTGCCGTCGCGCAGGTCGGTGCTCATCCAAATCGGAGCGCGTTCGATCGTGCGATTCGGCCATTTGCGGCCGGCCAATTGCACGGGCGGGAAGGGGCGGTACTTTGCGGCGGGGTTGCGAAGCATGGACGGACCTCGGTTCGTCGGGTCGTCTGCGAAAACGCGGCTGATCGAGCGGCTAGCTCGACTTGCCTGACGCATTGCTGCCACGTCGGCGGTCTCGCGATTCGTCCGAGCGGTACTCGGGCAAATGCTGACGACTACGGGTTGTAGAAGGAACTGCGGTTTGGGGTAAAACGAAAACGGCTTGGGATGCTGCTGGAGGACCGCGCGGAAGGGCGCGGCGCTACGCCTGGCTTACGCTAGACGTAGCGATAGGGGCCGCGCTAGGCGGCCGGAGGTAATTCGGAGGGGGTTCTGGATCGAACACATAAAACGCACTCTATGACAGCGCGCGGCGCGCTGTCAACTGCGAGCGCGCGTAGTCGAAGGCGATGTGAACGGCGCGTGAGCCCTGCGGTGGCCTAGGGCGCGCCTGCCGCGCGGGCGATGCGCGAAATTTCCTCGACCTGGCGCGCAAGCGTCGGCGGCACGGGGGCGCTGCCTGCCAGCACGGATTCGATCCAGCGGGCGGTGGTTTGCGCGTCGCGCCCGGCCGGCAGTTCGGGGGCGGGTTCGTCCGGCGACGAGCGCTCCGGCGCCACGAGTGTGTCGGCGACGCCGTCGTGTAGCCAATCGATCTGCACCTGGCGGCGCGTGTCCGCCACGGCCTCCCCTTCGGTGCCGCGTGCGAGCAGCGCGCCGCCGGCGGCCGCATCGGGATGGCCGAGAAAGAGTTCGGCAAGGCTGTCGCGATACGCCGGGTGCGTGTAGTTGACGAGCCGGAGGCCGGCCGGCGAAAACGGCTGCAGAATTTTCACGAGCGTGTGCGTGGAATTGCGCACGCCCATGACGCGACGCAACCCGAGCAGGCGGGCGAGTTTCGGCACAAGCACTTCCACCGGGGCGAAGGCGAGGCGGCGCTCCGCCAATGCCGATTCGATGTCGGCATGCGACGCGGCCGCCGCGATGCCCAGGCACGCGAAAATCTCCGCGCTCGTCACGCGGCCCGGATCGTCCGTGACGCCATGCACGAGCGTGGGCACGCCCTCTCGCGCGAGCAGCAGGGCCAACAAGGGGACGAGGTTCGGTTGCTTGCGCGCGCCGTTGTAGCTCGGAATCGAGACGGCGGAGACTGGGCCAGCCACGCGGATGGGAGAGATCGAGGCTTGGGCGGCGGCGAGCATGGCGGCGAGTTCGTCGGCCGTTTCGCCCTTGAGACGGTAGGCGAGTAAGACCGCGCCGAGTTCGAGATCGGACACGCGCCCCGCCAGCATCGCGCTGTAGAGCGAATAGGTGTCTTGTGCGGAAAGCGCGCGCGCGCCATGCGGGCCGCGCCCGATTTCCTTGATGAAGCGGGCGCAGGGGAACGGCTCGGCGGCGATAGGTTCGGTCATAGAGCTTGCGGGCAGGCGCCGGTGGCGACGTTCGAGAAAAGGCGAAACCCAACGAGTACCGCATTGCCGGCGATCTGGCAAGCGCTCGCGCGGGCGCGATACACTCCATTTTCGCTCATAGGAAGTACGAACAGGAGAACGCGATGGAGTATGTGCTTGCCCCCACGCCGATCGTCGCCGTGCCGGTGGCCGAAAGTGTCGACGCCGCGAGCGGGCGTGAAAAATTCCCAGTGCGCCGAATCTATTGCGTCGGGCGAAACTACGCAGCCCATGCGCGCGAGATGGGCCACGATCCCGACCGCGAGCCGCCGTTCTTCTTCACGAAGCCGGCCGACGCGGTGGTCTACGTGGCGCCGGGCGAGACAGGCGAATTCCCGTATCCCTCGCGTACGAACGACGTTCACCACGAAATGGAGCTCGTTGTCGCGATTGGGCGCGATGGGCGCGACATTCCCGTCGATCGGGCGCTCGACCATGTCTACGGGTACGCGCTCGGCCTCGATATGACGCGGCGCGATTTGCAGGCCGAGGCCAAGAAGATGGGGCGTCCGTGGGACGTCGCCAAAGGCTTCGATCATTCGGCGCCGCTTGGCCCGCTCCACCCTGTATCGCGGGTCGGGCATATCGAGCGCGGCGCGATTTGGCTGAAGGTGAACGGCGCGGACCGGCAGCGTTCCGACGTATCGCAATTGATCTGGTCGACGGCGGAGACGATCGCCTATCTGTCGACACTGTTCGAACTCAAGGGCGGCGATCTGATCTTCACGGGCACCCCCGAGGGTGTTGCAGCGGTGGTGCGCGGCGACGTGATGACGGGCGGCGTCGAGGGCTTGGGCGAGTTGAGCGTGCGCGTCGCCTGACGCAACGCGAATGCAACTGCATAGGAAACGATCGATGAAGCTTTACAGCTATTTCCGCAGTTCGGCGAGCTATCGCGTGCGGATCGCGCTCAATCTCAAGGGCCTGCCGTACGAGTATGCGGCGGTGCATCTGCTGCGCGGCGGCGGCGAGCAACTGCGGGCGGACTACCGGCGCGTCTGTCCCGACGGCGTCGTGCCGTCGCTCGTCGACGGCAGCGTTGTGCTCCAACAGTCGCTCGCGATTATCGAGTACCTTGAAGAGACCCACCCGAACCCGCCCCTATTGCCGAGCGCTCCCGGCGATCGCGCCTATGTCCGCGCGATCGCGCTGCAGATCGCCTGCGAGATTCATCCGCTGAACAACCTGCGCGTGCTCAAGTATTTGAAGCATGAGCTCGGCGTGACCGACGAGGCGAAGGGCGCCTGGTACAAGCATTGGATCGACAACGGCTTTAGCGTGCTCGAAGCCACGCTCGCCGGCGATCCGCGCACGGGCAAGTTCGTGTTCGGCGACACGCCGACGATGGCCGACTTGGCGCTCGTGCCGCAGGTGTTCAATGCGATGCGCTTCAACGTCGACATGCAGCCGTACCCGACGATTCAACGCCTCTACGACGAGGCGATGCGGCACGACGCATTCGAGCGCGCCGCGCCCGGACGGCAACCCGACACCGAATAAGGCGGATCGGGAAGACCGCCGCGCGCCGCGACCATGCGGCGCGCCGGTGCGCAAGGGCTCAGCCGAGCAGCGCGTCGGCGAATTCCTCGGCGTTGAACGGCTGCAAATCTTCGACTTTCTCGCCCACGCCGATGAAGTAGACCGGCACGGGGCGCTGGCGCGCGATCGCGGCCAAGATGCCGCCCTTCGCGGTACCGTCGAGCTTCGTGACGATGAGCCCGGTCAGCGATAGCGCGTCGTCGAATGCCTTGACCTGGGCGAGCGCGTTCTGTCCGGTGTTGGCGTCGATGACGAGCAGCACCTCGTGCGGCGCGCCGTCGAAAGCCTTGCCGATCACGCGCTTGACCTTGCGCAGCTCTTCCATCAAATGCAGCTGCGTGGGCAAACGGCCGGCCGTATCGGCCATGACGACGTCGATCTTGCGCGCACGCGCGGCGCTCACCGCATCGAAGATGACGGCGGCCGGATCGCCGCCTTCCTGCGAGACCACGGTCACCTTGTTGCGCTCGCCCCAGATCGCCAGCTGCTCGCGCGCGGCGGCGCGGAAGGTGTCGCCGGCCGCCAGCAGGACCGATTGATCGAACCGCTGCAGGTGCTTGGCCAGTTTGCCGATGCTCGTCGTCTTGCCGGCGCCGTTGACGCCCGCGATCATCATGACGAGCGGCTGAGCGCGGCCGAGCATCAGAGATTTTTGAAGCGGTTTCAGCAGATCGACGATCAGCTCGCGCAATGCGCTCTTGACCTGCTGCGGATCGGTGAGGCGCTGCGTGCGGACTTTCTCGTGCAGCGCGCCGAGCAGGAATTCCGTTGCCTCGACGCCCGCATCCGACATCAGCAGCGCCGTTTCGAGTTCCTCGTAGAGCTCGTCGTCGATCTTCGTGCGCACGAAGATGCCCGTGAGGCCGGCGCTGGTCTTCGATAGACCCGTGCGTAGACGAGTGAGCCACGATTGCTTTTGCGCCGGCTCGGGCGCGGGCGGGGGGACGATTTCCTCGAAGTCCTGCTCGTCCAGCGCGTCGGGCTCCAGGGCTACGGCGGAAGTCGCGGCGCTCGGTGCGCCTACGCTCGGCTGTGCGGCGGCGGGGGCAGCAGCTGGGACAGTAGGGGCCGTAGGGACCGGCGACACCGCGGGCGCGGGCCGGGCGGGCGAAGCAATCGGCTCGATCGGCTCGATCGGCTCGGCCGCGCGAGTCGACTCAGGCGCAGAGGGCACAGCGGGCGCCGGGGGCACAGCGGGTGCCGAGGGCACAGCGGGCGCCTCGGAAACGGCCTCCTGATGGCCTGGCTGCGGCGCTTCGGCGACTTGCGGTTCCTGCGAGGTGTCGGCGGATTTGCCGCCTTTGAATCGTTTGAAAAAGCTGAACATGGTGTGCCGTGATGGTTGCCGTGGCGAACTGCCTTCGGCGGCAAAGGATGGCGCGTGGCCGCGCATGCGCCGCGGCGGACCGGCTAATGCGGCATTGCGCTCGAACGCGCTATTTTACCAGGCGCGCCGCCCGTGCTCCCGCGCGCTTGAACGACACGTCGTGGGCTGTGGTAACGTTGGCCGTCGCGTCGGCCCGGATTGTCCCGCCACGCCACGCCTCACCGTTTACATCGTTCGCCATCGAGCCTGCCCGTATGTCCCGTTCCTCGCAAGTCTCCCGCCCGTCAAGCGCGGCCCCCGCCCGCGGCAAGCCGCACACCGTGCGCATCATCGGTGGCGATTGGAAGCGCACCCCCTTGCAGGTGCTCGACCTGGAAGGCTTGCGGCCCACGCCCGATCGCGTGCGCGAAACGCTGTTCAATTGGCTGGGTCAGCGGCTCGAGGGCTGGCGCTGTCTCGATCTGTTCGCCGGCACGGGCGCGCTCGGGTTCGAAGCTGCCTCGCGCGGCGCCGCCCGCGTCCTGATGGTCGAGCGTAACGCGAAGGCGGCCAGGCAACTGCGCGAGATTCGAGAACGGCTTTCGGCACAGGCCGTCGAAGTGGTCGAGGCGGACGGCATGAGGCTCGCGGCGGGCTTGCCGCCGAACGCGTTCGAGGTCGTATTTCTCGATCCGCCCTTCGGAGAGGGGCGTTTGACGCGCGCGCTCGAAGCGGCCGCGCCGCTCGTGGCCGAAGACGGGTATTTGTATGCTGAATCGGGCGAGCCGCTCGCGCTCGAAAGCATTGCCGCCCTAACCGGTTGGCATGTCGTAAGGCAAGGAAAAGCCGGGGCCGTACACTACCATTTGCTGCAGCGCGAAAATGATGAATAATGCGCGTTTCCAACAGCAATAGACGCCGGCCGCTACGGACCGCGTCATGGCGGCGGCATCGCAGCGAACGCATGCCCGTGTCCCAATTAGGTTGATGACAGGAGATGGTCGATGGTAGTCGCCGTGTACCCGGGTACGTTCGATCCGCTTACGCGCGGTCATGAAGACCTCGTTCGGCGCGCGTCGAGCATTTTCGACACGCTGGTCGTCGGTGTGGCCGATAGCCGCAACAAGAAGCCGTTTTTTACGTTGCAGGAACGGCTCGACATCGCGCAGGAAGTGCTGGGCCACTATCCGAACGTGCAAGTGATGAGCTTCAAGGGCTTGCTCAAGGATTTCGTGCGCGCGAACAACGCGCGGGTGATCGTGCGCGGGCTGCGCGCCGTGTCCGATTTCGAGTACGAGTTTCAGATGGCCGGCATGAACCGCTATCTGCTGCCCGACGTCGAAACGATGTTCATGACCCCGTCCGATCAATATCAGTTCATCTCGGGCACGATCGTGCGCGAGATCGCCCAGCTGGGCGGCGACGTCAGCAAGTTCGTGTTCCCTTCAGTCGAGAAGTGGCTGACGGACAAGGTCGCCGAAATGACACAAGGTTCCGCTTCACAGCCATAGGCGATCGCGCGCCATCGAATGGCCCGTTCCGGCGCTCGTCGGACGTGGACGCAAGCCAGGCGTAAAATATCGGACTTGCACGGCGATTTCGCCGCGCTTCGTTCGAGACCGTTTTTCCGGTGACAGCATGGCTTTAATGATTACCGACGAGTGCATCAATTGCGACGTATGCGAGCCCGAGTGCCCGAACGACGCGATTTCGATGGGACCTGAGATCTACGTGATCGACCCGGCGAAATGCACGGAATGCGTCGGCCATTTCGACGAACCGCAGTGCCGCCAGGTCTGCCCTGTCGAATGCATTCCCAACGATCCGCAACACGTCGAGACGCCCGAAGGGCTGTTCGCCAAATACCACGTGCTCGTAGCGGCGAAAGAGGCCGCGCGCAAAGAGTAAAGGCGGCGAGCGGCGCCTTGAACGGTAAGTGCCGGGTAAAGGGCGGTAAGGGCCGGTAAGCGCCCGGTCGCACTTTAGCTCGCTTCGTAGGGCGCCCTTTACCCAGCGCTATGCAGCTGCATCATCGCGCGCTCGGGCGCGCCCTTCACCACATGCGGCATGACGGCGAGCGAGCGCTCGATCGCCGCATCGATCACCTCTTGTTCTTCCTTGCGCGGCGGCTTGAGCACGAAGTTCGCGACGTCGGGCTTGGCGCCCGCGCGCGCGCTTTCGGGAATCAGATCGCGCGGGTGTCCGATGCCGATCCGCAACCGCCAATATTGCTGTGAGGACAGGTGGGCCGAAATGTCCTTGAGCCCGTTGTGCCCGCCGCTTCCTCCGCCGAGCTTGAGCTTCACCGCGCCGGGAGGCAGATCGAGTTCGTCGTGGGCGACGAGGATCTCGTCCGGCAAGATCTTGAAGAAATGCGCCACGGCCACGACCGACTGCCCCGATCGGTTCATGTAGGTCTGCGGTTCGAGTAGATGGACTTCTTCGCCGTGTAGGCGCGCCTTTGCGTAAAACCCTTGAAAGCGGCGCTCGTCGCGAAGCGTGGCGCCGGCGTCGCGCGCGAGCTGATCGACGAGCCAAAAGCCGGCGTTGTGCCGCGTTGCCGTGTATTCGGCGCCCGGATTGCCGAGCCCGACGATGAGCTTGATCATGCGTGGTTGCCGGCGATGCGGCCGGAAAACAAGGGTTGAGACATGACGAAAAAAAACCCGCCGGGCAAGCCGCGGCGGGTCACGTCGTCCGTTCCATTGAAACGGATCGAGAGGATAGCGAGACGGTCGCGCTTACGCGGCGGGCGCTTCGCCTTCCGCGGCGGCTTCAGCAGCCGTGGCGCCGGCCGGTACAGCAGCCGATGCGATCACGGGGTTTTCGCTCTCGATGTGCGCGACGAGCGAAACGCCCTTGGGCAGCGTAATGTCCTTGGCGTGCAGCGATTGGCCGGCTTCGACCTTCGCGAGGTCGAGCTCGACGTACTCGGGCAGATCGCCCGGCAGGCACTCGATTTCGACTTCCGTCACGACGTGCGAGATGATCGCGCCGCCGAGCTTCACGGCCGGGTTCGTTTCCTGGTTCATGAAGTGCACGGGCACCTTCGTGTGCAGCTTCTTGTTCGGGTCGACACGTTGGAAGTCGACGTGCAGCACGAGCTGACGGAACGGGTGATATTGCACGTCACGCAGCAGAACAGGCTCAACCTTGCCGGCCACTTCGAGGTCGAGAATCGACGAGTGGAAAGCTTCCTTCTTCAGCGCATGCCACAGCGCGTTGTGATCGAGTTCGATCAGTTTCGGTTCAGCGGCTGCGCCATACACGATCCCCGGCGTCTTGCCGGAGTTGCGCAGGCGGCGGCTCGCACCCGTACCTTGCAGGCTACGCTCGAAAGCGACGACTTTCATGTTCAATCTCCAATAACTGCCCGCGACCAGGCAGTGAAACGGAGCCTTCCGCACGCCGCGGCCACAGGGCGCGACTCGTTGGGCTCCAGACGAAAACGGCGCGTTTCGTTGACCGAATCGCGCCTAGTTGCCGAATCCGCCGCGCATGACGCGACGCCTTCGGCGCATACGACGTAATGACGTAGGTGCTTCAGCTTTCCGCGAACAGCGACATCACCGAATCGCCGCGGCGGATGCGCGAGAACGTCTCGGCCAGCAGGCCCGCACACGACAGCGAGCGGATTTTCGCGCATGCGCGCGCTTCATCGCTCAGCGCGATCGTGTCGGTCACGACGAGCTCGTCGAGCGACGAATTCGTGATGCGCTCGGCGGCTCCGCCCGACAGCACCGGGTGCGTCGCATAAGCGACGACTTGTTTCGCGCCGCGCTCTTTGAGCACTTGCGCGGCTTTGCACAGCGTACCCGCCGTATCGACCATGTCGTCCATGATCACGCAGGTGCGGCCTTCGACTTCGCCGATGATGTTCATCACTTCGGCCACGTTGGCCTTCGGCCGGCGCTTGTCGATGATGGCCAGATCGCAATTGAGCTGCTTGGCGAGCGCGCGGGCGCGCACGACACCGCCGACGTCAGGCGATACGACGAGCAGATTGTCGTAGTTCTGCTTGCGCAGATCGCCGAGCAGCACGGGCGTCGCGTAGATGTTGTCGACCGGGATGTCGAAGAAGCCTTGAATCTGATCGGCGTGCAGATCCATCGTGATGATCCGCTCGACGCCGGCGATTTCCAGCATGTTGGCGATGACCTTCGCCGAGATCGCGACGCGCGCCGAACGCGGGCGCCGATCTTGACGGGCATAGCCGAAGTAGGGGATGGCCGCCGTGATCCGACCTGCCGACGCGCGCTTGAGCGCATCGACCATGATCATCAGTTCCATCAGGTTGTCGTTCGTCGGCGCGCACGTGGATTGCAGGACGAAGACGTCCTTGCCGCGCACGTTTTCCTGGATCTCGACTTGGATCTCGCCGTCGGAAAACCGGCTGACCATTGCTTTGCCGAGGGGGATGCCGAGAATTTTGACGACTTCCTGTGCAAGCGCCGGATTTGCGTTGCCAGTAAAAACCATCAGGCCGTCATGGCTGCTCATCATGCACCTGCTGCTGGAGGCGGGAACTGCGGGAATGTTTGGCAGGGGAGGAAGGACTCGAACCCTCGCATGCCGGAATCAAAATCCGGTGCCTTGACCAACTTGGCGACTCCCCTACACTAACTCTGAGCTTCGTCGGACCTGCGGGACAGCCCCGACGATGCAAAACCTATGACGCGAAAGCGAAGAGTGGATGCGTATCCAAACTCGATGCCACGGCGCTGATCCAATCTGCAGGCAGCTTGGCTTGCGCCGCTTTCGCTTCGCCGATGCTCCGGAACGCGGCGAAAACACTTGAGCCCGATCCGGTCATCCGCGCCGGCGCGATGGTTTCAAACCACTCAAGCACCTGCGCAACTTCCGCGTATTTTCCCACGACAACAGGCTGCATGTCATTCCGGCCGAAGCTTTCAGGCCATCTTGCGCTGCAGCTTTGCTGTGCAAGAAAGTCCGTAATTGTGACGGCTGCTGAGTCTCTTGTCAACGACTTGTCGGAAAAAATCGCTGCCGTGGGAACGTGCGCCTTCGGCGTGACCACTAGGAAGTAGCGCGGCGGCAATTGTACCGCCTCGAGCGCTTCCCCGACACCTTCGGCAAACGCGTTTTTGCCGAAGACGAAGAACGGCACATCGGCGCCGAGCTGCAGCCCTAGCGTTTGCAGCACGTCGCGGGCCAGGTTCAGCTTCCAAAGCCGGTTCAGCGCGAGCAGCGTGGTGGCCGCGTCCGAGCTGCCGCCGCCTAGCCCCGCGCCCATCGGCAGGCGCTTGTCGATCTCGATGTCCACGCCGAGCGTCGTGCCCGTATGGCGCTTGAGCAGTTCGGCCGCGCGCACGACGAGGTCGGTTTCCGGCGGCACGCCCGGTATGTCGGTCGTGCGGCGCACGAGAGCGTCGTCGCGCAGCGTGAAATGCAGGACATCGCCCCAATCGATCAGCTGGAAGGCCGTCTGCAGCGCGTGATAGCCGTCGGGCCGCCGGCCCGTGACGTGCAGGAACAGATTGAGTTTGGCGGGGGCCGCGCAGTCGCGCAGCGAATCGGTCGTTTCGATCATGTGAAAAGCGGGTTGAAGCGAGCCTCGCGCGATCAGCGGTCGAGCACGAGCTTGATGTCGAGGGGCGGATTCTCGCGCGTCAAATCGAGCCGCTTGACGCCCGTCGCGGGCGCATCGGCGTAGGCGAGGTACTGGATCGTCCAGCCTTCTTGGTCGATTTCCTTGAGCCTCGATGTTTGGTCCGGATCGACGACGGTTTTCGCCCGCGAACTGGGCGCCGGCGACGACGCGAGCCAATAGCGCAGCCCTTCGACGGGCAGCGCGAAGCCGAGCGTGTGCTGCATGAGGTCGGTGACGTTATCGGCGGTGACAGGCTGGCGGTTCGGCAGTTCGAGCGACGCCGACGCGGGCGAGGACGTCACGATCGCGAGTGTTTGCCCCAAGGGATTGAGCAACTGCAGCGTGACGGTATCGCCTTGCTGCTGCCAGTCGAAGTTGCCGTAGGCGTTGCGGGGTTTGCCGTTCTGATCGACGTAGCGGACGGCGAAGCGACCATGGTAGGCGTGGCTCGTCTGCGTCGACAGCTCCGGCGTGGCGTTCGAGGTCGAGGGACCGTGCGGCGACGTGGCGCAGCCGGCGAGCGCGACGGCGAGCGCGGCCGCCGCGCTCAACGAAGCGCGACGCGCGTGCCTAAAAACGGAAGACAAAGCGGGCATCAGAGATTGTTTGCATTGACCTGAAAGCGTTCGAGCGTCTTGACGAGCGTATCGTTGTCGGGCTCGAGCTTGCGGGCGCGGCGCCAGGTATCGAGCGCCTGCGTTTGATCGCCGCTTTTCCAGAGGACTTCCCCCAGGTGAGCGCCGATCTCGGCGTTCGGCTGAATGTCGTACGCGCGCTTGAGCAGCTTGGTCGCGTCGGCCGTATTGCCCCGGCGATACTTGACCCAGCCGAGGCTATCCATGATGAACGCGTCGTTCGGCGCGAGCGCGGAGGCCTTTTCGATCAGCTTGTCCGCTTCGTCCAGCCGTTGGTTGCGATCGGCGAGCGAGTAGCCGAGTGCGTTGTAGGCCTGCGGGTTGTCGGGCTGCTCCTTGATCAGCTTGCGCAGCACGCTTTCCATCAGGTCGTAGTGGCCGTTCTTCTCGGCCGCCATCGCGTAGTCGTACTGGATCTCGGGGTCGTTCGGGAACGCATCGTTCGCTTCCTGCAAACGCGCTTCGGCTTCGCGATAGCGCTTTGCGTCGAACAGGATGGCCGAATCCGTACGCGCGATAAGTGCTTGCTCGCGCGGGTCGGCGGGCTGCAGATCGGCGAGGATCTTGCGCGCATCGTCGATTTTGCCGGCTTTGGCGAGCAATTGCGCCCGCGTCACGCGCGCCGCCGCGTATTGCGAACTCGACTGCGGGACTTTGTCCAGCCATTTGCCCGCGTCGTCGTCATGCTTTTGCTCGAGCGCGAGCTGCGCGAGATAAAGATACGCCTGGCCCGGATCGGCGCCCGGCGTCTTCTCGGTCAAATCGGCGTACTGCAGGAGGTATTTCTGCGCGACGTCGTATTGCTTCTGCTGAACCTTGATGAGGCCAAGCGCGAGCAGCGGCATCGGATCGTGCGCATCCAGCGATCGCAGCGCCTCGAACTGCTTTTGCGCGTCGTCGAGCCGGTCGCTCGACAAATACAGCTGGGCCAGCGCGAGACGCGCATCGCGCGCCTTCGGATTTTGCTTCACGTACGACTCGAACGACGCGATGCCTTCCTTGCGCTCCTCGGGGCCCATCTGTCCCAGCGTGAGGGCCGCGGGAAGGAAATCGGGCTTGATCTTGAGCGCGTGCTCGAACGAGGCGCGCGCACCGGGACGATCGTCGGCGAGCAATTGCTGGCGGCCGATCGCGAGCTGCGCCTCGGGCCGATCCATGTCGTTTTTCAGCAGATCCTGCAGAACCTGCAATCCGCCTACGCGATTGGGCCCGCGCGAGATGAGCGTTTGCAGGGCGAGCAAGGCGTTGCCGCGGTTTTCGGCGGGCACTTTGGACAGTTCGCTCGCGAGCAGGGGCTTGGCGTCGTCGGGCTTGCCCGAAAGCACGAGCAGCGAGGCGTCGAGCTGCACGGCGCGCTCCGAATCGGGCGCGTATTCGTGCCACAGCTGAGCCGCCGCCAGCGCATCGGATGGGCTTTGCGCCGCCAGCGCGATTTCGGCCGCGCGCTGCGCCATGCGCGGATCGTGCGTATCGCGGGCCAGCGCGAGATACGTTTGATAGGCGGGCGCCGGCTGGTCGCGCTGCAAGGCGATTTCGGCGGCCAAGACTTGGAAGACGATTTGGCTCGACAGCGCGACGTCGGGCAGATCCTTCTTCTCGTCGGGCAGGGCCGGGCCGAACAAATCCGACGGGCTCGCGGCGCTATCGTCGGACGGAGCCGGATCTTGCGCGTGCGCGGGCAGCGCGACGAACGTCCAGGCGCACAGGACAGCGGCGACGATGCGGCCCGCCGGCGCGAGGCGCCATGCGGGGCGGGCGCCGACCGGGCGCCTGAAGAGCTGCTTGATGGACAAAATCATGGAGATCCGTTCGAGGTTTCGGTCGATTGTAACGCGCTCGCTACAATACACGCAGATTGGACCATGCAAGTTACACACCTATCCCCACCCATCTAGCCATGCCCGAGCTGCCAGAAGTCGAAGTCACACGCCGCGGCATCGAGCCGTACGTCACCGGCCGCCGCGTCGAGCGCGTCGACGTGCGCACGAGCGCCCTGCGCTGGCCCGTGCCGCCCGAGCTCTCGGCCGCGCTGGCGCGCCAGGCCGTTCGAAGAGTCGAGCGGCGCGGCAAATACCTGCTGTTCGAAACCGACGCCGGCTGGTTCATCGTCCACCTCGGCATGACCGGCACGCTGCGTGTGCTGATGAACGAACAAGCGGCGCCGCCCGCCAAGCACGATCACATCGACTGGATCTTCGACGAATTCGTGCTTCGCTACCGCGATCCGCGCCGGTTCGGCGCCGTCCTGTGGCACGAGCGCGCCGCGGGCGACGTACGCACGCATCCGTTGCTCGCGAGCCTGGGCGTGGAGCCGTTCAGCGAGCAATTCAGCGGCGAAGTCATTTTTCGCGGTACGCGAGGACGCACGGCGTCCATCAAGCAGTTGCTGCTCGCCGGTGAAATCGTGGTCGGCGTAGGCAATATCTATGCGTCGGAGAGCCTGTTTCGCGCCGGCATTCGGCCGACGACGCCGGCTGGCCGCGTATCGCTCGCGCGCTGCGAACGTCTGGCCGACGCGGTGCGCGCGACGCTGGCCGCCGCGATCGAGCGCGGCGGCAGCACGCTGCGAGACTTCGTGGGAAGCGACGGATCGAGCGGGTATTTCCAGCTCGACTGCTTCGTCTATGATCGTGCCGGGCAACCGTGCCGCGTGTGCGGCTCGCCCGTTCGCCAAATCGTCCAGGGGCAACGCTCCACTTACTACTGCGCGCACTGCCAGCGCTGACCGCTCGCCTCACATGTCCGCATTCCCAACCCCGGCGGAAGAATCCGCCTCGCCGCTGCAAGCGGCATTCGCTTCGCGACTGATCGATTGGCAACGCCGTCACGGACGTCACGACTTGCCGTGGCAGAACACGCGCGATCCATACTGGATCTGGCTGTCCGAGATCATGCTGCAGCAGACGCAGGTGTCGACGGTCATTCCGTATTACGCGAAATTTCTCGCTCGCTTCCCCGACGTCGGGGCCTTGGCGAGCGCGCCGATCGACGACGTCATGGCGCTATGGGCGGGCCTCGGCTATTACTCGCGCGCGCGAAACCTGCACCGGTGCGCGCAGGCGGTGGTCGAACAGCACGGCGGGGTGTTTCCCCCTTCGCCGGAGGCGTTGGCGCAATTGCCCGGCATCGGCCGCTCGACCGCGGCGGCGATCGCTTCCTTCGCATTCGGCGCGCGCGCGACGATCTTGGACGGGAACGTCAAGCGGGTGCTGGCTCGCGTGTTCGGCATCGAAGGTTTTCCGGGCGAAAAGCGCGTCGAGAACGCGATGTGGACGCTGGCCGAGCGCTTGATGCCGGCGCCGGACGCATCGAGCGACGACGTGAGCGCTTACACGCAAGGCCTCATGGACCTCGGGGCGACGCTGTGCGTGCGCGGCAAACCGGACTGCGCCCGCTGCCCGTTCGCGACCGATTGCGTGGCCCACGCGACGGGACGCCAGCGCGAGTTGCCGGCCGCCCGGCCGAAGAAGACGGTGCCGACGCGCCGTACATGGATGCTCGTGCTACGCGACGGCGCCTCGGTGCTGCTCGAGCGGCGGCCGCCGTCGGGCATTTGGGGCGGCCTGTGGAGCCTGCCGGAGGCGCCCGACGAAGCGGCGCTGGCCGAGCGCGCCCAAGCGTTCGGGGCCGCCCGAGGCTTCGAGCGTTTGGCGCCCCTTGCCCACACGTTCACGCATTTCAAGCTCGAGATCGAGCCGCGCTGCGCCGATCTAGGCCGTGAGTCGAGCCCGAGCGGCATGCCGAGTTCAGCTGGGATCGAAGCGCACGACGACGCGACGGCGTGGGTGCCGCTGGCTCAAATCGACGACTATGGCGTGCCGGCGCCCGTGCGCAAACTGCTCGACGCGCTCAGAGGTTCGCTGATCTGACGATAGGGGACCGCGCCGCGGTGCGCGTGAGCGCCCCCGTCAAAGCAACTGATGTTGCTGCATGTAGTGGTGGACTGCATCGATGCGCGCGTTGGCATCGGCCAGCTCCATGAGCTTTTGGCGCGCGCGCAGGGGAATCTGCAGGATTTCGGACAGCCGATTGGCGACCCAGCTTGGATCGTCGAAACGGAACGGCTCCGCGAACGGCACGCTGTCGGGATCGCGTTCTCGGATCGTATCGATGATGCGCTCGAGCACCTCGGCGCAGGCGCCGAACTTCGTGATCGCGTCGACCCCTTCGAGCGGCATGTCGTCGGGCAGCGGTTCGGCCATGCCGACGAGCAGCCCGCTCGGCTCCTTGCGATGCGACAGCAGACGGAATCGCCGCGTCCCGCGTGCGCGCACGAGCAGCATGCCGAAATCGTCGACATCGCATTGCTCGATCGTCGCAAGCGTGCCGATTGCCTCGGGCACGCAGGGCACGTTTTCCTGAGCGACTTCGCCGCCGCTCTTGAGCAGGCAGACGCCGAAAGGCGAGTTATCGCGCAGGCAGGCCCGCGCCATGTCGAGGTACCGAGCCTCGAAAATCTTCAACGGCAACAGCCCGTCCGGAAACAGGACCGTATGGAGGGGAAAGAGCGGCAGATCAGCGTAGACGGCAGGCGTAGAGGTCATGGCGCACGCTTCGAATTGCCGCGTAGGCCGCGGCGGGTTAAGCCACCAAACGTGACGATTCGCCGACGGCGACCGGCGCATCGCGATGCCGAACGATGACGGTCGCTTGGCGCGAGAGCCGCGCGGCGAGCGTTTCGGCGATGAACACGGAGCGATGCTGTCCGCCCGTGCATCCGATCGCGACGGTCAAATAGCTGCGATTGTCTTCGCGAAAACGCGGCAGCCATTTCATGACGAATGCGTGGATGTCGTCGGTCATTTCATGCACGATCGGCAACGCGTCGAGGTAATCGATGACAGGCTGATCGCGCCCGGTGAGCGGGCGCAGGCGATGATCGTAATACGGATTGGGCAGTGCGCGCACGTCGAAGACGAAATCGGCGTCGAGCGGCAGACCGCGCTTGAACCCGAACGACTCGAACATCAACATCAAACCTTCGCGCTGCTCCTCGATGAAGCGCGTGACCCACGCACGCAGGACATTCGCGCGCAGACTGCTCGTATCGATCTGATGGCCGAATTCCGCGAGGGGCGCCACGAGTTCGCGCTCGCGCTCGATCGCTTCCTCGAGCGAGGCAAGCAGGCCGACGTCGGCGTCGTGAGCGGGGGTGCCCGAGAGCGGGTGGCGCCTGCGCGTTTCGGAAAAACGTTGGATCAGCGACTGCGTGCTCGCATTCAGAAACAGTACGCGCACGTCGTGCGCGCTCGCCAAATCGCGGATGATGCCCGGCATTTCGTCGAGCGAGGCGCTCGAGCGCGCGTCGATCGCCACGGCCAGCCGCTCGTGCCCCTGGTCCTCGCTCGCGAGGTACTGCGTGAGCGCGGGCAGAAAGCGCGGCGGCAGGTTGTCGACGCAGTAGTAGCCTGCGTCGGCGAGTGCGTTCAACGCGACGGATTTGCCGGAGCCGGAAATGCCGGTGATCAGAACGATGCGCATGGAGGAAGAACCAGTTCGTTTCATCATAGCACTTGCGTCCGGGCTCGGTCGTGCCGTTGAAAGACGACTTGCCGATGCGCTCGGGCGCGCCCGCTCGGGCAACCTGCTTAGGACTGCTTACATGAGCTTGCCGGGCAGCTGGCTATCGGGATCTTGCATCGCAATGCGTTGCCGATCCATGAAATCGCGCAACGTGTCGATCCCGCGCAGTTGCAAAATGGTGTTGCGCACGGCGGCCTCGACGAGCACGGCCAGATTGCGGCCGGCCGCAACCTGAATCGTGACCTTGCTGATTGGCAGCCCGAGCACGTCGACCGTCTGGCTCTCGAGCGGCAGACGCTGGAATTCGCCATCGGGCCGGCGCACGAGCTGAACGATCAGCTTGAGCTTCATTTTGCGGCGCACCGCCGTTTCCCCGAAGATCGTCTTGATGTCGAGCAAACCCAGGCCACGCACTTCGAGCAGGTTCTGCAGCAGCGGGGGGCAGCGTCCTTCGACGAAATCGGGGCCGAGCCGCACGAAATCGACCGCATCGTCAGCGACGAGCCCATGGCCGCGGCTGATGAGTTCGAGGCCGAGTTCGCTCTTGCCGAGACCGGAGTCGCCCGTGAGCAGGACGCCCATGCCGAGAATATCGAGGAACACGCCGTGCAGCGTCGCGCGCGGCGCTAGGATGCGCGACATGTAGAGGCGCAGACTGTCGATGACGGCGGCGGGCGACATCGGCGTCGTAAAAAGCGGCGTCGACGAGCGCGTGCAGCGCAAGACGAGTTCAGGCGGGGCGGCGACGCCGCCCGCGACGACAAGAAACGGGGGTTCCAGCGCGATCAGTTCGGCCATGTGCCGCGAGCGGTCCTCGTCGGTTTGGCGCTGATAATAGTTGACCTCGGCCTCTCCGAGCACCTGAATCCGGTTCGGGTGGATCAAGTTCAAGTGGCCGACGAGGTCCGCGCTCGACGTTGCATTGGCGACCGTTTCGGCCGAGAAGCCGCGCTCCCAGCCCTCATGCCCCGTCAACCAGCTCAGTTTGAGCATGGCCGCGTTGTCGTCGAAAATGCTCTGGGCGTTGATGCTGGAGGTATCCATGAATCCCTTGCTCCTGATTGACCGCGACGCGCGCGGCGACGACGTGCGCCGACCTGCCCGCCAAGGCCGATGAACGGCGCGCGGCAAGCGCACCGGGCCGGCGCGCTTGCCTTACGGTTCGAGCGCTACGGCAAGCTCAAGGGTGCCATTGGGTGAGCAGGCGATGCAACTCTTCGCGATTCGGTTCTGTGTGCAGGCGTTCGCGCGCTTCGCGATCGGACAGCAACTGGGCGATTTCCGAGAGGATTTCCAAATGCTGCTGGGTGGCCTGTTCGGGAACGAGCAAAAAGATCAGCAGCGAAACGGGCTGTCCGTCGGGCGATTCGAACGGGATCGGCTGGTCCAGGCGCACGAACGCGGCGAGCGGCTGCTTCAGGCCTTTGATGCGCCCGTGAGGGATCGCGACGCCTTCCCCGAGCGCCGTGGAGCCGAGCCGTTCGCGTGCAAAGAGATTGTCTGTGACTGCGCTTCGGGCGATTCCGTTCTGGTTTTCGAAAATCAAGCCCGCTTGCTCGAACACGCGCTTCTTGCTGGTTACGGAAAGGCCGATAACGACGTTTTCGAGCGGAAGAAATTTGGCTAAACGATTCATGTTGGCAGGCTAACGCGTCGCCTGGGCGCTCCTCGCGGCAACTGGCTGGTTGTCGATTTTCGGCCGTGCGCGCGGCATTTCTTACCGGCGCTGTCGGGCTGCGGGCCGGCCGGCTGCCCCTTAATAACCGGCACATTATAGAACAGGGCTCGACCGGATGGTGCGCCGTGCCAAGCAACCAGGGCTCGGAGGGGCGCGCCCATAAAAAAGCCGCCCGAAACAGGGCGGCCTCTTACGCGGGGTGAGACGGCCTCGGCGTCGACCGTCGTCCTACTGCTGTGCTTGCTCGCCGATCGGCGGCACGTCGTGATGTTTGATCGCCTCGTGCTGATGTTCTTGAATGCGCCCCTTGTGGCGGACGACTTGGCGGTCGAGCCGATCGACCATCAGATCGATCGCGGCGTACAGATCGCCGTTCGCACTTTCGATGAAGATATCCTTGCCCTTTAAGTGAAGGCTGATTTCAACCTTCTGCCGCTTATCCTTTTCCTTATGGTTGTCGACCGAGAGGACCACATTGCCATCGATCACCTGATCGAAATGTCTTAGCACCTTGTCGAGCTTGGTGATCACGTATTCTCGCAACGCCGGCGTAACTTCGAGATGGTGTCCACTGATCTTCAGATTCATAGTGCTCTCCAAACAAATGGCTGCCTGGCACCATCGGTGCGGCAGCGCCGGTCGGGAGCGGCCCGCTCGAGTCATCACCCCGCGTGACTGACGAGCGGCGGGTCGTATCGGCCGGCCGATGCCGCTGATGGCGTTGGGGCCGGTAAACGCTCTCCGCAAAACGCGGAAAGCCTAAAGAGACTTGCGCAAGTTAACTGCCGGGATCTTGAGTGCTTCGCGGTACTTGGCAACCGTCCGGCGTGCGACCACGAAACCTTGCTCCGCCAGCAGTTCGGCTATGCGGCTGTCCGAAAGGGGAGTTTTCGAGTCTTCGGCTCCTATCAGTTGCTTGATGAGCGCGCGAATGGCCGTGGATGAGGCCGCGCCCCCCGTATCGGTCGACACGTGCGAACCAAAGAAGTACTTAAATTCAAGCGTCCCGAACGGGGTGAGCATGTACTTGCCGGTTGTCACACGCGATACAGTCGATTCGTGTAGGCCCAGCGTATCAGCTATTTCCCGCAAAACCAAGGGGCGCATGGCGATTTCGCCATGCACGAAAAAGTTCTTCTGGCGCTCGACGATGGCCTGAGCCACGCGCAGGATCGTTTCGAAACGCTGCTGGATGTTCTTGATCAGCCAGCGCGCTTCTTGCAGCTGTTGGCGCAGCGAGCCGCTGCCCGGATCGCCCCGGTTATTGCGCAAGATGTTCGCGTAGAGATGATTGATGCGAAGGCGCGGCATCACCTCCGGATTGAGCTCGGCCAGCCAGCCCCCCGCGACTTTTCTCACCATGATGTCCGGCACGACGTAATCGGCTTCCGCCTTGCCGTATGCCGCGCCCGGAAAGGGCTCCAGCGAACGGATCAAGGCGTGCGCATCGCGCAGCTCGTCGTCGGTCGCTTTCAGCTGCTTGCGCAGCCGCGTGAAATCGCGCGCGGCGAGCAATTCGAGATGGTTGGCTGAAATCTCGAGCGCGAGCTTGCGCGTGGCGGAATCGGGCAGGCGCAGCAGCTGCAGCCTCAAGCACTCCGACGCCGAGCGGGCGCCTACGCCGGCCGGATCGAAGCTCTGGAGCAGCGCAAGGGCCGCGCCCAGTTCGTCGAGGTCGACTTCGAGTTCCTCGGGTAAATCGGCCAAGACCTCGTCGAGCGAAGCCGTCAGATAGCCGTCGTCGTCGAGCGATTCGATCAGAAATGTGATGAACGCGCGGTCGCGCTGGCTCGCTTGCGTGACGCGCAGCTGCGCCATGAGGTGGTCGCGCAGCGTGGTCGTCGCCTCGTGGATCTGCAGCGGCGGAAGGTCATCGTCGTCGGAGGCGGTCGGCGAGCGGCCGTAATCGTCCAGATTCCACTGCGACGAATCGCCGCCGTCGTTGCTGCCGAGCGCGCCGTAGTCATCGCCGCCCGCGCCGTCGTTCCCGTCCCTGCGCTCGGCGCTTTCGGGCGTGCCGGCCCCGCTCATGGGTTCGGGCGCGGACGATGTCGGCGCCTGAGCGATCACCGTGCCGTCGGCCGCGACGCGCAACGGGCTCGCGATCCATTCGTCTTCGGATTCGAGCAGCGGGTTTTGCGCGACGGCCATCGCGACTTCCTGCTGCAGTTCGAGCGTCGACAACTGCAGCAATCGGATCGACTGCTGCAGTTGAGGGGTGAGCGCAAGATGCTGCGATAGGCGGAGTTGGAGGCTGGCTTTCATGGCAATGTGTCTTTCATTGTAGAGACTTTGCCTCGCGCCGGGAACCTGGCGGCGCCGACGACAAGCGGCCGCGCGCCGGCACGCCGCCGCGGCCTACGCCGTCCGCATAACAATGGGGGTAAACGTGATCCGGACCTTACATCCGGAAGTGCTCGCCGAGATAGACCCGGCGCACGCTCTCGTTTTCGATGATCTCGCGCGGCGCGCCCGCCGCGAGCACGGAGCCGTCGCTGATGATGTAGGCGTGATCGCAGATGCCGAGCGTCTCGCGCACGTTGTGATCGGTGATCAGGACGCCGATATTGCGCTGCTTGAGGAATTTGACGATCTTTTGGATCTCGAGCACGGCGATCGGGTCGACGCCGGCAAAAGGCTCGTCGAGCAGAATGAAGCTCGGGTTCGTCGCCAGTGCGCGCGCGATTTCGACACGCCGGCGTTCGCCGCCCGAAAGCGAGAGGGCCGGGTTTTCCCGCAGATGCGACACCTGCAGTTCATCGAGCAGCGCTTCGGTGCGTGCTTCGATCGCTGATTTCGACAACCGCTTGCCCTGCTCGTCGTGCTGCAGCTCGAGCACGGCGCGGATGTTCTCCTCGACCGTCAGCTTGCGGAACACCGACGCTTCCTGCGGCAGGTAGGACAGCCCGAGGCCGGCGCGCTTGTGGATCGGCAGCAGGCTGATCGACTTGCCGTCGAGGATGATTTCGCCGGCATCGAGGGGCACGAGGCCCACGATCATGTAGAACGACGTGGTTTTGCCGGCCCCGTTCGGCCCGAGCAGGCCGACCACTTCGCCGCTTTTCACGTCGAGCGAGACGTCCTTCACGACCGTGCGCGTTCCGTAGCGCTTCTTCAGATTGCGTACGACGAGCGAGCTCGAGCCGCGAGCCTGCGCGGGCCCGGGCGCGGCGTCCGTCGTAGCGGTTGGGGTGGATAGCGTATTCACTGCGGCACGTTTCCTTGGATCTGCGACGCGGGCGCGAGCTTGGCCGGGGCGCCCGTGAGCGGCGCGGCGGCCCCGTTGCGCGGCGACAGCATCGCGCGCACGCGGCCGGTCGGGTTGCCGGGGCCGGCCACGTCCTTCCCGGCGCGCGCGGTATAGAAGTCGTTCTGGCCGTCGTACGTAATGACGCTGCCGTGCACTTCGTCCATCAGCGTCGTCAGGCCTTGCAAGCGGCGGACCGTGGCGCGCGTGGTGAGCGTCGTCAAGTCCTGCTTGCCATCGTAGTCGATCCGCTCGGCGTTGCCCTCGACATACTCGTCGATGCCTTCGCGTTTTTGACGGAAATAAGCGAGATCCTTGCTGTGCGGATCCATCGTGCCGGTTGCGTACTGATACCCCTGGGGATCCTGGCGCACATCCACGCGGTCGGCCTTGATGAGGATCGTGCCCTTCGTGGCGATGACATGGCCGGTGAAGATGGTGACCTGCTTCAGATCGTCGTAGGTCATGTTGTCCGCTTCGATGTTCAGCGGCTTGTCCTTGTCGGCGCGCTCCGCGTGGGCCGCGGGCGCAAGGGCAAAGCACGCGAGCAGCGAAAGCATCGCTGCGAGGCCGACGCGCGCCGGCCGGCGTCCGGTAGGAGAGAACGATTCGTTCATGCAGTCACGCTACGAAAGGATGGGACCCGGCTACTTCGAACCGGCGCCGGCATTGCCGCCGCCCGATGCGTCCGAAGCCGCGATGAACCCTCGGACATTGCCGAAAAGCTGCATCACGCGGGTGACATTGTTGTACTTCATGGCGCTAGCCGTTGCCACGGACTGGCCGCGCCGCAGTTTAACCGGCTTTTCCGTCTCAATAACGTCGTCGTTCACGAGCACGCGGAAATGGACCGAGTCCGCCTGCATTTCGGGATCACCCGCGCCCGGCGCACGCACGATTCGCGCGTTATCGTACAAGTCGACGATCGAGGCGTCGCCATTGACCGTGCCCCGCTCGCCGGTGGCTGTCACGATGGGCTTGCCAGGCTGGAAGGCGCGAATCGCGGGCAGCGTGAGGTCGCTGTTTTCGTCGTCCTCGTAGTGCACCATCTTGGTCGCCGTCAGCCGGTATTGCGTCGTGCCCGACTGATCGAGCTCGGAAACGGAGAAGCGATCGGCGAAGTAATCGGGGCTATGCGTCTTGACGCTGTCGTCGCTGGTCGCGGCGGGCGGGCGCGTCGCGACCAGCAGCCAGTAGGTGCCGCCCGCGAGCGCGGCGAGCGCGATCAGGGACAAGAGCGACGTGAGGCGCGACGGGTTCATGCGCGCGAGGCTCCGCAGGCGGCCGCGAGCAGCGCCTCGTAGCGGTGCTGGGCGCGCAGCAGCGCATCGCAGACTTCGCGCGCCGCGCCTTGTCCGCCGCGCGATTCCGATACCCAATGAGCGCGCGCGATGACGTCCGGGTGGGCGTTGGCGGGCGCCGCGGCGAACCCGCAACGCGTGAGCACGCCGAGATCGGGCCAGTCGTCGCCCATGTAGCCGCATTGCTCGGCCGTGACATTCGCCTCGCGCATCAGTTCGACGAATGCCGAGACTTTGTCGGCCACGCCTTGATAAATGTGCGAGATGCGCAACTCCTGCGCGCGAGCGAGCACGATATCGGAGCGGCGGCCCGTGATGATCGCCGTTTGAATGCCGGCCTCGCCGAGTAGCTTGAGGCCGTGGCCGTCCATCGAGTTGAACGACTTCATGTAATCGCCTTGGGCCGTAAACATCAGGCTGCCATCGGTGAGTACGCCGTCGACGTCGAAAATCATCAGCTTGACGCGGCTCGCGCGTTCAGTCGCCGTGAGGGGCGCGGCAGCCATCAGATCACCTTCTTCGAAAACAGGTCGTGCATGTTCAGCGCCCCGATCAGCTTGCCTTCGGCGTCGACCACGAGCATTTGATTGATGCGGTGGCGCTCCATCGATTCGACGGCTTCGACGGCGAGATGGTCGGGCCCGATCGTACGCGGCGTGCGCGTCATCACGTCGAGAATCGGCAGCTCGCGGAAATCGCCCGTGCGCTCGAGGACGCGGCGCAAGTCGCCGTCGGTGAAGATGCCTTCCACGCGGCCGGCGTCATCGACGATGGCCGTCATGCCCATGCGCTTGGCCGTCAGTTGGAACAGCGCGTCGCGCACGGTCGCGCCTGCGGCCACTTGCGGCAGCTGATCGCCGGTGCGCATGACGTCGCGTACGTAGGTCAGCAGACGCCGGCCGAGCGCGCCGCCCGGGTGCGAACGGGCGAAATCGTCGGCGCTGAAGCCGCGGGCGTCGAGCACCGCCATGGCCAGCGCATCGCCCAGGGCGAGAACAGCCGTCGTGCTGGCCGTGGGGGCGAGTTCGAGCGGGCAGGCTTCTTTCTTCACCCCGGCGTTCAAGTGGACGTCGGCGAGCGTGGCGAGCGTCGATTGCGGCCGCCCCGTCATCGCGATGAGCTTGGCGCCGAGCCGCTTGACGAGCGGCAGGATCGCGACGAGTTCTTCCGATTCGCCGGAATTGGAGAGCGCGATGAAGACGTCGTCCTGCGTGACCATGCCCAGATCGCCGTGGCTCGCTTCGGCCGGGTGCACGAAGAACGCGGGCGTACCCGTGCTGGCGAGCGTGGCGGCAAGCTTGCGGGCGATATGGCCTGATTTGCCGATGCCGGATACGACGACGCGGCCACGGCAGCTCAAAAGAAAGTCGACCGCGGCGACAAAGCGCTCGTCGACTTGATCGCGAAGCCCGCGCACGGCGTCGGCTTCGATGTCGAGGACTTCCCGGGCGAGCGCCAACGCCCGGTCGCCATTGATTTTCGCTATCATTCGCCGGAGTATAGCAAAGGCGTTGTTCGCCGCGCCGGGCCCCAAGTGCCCTGTGCCGTCAGTTCCTTTGATATGAAATCGCCCATTTGGCCGCCATGCGGCGTCGTTCGTCGTTGCCATAGCGGCGGCTATGACGCCTCCTCAGTCCTTGCCTGACGGCCAAATGGACAATTTCATTTATCAAAGAACTGACGGGACAGGACACTGGCCGCTTCGAGGCTTTTAAAACCGAACGCGCGGCGCGCTTCGCGTGCCCGTGCGCTCCGCTGACGAACGAGGACGCTTCGCACGTGATTTCTCCGCTCGAGATGACGCTTTTTCTGCTGCTCGCGTCAGTGGTGGGCGTCGTATTGTTCCGCTCGTTGAATTTGCCGCCCATGCTCGGCTACCTGACGGTCGGGATCGTCGTCGGGCCGCATGCGCTCGGCCTCGCGCCGGATTCCGAGCGTGCGCAAAATCTCGCCGAGTTCGGCGTCGTGTTCCTCATGTTCTCGATCGGGCTCGAGTTCTCGCTTGCCAAGCTGCGCGCCATGCGCACGCTCGTCTTTGGGCTCGGGCTCCTGCAGGTCATCGGCACCGTGGGCGTGTCGGTGCTGGTCGGGCTGCTCGTCGAGCGCTGGATGCACGTGACTTGGCAGGGCAGCATCGCGCTTGGCGGCGCGCTGGCCATGTCCTCCACGGCGATCGTCAGCAAAATGCTGGCCGAGCGGCTCGAGATCGAAACCGAGCATGGCCGCAATATCTTCGGCGTGCTGCTGTTTCAGGATCTGGCGGTCGTGCCGCTGTTGATCGTGATCGCGGCGCTCGGCGGCGACTCGCACGATCTCGCCAAGACGCTCGGCATCGCCGCGCTGAAGATCGTCGTGGCGTTGTCGCTGCTGCTCTTCGTCGGCCAGCGCTTCATGACGCGCTGGTTCAACGTCGTGGCGCGCAGGCGCTCTCAGGAGCTGTTCGTCCTGAACCTGCTGCTGGTCACGCTCGGCGCGGCGTTCGTTACCGACAAATTCGGCCTGTCGCTCGCGCTCGGCGCCTTCATCGCGGGAATGCTGATCGCCGAGACGCCCTATCGCCACCAGGTGGAAGAGGACATCAAGCCGTTTCGGGACGTGCTGCTCGGTTTGTTCTTCGTGACGACGGGCATGCTGCTCGATCCGCGCGTGCTCGTCGCCCATCCACTGCTCGTGCTCGCCTTCCTGCTCGCGCCGGTGCTGCTCAAAATCGTCATGATCACCGGGCTGGCGAGGGTGTTCGGCGCGACACCGGGCGTCGCCATGCGCACGGGCCTCGGGCTCGCCCAAGCGGGCGAGTTTGGCTTCGTTCTGCTCAATTTGATTCTCGACAAGCATCTCGTCGATGCCACGCTGCTGCAGGCGATTCTGGCCGCGATGCTGCTGTCGATGCTCGCGGCGCCGTTCCTGATTCAAAATGCCGACCGCATCGTGCTGCGCCTGTCGTCGACGGAATGGATGCAGCAGTCGCTGCAGATGACGCGCATCGCCACGCAAAGCCTGCGGCAGAACGCCCACGTCATTATTTGCGGCTACGGCCGCGCCGGACAGAACCTTGCGCGCATGCTCGAACACGAGGGGCTCTCGTATGTCGCGCTCGACCTCGATCCCGATCGCGTCAGCGCGGCCGCCGCCGCGGGCGAATCGGTCGTGTTCGGCGATGCGGCGCGGCGCGAGTCGCTCGTCGCGGCCGGTATTCATCGAGCCGCGGCCGTGGCCGTCACCTATGCGAACACGCCTTCGGCGTTGCGCGTGCTGCATAACGTGCACGAGTTGGAACCGGCGCTGCCCGTCATCGTCCGCACGGTCGACGACGCCGATCTGGAAAAGCTCCTCGCGGCCGGTGCGACCGAGGTTATCCCCGAGATCGTCGAGGGCAGCCTCATGCTCGCATCGCATACGCTCGTGTTGATGGGGGTGCCGATGCGCCGCGTCGTGCGCCGCGTCGAGGAGCTGCGCGACGCGCGCTACAGCCTGCTGCGCGGCTACTTCCACGGCGCCGACGATCCGGGCGACGACGACGGCCACGACCAGGTGCGGCTACAATCGGTGGCTGTGGACGGCAATGCCGACGCCGTCGGCCGTACGCTCGAGGAACTCGGGCTCGCCTCGATGGGCGTGGAAGTCACGGCGATCCGGCGGCACGGCATTCGCGGCGTCGAGCCTGGCCCCGAAACCAAGCTGCGCGAGGCCGACATCCTCGTGCTGCGTGGGCTGCCCGACGCGCTGTCGCTGGCCGAGGAGCGCTTGCTGCGTAATCGCCGCGCGGGTGTAGCGGTTTGAGGGCGATCGCCGGCTGACCGGCTCACCTGCCGTCCGTTCATTTCATCAATCGACCACGGCTCGTTCGTGTTCCGCCGCGTTTCGACGCTTCAAAGCGGATGCGAACGGCCGCCCCCTGCGGAGAGTTTCATGTCCAATGCGCCCGCGGATGCGCCCCACGATGCCGCCGCGTTCATCAAGAGCCAAATTCGCACGATTCCCGACTGGCCGTTGCCCGGCGTGCAGTTTCGCGATATCACGCCGCTGCTGCAGCGGCCCAAGACGCTGCGCGTGCTCATCGATCTGTTCATCGAGCGCTATGTGGAAGCGAAACTCGACTACGTGGCCGGCTTGGATGCACGCGGTTTCATCATCGCGCCGATCGTCGCCTATGAGCTGAACCTCGGCTTCATTCCGATTCGTAAGATCGGCAAGCTGCCGTATAAGACCGTATCCGAGTCGTATGCGCTCGAATACGGCACGGCGACCGTCGAAATTCACGAAGACGCCTGCGAGAGCGGTAAGCGCGTCGTCATCGTCGACGACTTGATCGCAACGGGCGGCACGATGATGGCCGGAAAGAAGTTGCTCGAGCGGCTCGGCGCCGAGGTGGTCGAAGGCGCGGCGATCGTCGACCTACCCGATCTCGGCGGCTCGAAGCTGCTGCGCGAGAGCGGTTTGCCGCTGTACACCGTGACCGATTTTCCGGGGCACTGACGCGCTTTTGTCCGCATTCGAACGAGAGCGACGTCGACGTTGACACGACGTTGCCCTAGACCTAGCGAACCGCCATGCCTAATCTCGCACTGTTTCTTGCCGCCTCCGTGGCGATCACGGCCGCACCCGGCCCCGACAACTTACAGGTGCTGGCGCGCGGCATCTCGCAAGGCCGCGCTGCGGGCCTCGTGGCCGCGCTCGGCTTTGCCGCCGGGCTGACGTTCCATACGACGCTCGCGGCGTTCGGGGTGGCCGCGCTTTTGCGCTCGTCGCCGCTCGCGTTCGAGATCGTCAAGATCGCAGGCGGGCTCTATTTGATCTGGATCGGCCTGAAAGCCCTGACGAGCCGCGGTTTGGCGAGTGCGCACGATAGGCCGGCCCAACCGCTGTCCGCCGTCTTTCGCCAGAGCGTCATCGGCAACATGATGAATCCGAAGGTGACGCTGTTTTTCGTCGTCTTCCTGCCGCAATTCGTCGATCCGAACGGCTCGCAGCGCGTCGCGGTGCAGATGATCGAGCTCGGCCTCGTCTTCATGCTGCAGACTCTCGCGATCTTTTCGGTCTTCGGCCTATTCGCCGGCACGCTCGGCACGTGGCTCAAGCGCCGGCCGCGAGTCGGCGTTTGGCTCGATCGGGTTGCGGGCGCGACCTTCATCGCGCTCGGACTGCGCGTGGCGCTACGCGATTGATACGACGGCGATCGATCGACAAGGAGTCCCAATGAGTTTGCCTTGCATTGCCCGTGCGCGCCGTTTCGAACCGGGGGCGCACCGGCCGTTCTTCATGGCTTCCGAGCAAGTCGGTTGGATTCGCGAGCAGGACGTGCCGCTGCTCGCCGCTTGGTCCGATGTCTTCGAGATCGGCGCGGCGGCGGTGAAGCTGTCGCCCCGCTTCGACGAGAACGCCGATCGCCGCTCGGCCGCGCTGGCCGCCGTCATTGGCGCGTTGGCGGGGCAGGGCCGCATCGTCGGCTGGCGCGACGAAACGTACGCGGTGCGCAACGCCTTCGACGGCGCACCGCTTGCCTACATCGAGCGTGCGGCTTCCCGCTTCTTCGGCACGATGACGTATGCGGTGCATTTGAACGGCATCGTAAAATACGCCGATCGCGCGCCGCAGCTCTGGATTGCGCGCCGCAGCCAGACGAAGGCGACCGATCCGGGCATGCTCGACAACGTTGTCGCGGGCGGTATCGCGTGGGGCTTGTCGATCGAAGAGACGATCGTCAAGGAATGCTGGGAGGAGGCGGGCATCGAGGCCGCCCTGGCGGCGAGGGCCGAGCCGGGCCGCACCGTGCACGTGCTTCAGTCGTTGCCCGAGGGCACGCAGGCCGAGCAGGTGTTCGTCTACGATCTGTCGCTGCCCGACGACTTCGCCCCGCGCAACCAGGACGGTGAAGTGGGCGAGCACCGGCTCGCGCGCATCGACGAAGTGGCGCGTTGGATCGAAGACGGAGAGATGACAGTCGATGCGAGCCTGGCGACGCTCGATTGCATGCTGCGCC